>CAIMTB010000482.1 GCA_903844265.1 uncultured Verrucomicrobiota bacterium
GAACTGGTCAAGGAAGCCGCCATCACCCATCGGGGCATTTTCGATGCAGTCCTCGGCCAGGCAGGATCGACGTCCGCCACGGCAGCCCCGTCCGGTTCCGCACCCGCCTCGCTGCCGAAGAATTCCGCACGCCCCGCGCGAGGGAAACAGCCCGCGCCAACACCAGCCTGGACCCCGGAACAGGAGCGGGCCCTCGAGGAAGTGCTCAACATCGACGAGGTTCGCCGCGTCTGGATCGGATCGCTCGAAATCACCGAACTGCTGCGACGCCAACTCGTGCGCGGCATCTCCTCCACGGAAATCCAACTCCGAGCGGAACAGGCCGGCGCCGCGGGCGGCATTCCCGGACACGCGGAGTCGAGCCTCTCGAGCCCGTTCGGCGGTGCGCCCTCCCAACGCCGCGGATTCCGCTTCGAAGTGAATGCGGAACTCATCGTCTACGGCGCCACCGAACCCGACGCCACCGTCACCATCGGCGGACGCCGCATCCAACTGCGTCCCGACGGCTCGTTCACCTACCGGTTCTCGCTGCCCGACGGCCAATACGCACTGCCGATCGTGGCCACCGCAGCAGACGCCCACGACCAACGCAGCGCCGCACTGTCGTTCTCACGCGAGAGCACTTATCTCGGCGGCGTCGGGACACACCCCCAGGACGCCGCCCTGCGACCGCCCTCGCCCGAAAACGTGGCCTGACCCCACCCGCCGCACCCACGAGCGTTGGCGTCCCGAAACGCCGGCATTCCGCCACCGGAATGCCGGATTCCATTGGAACTTGGACTTTTTTCCAGATTTACATCATAGAGGGACAGGTCTTTTGTACGCATAACGAGACCGGCTATCCGGGTAGTTCCAGTTGCGGCTGGCCATGACCCCAACCCGCCGTCACGATCCTGACGCCATGCAAGGCCACGTCGCCCTGCTCCTCCACGCCCACCTCCCTTTCGTGCGCCATCCGGAACACGAACGGTTCCTGGAGGAATCGTGGCTGTACGAGGCCATTTCCGAGACCTACCTGCCTCTCCTCGCAGTCGCGCGCGGCTGGCGTCGCGACGGCATCCCCGCCCGCATCACGCTCACCCTGAGCCCCACCCTCTGCGCGATGCTGCAGGACGACCTGCTCCGCTACAGGTACCAGCGCCACCTCGATACCCTCCTCGACCTCGCCACGCGCGAGACGTACCGCACCCAATGGGAACCCGGCTTCCGCGACCTCGCCTCCTTCTATCGCCAGCGTTTCGAAGACCTCCAAAGCCTGTGGCAGGTGTGCGGCGGCGACCTGGTCGGCGCGTTCCGTGAACTGCAGGACGCCGGGATCCTCGAAATCGCGACCACTGCCGCAACGCACGGGTTGCTGCCGCTCTTCGCCGCCCACCCCTCCTCCATCCGTGGTCAGATCCTGACCGCCCGCGACGACTACCGCCGCTGCTTCGGACGCGACCCGGCCGGCATCTGGCTGCCCGAATGCGCTTACATGCGTGGTCTTGACGGTTTCCTCCACGAAGCCGGGCTGCGATGGTTCGTGGTCGATACCCACGGGCTCCTCAACGCCACCCCTCGCCCGCGACACGGCGTCTTCGCACCCGTGATCACGCCCGCAGGCCTCGCCGCCTTCGGTCGCGACCTCGAGTCCGCCAAGCAGGTCTGGAGCCGCCATGCCGGATATCCCGGCGACCCGCGTTACCGGGACTTCTACCGCGACATCGGTTTCGACCTTGAGTTCGACTACGTCCGCCCCGCGCTTCCCTCCCCCGACCTCCGCGGTTTCACCGGGATCAAGTACCGGCGCATCGGCACCGACGCCCGTGGAGAAAAAGGAGTCTACCACCCCGCTGACGGCAGGCACGCCGCTGACGATCACGCCCACCATTTCCTCCAGTCCCGCATCGCCCAGGCCCGGAAGCTCGCCGGAATCCTCGGCCGCCCACCCATCGTCCTGTGCCCGTACGACGCCGAACTGTTCGGCCACTGGTGGTACGAAGGCCCCGAGTTCCTCGACCTGTTCGTGCGCAAGGCCTCCTGCGACCAGCATTCATTCCAACTCAGCACCCCCTCCCAATACCTGCACGAACAACCGGTTCAACAGGTCGCCGCCCCCGCTGAATCATCGTGGGGCGAGGAAGGCTATTACCGCGTCTGGCTCAACGAAACCAACGAGTGGATCCTGCCCCACCTTGACGTCGCCATGGAGCGCATGCACCAGATCGCCCGCCGCTTCCCCGAGCCCACCGACCTCGAACGCCGCACCCTCAACCAGGCAGCCCGCGAACTCCTCCTCGCCCAGTCCAGCGATTGGCCGTTCATCATGCGCACCGGCACAAGCCCGGCTTATGCCCGCCAGCGCGTCACGGATCACCTGCTCCACTTCATCGATCTCCACGAGCAGCTGACCGCCACCCGGATCGACGAACAACGGCTCGCCATGCTTGAAGCAGGAAATCCCGTCTTTCCGCACGTGGACTTCCGACGCTGGTCCTGACCCACCCCCCCCTGAGCACCGACAGTCCCTGGGCTCCCCCATTAGCGGTTGGCGGATTTCCTCTTGCCCCATCCCGTCGGAGGGCAGTAATGGAACTTCAAACCGGATATGTGCCCCAGCTGCCCCAGGCGCGACGACGTTCCACGCGTCACGTCCCCATGCCCCCTGCGCCTCACAGGCGGCACCCTCCCGCCTCCCAATCCGGCTTCGTAGCGCACTCAACGTTCGTCCCCATTTTCAACAACCCCCCCCTGAACGCCCATGAACCCAAGCCCCACCGCCGCGCCTGACCGGCCCAACCCCAGACCCCACCTCCGAGCTCTGGCGGCCCTCGCCGTCGCCCTCGTCGCAACACTGTTCGCGGTCTCCTGCGCCACGACCCAGAACCGTACCGTGGTCATGCCACCCACCGTCGGCGGCGCCACCTACGCGGGCTCCGAGGCCTGCAGCCAGTGCCATGAGACCTATACCAAACAGTTCCCCTCTGCCTCCCACGCCAAACTCATCGCCCGCGGCACCAACGCCGTGAACGTCGGCTGCGAATCCTGCCACGGCCCCGGCAGCGCCCACGTCGAAAGCGGCGGCGCCGCCCGCACCATCGTCAACCCTGGCCGCAACCCCGAAAGCTGCTTCACCTGCCACTCCAACCTCCGCGGGCAATTCAACCTCCCCAACCACCACCCGGTCATGGAAGGCCGCCTCGGCTGCGCCGCCTGCCATAACCCCCACAAAGGCGATGCCATGAGAGGCGGCGGCACGGCCATGATGTCCGCCAGCGACGTCTGCATCTCCTGCCACAAAGCCCAACGCGGCCCCCACGTCTTCGAGCACGAGGCCCTCCGCGAAGGCTGCACCACCTGCCACCTCCCCCACGGCTCCGTCAATCAACGCCTCCTCACCCAGCGCAGCGCCGTCCTCTGCCTGAAATGCCACTTCCAGCAGCAGGCCGCCCCAGGCCGCATCGCCATCGGCGCCATCGACCACACCCCGTTCCTCTCCCGCGGCACCTGCTGGACCGCAGGCTGCCATGAAGCCGTCCACGGCTCCCAAGTCTCCAATTCTCTCCGCTTCTAACCCCAGCCCGCTCCGCCGATGAAAACCTCATCCCTGCCCCAAAACAAAATCGCCGGCCGCGGCACCTTCTGCGCCCTCCTCTCGGGCCTGATGATGCTGGGTCTCCCCATCCTCTCCCCAGCCGCCCACGCCGCGGACGCCACCACCCCCCAAACCCCAGTCCCCGCCGACGCCGCCGCCGACGCCGACAAAGGCGCCGACAAGGAGAAGGACAAGCCCAAGGACGCGAAGAAGGAAGAAGCCCCCCCAGGAGCCGAAGCCGCCCCCGGCGATTACCGGAACTGGTTCGAAACCTCAGTAGGCGGCCTCATCGTGGACGGCAATAAAGCCGCCGCCCAGCGCCGCACCAGCCTCCCCGCCACGGCCTTCGGCGGCATCGAGTCCTTCCATTACGAAAAGGACGTCGGCAAAAAGGGCATCTTCAAGATCGACGGCCGCGGCATCTTCGACAACGAAGACTACGGCCTCCGCCTCGAATGGTCCGACCCCGAGAAAGGCTACGTCAAAGGCGGCATCAGCGAACACCGCGACTACTACGACGGCAGCGGCGGCTGGTCCCCCGCCAATGGCCAGTTCTTCAACCTCTACGATGACCAACTCGGCGTCCTCCGCGGCAACACCTTCTTCGAGGCCGGCCTCCGCCTCCCCAACAAGCCGGAACTCACCATCCGCTACGACCACGATTGGCGTGATGGCACCAAGGATTCCCTGAGCTGGGGACCGTCCACCCTCACCGGCGTCGGCCCACGCGGCATCGCACCGTCCTTCCGCTCCCTCGACGAACGCAACGACGCCATCGCCCTGGACATCAAGCATACCTTCGGAAAAACCACCGTCGGCGCCGGGTTCACCTACGAACGCAACGAAATCGACGATTCCCTCAACCTGCGCCGCCAACCCTTCGAGGCCTCCGACCGCTATACCACGCAGGTCACCAAGTCCGAATCCGACCTCTACGGCGCCCGCGCCTTCGTCGAGACGTCCCTCAGCGAAAAAGTCCGCTTCACCACCGCGTACTCCTACACCACCCTCGAAACCCAGATCGCCGGCAGCCGCATCGTCGGCGCCGACTACGACCCCATCTACGACCCAAGCTACGGCCGTCGCGACGTTGGGTTCCTCGGCCTGTCCGGCCTCACCCAGCTCGACCAGAATGTGTGGAACGCCAACCTGATGTGGACCCCGTTCCCCACCCTCACCATCGTCCCCGCCTTCCGCCTCGAGGACCAGAACACCGGCGGCTCCGCCAGCCGCCTCGACACCGGAGCCGAGGACCTCGCCCGCCTCGCCGCCAGCTCGAAGGACATGCTCGACCTCTCCCAGCAACTCGAGGTCCGCTACACCGGCATCACCAACGTCCTCGTCTACGCCCGCGGTGACTGGGTCCAGGGAGACGGCAACCTGCTCGAAACCGAAACCTTCGTCCCCACCCGCGAGGTCGAACTCCACCGCGACACCGACTTCGACCGCTTCTCCCAGAAGTACAGCGTCGGCGCGAACTGGTACCCGCTGTCGCAGGTCAACGTCCACGCCCAGTATTACAGGAAGATGCGGGAGAACACCTTCCACAACGACCCCGCCTCGTACGTCAACGGCTCGGGCCTCTATCCCGCGTTCATCCAGAACCACAACTTCACCACGGACGACGCCAACCTTCGCGTCACCTGGCGCCCCATCGACAAGCTGACGCTCATCACCCGCTACGACATCCAGTTCAACACGATCGAGATGCAGGGCGAGAACCTCGCCCGCCAACAAGCCGCCGAGCAGACCGCCCACATCATCGGCGAAACCATCACCTGGACCCCGATCCCGCGCCTCTATTTCCAGCCCGGCGTGAACTACGTCCTCGATACCACGAAGACCCCCGCGGCCTCCGTCGACGCATACCCCGCTTCGCCCGTCCAGAACTCCCATAACGACTACTTCAACGTCACCTGCACCACCGGCGTCGTCATCGACGACCGCACCGACCTGCAGTTGCAGTACAACTACTACCTCGCCGACAACTTCCGGGACGTCTCCGCCGTCACCCAATCCTTCGGCGTCGGCGCCGAGGAACACGGCGTGCTCGCGTCCCTCATCCGCCGCATCAGCCCCCGCCTCAAGGTCAGCCTCCGCTACGGCTTCTACTCCGGCCGAAGCGAGACCTCCGGCGGATTCAACGATTACGACGCCCACCTCGTCTACGCTTCCACCCAGTATCTTTTCTAATGGAATCTGAATCCAGACGGCTCGAATAGGACGCGGGCGGGCCGCGTCCATTCCACGGAGAGTCACCTCCCAGCATGAAAACGAACCTGATCATCCCAGTCCTCGCCCTCACCCTCGTCATCCCCGCCTTCGCCGCGGATGAGGTGGTCTCGGCGAATTACACCAAGCACTGCGCCTCGTGCCACGGCAAGGATGGCAAGGGCCAGACCACCATGGGCAAGAAACTCAGCGTCAAGGATCTCAGCGACAAGAAGGTGGTCGCCGAGATCAAGGACGACGTGGCCCTCAAGAACCTCAAGGAGGGCGTCAAGGACAAGTCCGGCAAGGAACTCAAGAAATCCTTCGCCGGAAAACTGAACGAGGCCGAAATGAAGGCCCTCGTCGCCCACGCCAAGGCGTTCGCCAAGTAACCCCCCGATCTCCCGGGTCCCAGCTCCCGACACGGTGCCTGGACCCGGGATTTTCATGCCCAAAACCCCTTCAATTCCACAGAAAACGAATCTGCATAAGTAGATTTAACACTTTTGATAATAACCCAATTTCACAAAACACCATCTTGCATGTTTCAGGTCAACTGATCATACTCACCCCGTGATGAAACAAATTCTAATTCTCACTGCTGTCGCCGTCACCCTCGCCACCCCTGCTTTCAGTGCCGATGAGGCGGTGCTCGCAAGCTACAAGAAGCACTGCGCCGCGTGCCATGGAGCCGATGGAAAAGGCCAGACCACCATGGGCAAGAAAGTCAGCTGCAAGGATTATTCCGACGCCAAGGTGACCGCCGAGGTGAAGGACGACGAGGCGCTCAAGGCCGTCAAGGAAGGTCTCAAGGACAAGGCCGGCAAGGAACTGATGAAGCCGTTCTCAGCGAAGTTGAGCGACGACGAAATCAAGGCCCTGGTCGCGCACCTCAAGACCTTCGCCAAGAAGTAGTCCGATCCCCCTCCCGGGTGGCGCGCCCCTCCGCCCGGTTCGAATAGGCTGGAGGAACGACCGCTCCCTGGCGGCGGTCGTTCCTGACCCCCGCCGGGTCGTCCCCCACGCGACGGAACCCGCAACGCCAATCCCCCTCACCGCTCCCGTCCCCTCCCCCCATGCGCTCTCTTTTCCGCGGCCAAACAAAACTCTTCCAGAACTGGCTGAGCGCCTCCGGCGCCATCGTCGCCACGGCCGCGTTCTTCGCGTTCCTGTTCCTTTTTCTCACGGATATCCTCGCGACCCACGGCAATCCGTATGTCGGCCTCCTGGCCTACATCGTCGCCCCCGTCTTCTTCTTCTCCGGCAGCGGTCTCATGTGGTACGGCTTCTGGCTCCACCGCCGCCACGTCTACAAGGGCGACGCCAACGTCCACCCGCTCATCATCGACCTCACCCGCGTCCGCGACCGCCGGATCCTCCAGTTCTTCATGGGCGGCGCCGTCGCCTTCCTCCTCGTCACCGCCATCGGCGTCACCGAAACCTACCATTACACCGAATCCACCGGATTCTGCGGTGAGACCTGCCACGGCCCGATGCACCCCGAGCGCACGGCCTATCTCAACTCGCCCCACGCCCGCGTCGGTTGTGTCGAATGCCACGTCGGCTCCGGCGCCCAGTACTACGTCAAGGCCAAGCTGAACGGCATGCACCAGCTCCTGGCCACGATCGCCAACAACTACAGCCGGCCCATCCCCACCCCCATCAAGAACCTCCGGCCCGCCCAGGAAACCTGCGAGCAGTGCCACTGGCCGTCGAAACTCTCCGGAAATCTCGACCGCACCTACCGCCACTTCCTCTCCGACCAGACCAACTCCCCCTTCACTGTCAGGCTCCTCCTCCTCGTCGGCGCCTCCGATATCAACCCCGTCATGGCCAACGGCATCCACTGGCACATCAACATCACCAACAAGGTCGAGTACTTCGCCTCCGACCCCCAGCGCCAGATCATCCCCTGGGTCCGCGTCTCCCACGCCGACGGCACCTCCACGGTCTACCGCTCCCCCGACTTCAAGGGCGAACCCGATCCCACCCAGCTCCGCCGCATGGACTGCCTCGACTGCCACAACCGCCCCGCCCACCGCTACAGCACCCCCAACGAATCCATCGACCAAGCCATCGCCACCGGCGCCATCGACCGCTCCATCCCCTGGGTGAAATCCAACCTCGTTGCCGCACTCACCGTCCGCTACGAAACCAAACCGGAGGCCTTCCAGAAAATCAGCGACCGGCTCCGCGGCGTCTACAAGGACAACCCCGCCGCCGAAAAGATCGTCGCCCAAGCCCAGCACATCTACAGCCAGACCTTCTTTCCCGAGATGAAGGCCGACTGGCGCGCGTATCCCGACAACAAGGGACACAAGGAATGGCCCGGCTGCTTCCGCTGCCACGACGGCCAACACACCACCGCCGACGCCAAGCGCAAGATCGGTGGCAGCGAGTGCAACTCGTGCCACGTCATCCTCGCCCAGGGCTCAACGCCCGAGGACCTCAAGAAACTCAATTCCGAAGGTCACACGTTCTTCCACGTCGACGCCGAGTACAGCGACCTCTCCTGCAACAACTGTCACACAGGCGGCCAGATCAAGGAATAATCCCCAGGTGTCAGGCCTGTGCTTTTGACATCTCCCGGCGCAGCCGCTCCACGAAGCGTTGCCGCGCCGGGTCCTCCGCAAGTTGCGACCGGAACCTGCGGACCGCCTGGGCCGCCGCCTGATACTTCAGCCCAGGCACCTCGCGCTGCACATCCGACAACCTCAACCGTCCGTGCTGCACCGCCACATGCAGCGCCCCGTCCCGGGTCCAGTCCCCATGGACCTCCGCCACCTCGGCCCACGGACGCCCCATCACGACCTCCGTCGCCTGCACCACGTCAGCCCAGGTCACCCGCCCGATGCGGGCCGCCGACCTCGCCTCCCGCTGCTCCGACGGATCGAGCTTCGCGCCGTCCAAAATGGACCTCGCATACGATTCCTCCCCCAGCACGACTCCCGCGATCAGGCGATCCCAGGGACTCTCGATGCGTCCCTGGCGCACCGGTGACTCCGTGTATCGCAGAAGCGCAGCGACACGTTCCTCCCGGCTCCGCCCACCCGTCGACCTTCCGATGAATCCCGTCTCCAGCCACTCGGGTCTCGGATCCTTCCCAAGGTAGGCCCGCCACGAACTCCATCGGTACTCCTCCAACCGCTCCAGCCTGCGTGCAATCCGCTCCGCCCCAGGATCCGCAGCGTCCGACGCCTTCACCCATCGCGGATCCCCCTTCTCCAGCCCCAACCCTTCGACCCGGACCGGGTTGAGGTGCATATGGCGCGCAACCTCCGACACATCCGCATCCTGCTGGATGAGGGCCGCCTTGAATCTTCCCTGGAACATATGCCCGTGAAGCCCATGCGCCCGGTTGAAACGCCCGCCGTAGGAGACCTGCAGCCAGCGGATGGCATCACTCAGGTTCGCTTCCGGCATCCGCACGAGCAGATGGTAGTGGTTCTCCATGAGCACATACGCATGGACCTCCAGCCCAAACCGCTCCGGCATCCCACCCACCAGACCCAGAAAACACCGCCTGTCGTCGTCGTCCAAAAAGAGCGCCTCCTTGCGATTGCCACGGTTGACCACATGATACCAGCCACCCGGGACGAGAATTCGAAGCGGTCGAGCCATGGGCAGGACGCTCGCCCTCCCCGTCCGGAAATGTCCATTATATAGATCTGACCCCAAGCTGACCCGCTGTGCAGCATCGCCCATTCGTCCAGCGTCGAATGCGCAGCCCGAACTGGACCCCAACCATGAACAACACCTCAAATGGAGTCAGGCCCTCCCTCCGACCTCTCCGCGCCTGGGTTCTGGCTTTCATGCGCATGGTGGCGATGGGTGCTTGCCCTGTCGCCACAGCCGCGGACGCTGTCGACCTTCCCGGCCCTCAGACCGTCAGGCTCGATGCCGCCAGCGGCGGTCGCACCTTCGAAGGCGTTGGTGCGCTGAGCGCCGGAGCGTCCTCCAAGCTGCTCCTCGATTACCCCGAGCCGCAACGCGCCGAGGTGCTGGACCTTCTCTTCAAGCCGAGATACGGCGCGAGCCTGCAGCACCTCAAGGTCGAGATCGGCGGCGACGTGAACTCGACCTGCGGCACCGAGCCTGCCTACGCCCACACACGCGAGGAGTTTCTGCAGGCCAACCCCGCCCACTTCAAGCGCGGCTACGAAGCCTGGCTCATGGCTGAGTCGAAGCAGCGCAATCCGGCGATCCTGCTCGATGCCCTTCAATGGGGCGCCCCCTTCTGGGTCGGGGACGGCACGTTCTATTCCCAGGACAACGCCGATTTCATCACCGCCTTCCACTTGCGTTCGAGGAAGGAACTCGGGGTCGAGACCCGCTACCAGGGCATCTGGAACGAGACGATGTATGAGAAGGAGTGGATCAAGACGCTGCGCCGGACACTCGATCGGGCCGGAGCCGGGCACGTTCTTATCGGCGCTGCCGACCAATCCGATACGGATAAGAAGTGGCTGATCGTCGGGGACGCGGCGAAGGATCCGGAACTCGATGACGCCATCTACGCGTTTGGTGATCACTACCTGAGTTACCAGAGCAGCGAGGCCGCACTCAAGTCAGGCAAGCCTCTCTGGGCCAACGAGGACGGCCCTTGGTCGGGTGACTGGAATGGCGCCACCAAGATCGCCAAATTGCTCAATCGCTGTTACATCGATGGCCGGATGACACGGGTCATCACCTGGTCGCTGGTCACGAGTTACTACGACATCCTGCCGCTGCCACGGTCCGGTCTGATGACCGCCAATGAGCCCTGGTCGGGTCATTACGTCGTCGATCCCGCGATCTGGGCCTTCGCGCACACGACCCAATTCACCGAGCCGGGCTGGCACTACGTCGACAGCGGTTGTGGTTACCTGGCCCGAAAGGCCGGAAGTTATGTGACGCTCCGAAGCCCGGACGGCGGGGACTACACGCTGGTCGTGGAGACGATGGACTCAGCCTATGCCTACCCGGGCATGGGTCACGGATTCGACGTCAGTTTTCAGCTGCACGGGGGTTTTCCCGACAAACCGCTCCACGTGTGGCGTTCCACCTATCAGAAGCAGTTCGAGAAGGTCGCGACAATCCAGCCGAAGGACGGGGCATTCAAGTATCACTTCGACAGCGAGGCCCTCTACACACTCAGTACAACCTCGGGCCAGCAAAAGGGTGGCAAAGACATCCAACCGCGTGAGTCTGCCGTCTTCCCACTGCCCTACGTCGACCGCTTCGATCACAGGCCGGATCACGCGTTGCCGAGGCACTTCATCGACCAAGCCGGCGTGTACGAGGTGGTGGGCCGACCCGGCGGCCGCGGTGGTTGCCTGCGGCAGTCGGCACCCAGGCTGGGCGTCGAGTGGCGCCATCACAAGAACTTCGAGCCTTTCACGATCATGGGCGACGCGCGTTGGACGGACTATGCGGTGGAGATCGAGACGCTGCTTGGCGGCTCCGGCTACGCCTCCGTGATGGGGCGGATCGAAAAGATCCAGCAGGCCGCCGTGCCGCCGCTGGGTTACTGGCTCAAGGTCAGCCACGACGGGTCGTGGACCCTCCTGAAATACAAGGACGAGATCACCCGGGGGAGGACCAACTTCTCCGCCCACCGGTGGCATCGACTGGGCCTGGAGTTCAAAGGGAACCAGATCACCGCACGGGTGGACCGGAAGGTGGTCGCGAAGGTGACCGATTCCACGTACTCCCGAGGTCTCGCCGGTTTGGGCTGCGGCTGGCAATCGTCCTGCTTCGATAACTTCGTCGTGCGGCCGGTGGAGTAGGGCGGCGCACTCCGCTGCGCGCCGGCCTTCGGAGGCTGACTTTCGGGTAGCCTTGGGACGGCGGCGGGCAAGGGACTGCCCGCCCTACCTTCACGGTTCATGGAGAGCCGGGTTTTCCAAAATTTGGACACGCATTGGGACCATGAACTGTGCGGGGATCTACCACGAAGGTCA
>CAIMTB010000483.1 GCA_903844265.1 uncultured Verrucomicrobiota bacterium
GTCCTCATCGGCCGTTCCGACGGGATCCAAAGACTTCAGCAGACGATCGACCGGCTCGGGCCCACCGATGTCTGCGTGCTCATCACCGGCGAATCGGGAGTAGGCAAGGAGCGCGTTGCGTCGGCATTGCATAAAGCCGGCCATGACGGCCCGTTCATCGCCCTCAACTGCGCTGCAATCCCGAAGGATCTTCTCGAAGCCGAACTTTTCGGGGTCGAGAAAGGCGCGTTCACCGGCGCCCACAAATCCCGGCCAGGCCTGGTCGAACAAGCCGATGGCGGCACGCTGTTCCTCGACGAGATCGGCGAGATGGAAATCGGAGTGCAGCCGAAGCTGCTGCGCTTCCTCGAAACCCGGAAGGCGCGCCGGGTCGGTGGGGAGTCCGAGTATCAGGTGAAGGTCCGCGTCGTTTCGGCGACCAATCGCAACCTCGACAATGAGATCGCCGAAACCCGGTTCCGAGCCGACCTCTACTACCGGCTCGCCGAGATCATCCTGCAGGTCCCCCCGCTGCGGGCGCGGCCCGAGGACATCGCGGAACTGGCGATGTCCTTCCTGAAGCGGGCCAACGAGCGCTTCGGCAAGAACTTCGAAACCCTCGATCCCACGCTCATCACCCGCTTCCAGCAATACGGCTGGCCCGGAAACGTCCGCGAACTGAAGAGCACCATCGACCGCATGGTGCTGTTGTTCGACGGGCCCATTCTCCGCGGACCCTGGTGGGACATGCCCGAGAACCGTCAGTCGCGCCCGGTCCCCACGCCGCCCGCGACGCAGGTCATGCCGGTGCTTCCCGAGACCGAAATCCCCCGCTCGCCGGCGGCCTCCCCCGGCGCTCTGCCGGCCTTCGGTTCATCCCTGCCCAACACCAAGCAAAAACTCGCCATGGCCAGGAAACTCCTCGCCGAGAGCGACGACAACTTCTCGTGGGTCGCGGGCCAACTCGGCATCAACACCTCGACACTCTGGCGCTGGCGGAAAGCCGGCAAGCTGGACTAGGCGCAGGGTCCCAGCAGCATGGACTTCGTCAAACTGGTCATCGTGCTCTCCGGCTACGTCCTGATGGCACCGCTGCTGGGTTCGATGCTGTCCAGAAACCGCAGCGCCGAGCGGGCGGTGCTGTGCCTCCTCGTCTTCGTGACGGCATGGGACCCGGGCAAGCTGACGCTGATGGTGGACTCGGTGGAATTCTATCGCGGCCACACCAAGGGCTTCGAGTTCTCACTCATGGTCGCGCTGGGGATCTCACTCACCGTCAGCGCGGCCGTCCGGAAGCCGGGCGGCTATCGCGCGCTGCCTCCCGGCTTGTGGCTCTATCTCCTCTACTGCGCGCTCAGCTGCCTGTCGCTGATCCCGGCCGCGAACAAGGTCTACGGCCTCATGGCGGCGTGGAAATTCACATCCGCATCCCTCATCTTCATCGGTGCCTTCCAGGCCTACCGCGATGAAGAGGATCTCCGGTGGATGCTGCGGGCCATTTCCTGCGCGATCATCCTCGAGGCCCTGGTCTGCATGAAACTGAGAGTCCTCGAGGGCCGCTGGCAGGTGCATGGCTGGTTCGAGCACCAGAACCCCATGGCCATGTGGACCTATCTCCTCAGCATCCCCCTGCTGGCCGCATCCTTCGCCCCCCAGATCGAACGCCGCGATACCTTCCTCCACATCGGCGCCGTCGGCGCCGCCGCGCTCATCATCCTGTTATCCGTGTCACGCGCGGGACTCGCCGCGTTCGTGATCGGGTCGTCGATCGTCACCGGATTCGCGCATCTTCGCGGGTTGACCCTCAAGAAATCGCTCATCACCGGCCTCGGCGCCGCCGGCGCGCTGGTCGCGGGATCCCTCGCCCTCGATTCCCTGCTCACCCGCGTCCAGGCCGAGGCCGTCCATGCGGACGAGGAAGACCTCCGTTCGGTGTTGAACCGGCAGTCCAGGGCCATGCTGCAGGATTCGGCCGTCGGCATCGGATGGAACAATTTCGGGGTGGCCAACAGCCTTCCCATCGAGAAGTACGCGGCCCTCATGATGGAGTGGGACGAGACCCACGGGTTCCGGATCTACGACGACAACTATATCGCCTGTCCACTCACGGAGAGTCTCTACTGGCTGCTCCTTTCCGAGACAGGTTACCCGGGTTTCATCAGTTATATCGCCTTCCTGCTGCTCACTCTGTGGTGGGGGATCCGTGGCCTGATAAGATATTGGAAGACTTTCACAGGCTATCTCATCGGAGGCCTGCTGGTCGCGCTCACCATCACCTATCTCCACGGGACCGTGGAACGGGTCCTGACCCAGACCAAGAATCTCTCCGCCTGGCTCGTCTTCGCAGGCGTGCTCGCACGCGTGGAAGCAAACCGCCGCCAGCACGTCGGCTTTCAACCGTCCCTCCCACCCACTCCCGCATGACCCGAAAAATTCCGAATTACATGCCGCAGCTCGATTCGCTGCGGGCGTTCGCCGTCTTCGCCGTGATGATCCATCACTGGGCCCCGGGTTTCCTCGGCTTCGGGCCGTGGGGCGACCTCGGCGTGCGATGCTTCTTTGTCCTCAGCGGATTCCTCATCACGGGCATCCTGCTCCGGGCCCGGGACAGCGTGGAGAAGGGTGATTCCTCCGTGGCCTGGGAGCTGCGCCAATTCTACGTCCGCAGGTCGCTCCGCATCTTCCCCATCTATTACCTGACGCTGCTGGTCGGCGCCTTCCTCGGCATGCACGTGCTCCGCGAAACGTTCTGGTGGCACGCCGGCTACGGCTCCAATTTCTACTTTGCCGCGCGCGGCCAGTGGCAGGGCTACATCAGCCACCTCTGGTCGCTCTCCGTCGAGGAACAGTTCTACCTGGTCTGGCCCGCGCTCGTCTTCCTGCTGCCGCGCCGCAGGTTGCCCGTCTTCTTCGCCGCCTGCGTGGGCGCGGCCCTCCTCTGGCGGGCGGGCCTGGCCTTCACGCTCGGGACCGAGCACCTCGCCCTCAAGGTGCTGTTGCCTTCCTGCCTTGATTCCCTGGTCGGCGGCTCCCTTCTCGCGTGGGCCGGTGCTTCACGCCCACGCCCGACATCCCTTCCAGGCCCGCTGCAGGGACGTCTTTTTCCCGCGGCGATCGTACTGTTCACCGGCCTGTGCGTGCTCGGCGCCCTTGACGCCGCCAAGGCCTTCCGCGCGGTGGCCGGCCCTCTCATCGAGACCGCGTTCTTCGTGGGTATCGTCGGCCTGTGTGCCCGCGGCATCACCGGGATCATCGGACGTGTCCTGGACTGGGCCCCCATCCAGTACTTCGGTCGGATTAGTTATGGGCTGTATCTCTATCATATGTTCGCCGGCTACATCGCCGGCATGGTGGCGAACAAGTTCCATCTGACCCTGCCCGGGCCGGGCCCCGCCCAATTCGCGCTTTTCTTCACGATGTCCCTGACGGCCGCGGCCCTGAGTTCGCGCTTCATCGAACGCCCCTGCAATGCGCTCAAGCGGTTCTTTCCGACGGGAAACCGTCACGGACCGGGGTCGGTGGCATCGAAGGCCGGAGGTGACATTGCGGCAGATACGGCCAAAGCCCTCTCATGAACAACAAGCAACCATTGCGTGTCGGGAGACTGACAAGGCATGATTCCAACGCAGAAGGAAGGGATGATTTATGTACGGAATGGTGAACAAGGCGGTTGAAGACATGGTCTGCCTGCACCACGGCGAGGCTGCCTGGGAACGCATCAAGGCCAGGGCCGGCGTGGACGTGGCCGTGTTCCTGAGCAACGAGGGCTACCCGGATGAAATCACCTACAACCTGGTGGCCGCCGCCAGCGAGGTGCTCGGGTTGCCGGAGGAAACGATCCTCATCGGCTTCGGCCAGCACTGGGTTCTCCACACGGCCCAGGAAGGCTACGGAGGACTCATGAAGGCCGCAGGAAAAACCCTCCCGGAATTTCTCCGCAACCTGCCGAACTTCCATTCGCGCGTGTCGATGATCTTCCCGAAGCTCCAACCGCCACGCTTCCAGTGCACCGACGTGACGGATCAATCACTGAAGCTGCATTACATCTCGCACCGGCCGGGCCTGGCTCCGTTCGTCGTCGGATTGATGCAGGGACTGGGTAAGATGTTCAGGACACCCGTCACGGTGCGCCTGGTCGAGGCCAAGGCCCATGGAGCCGACCACGACGTCTTCGACGTGGTCTGGACTCCCGCCCCGGCCGCATGAACCCGGAACCCCAGCCTGCGTCCCCCGGCATCGGACTCCCGCCGGAACAGTTCGCCGCGGCCTTCCCCTTCCATCTGGCACTCGACCGGGATCTGAAGCTGGTGCAGGCCGGCGCCACGCTGCGCCGCATCTGTCCCGACGTCCAACCCGGGGCGAGCCTGCGCGATATCTTCCGTCCCCTCCATCCCGGCGGCCACATCACTCCGGAGTGGGTCCTTGAGAACAGGGCGAGGTTCTTCCTGCTGGAGCACCTCGCCAGCCACCTGCAATTGCGCGGGGAATTCCTCCCTCTTCCCGGGCAGGACACGATCCTCTTCCTCGGTTCCCCCTGGTTCACCGATGCCTCGCAGATTGCCGACCACGGCCTGATCTTCGAGGACTTCGCGATCCACGACCCGGCGGTGGACATGCTGCAGGTGTACCAGGCCAGCAAGATGGCCCTGGCCGACGCGAAAAAACTGGCCACCCGGCTCATGGCCCAGCGCGCCGAACTGCAGGCCACCAACGCCCGACTTCTCGAGCAGCAGTCCCAGACCCGCACCCTCGCGCTCGTGGCCGCGCGCACGGACAACGCCGTGGTCCTCACCGACGCCGACGGTCTGACACTCTGGTTGAACGAGGGCTTCACGCGTCTCACCGGCTATACCCTCGACGAAATGAAAGGGCGAAGGCCCGGCTCCGCCCTGCAGGGACCCGGCACTGACCCGGAGACGACGCAACGGATCCGTGACGGCATCCGCAGTGGCAAGGGTTTCCGGGAGGAAATCCTGAACTATGACAAGGCCGGCAGCAGCTACTGGGTCGCGATTGAAGTCCAGCCCATCCACGACGAATCGGGCCGGCTCACCAACTACATGGCCATCGAGTCGGACATCACCGACCAAAGACGGGTGGCCACCGAACTGGGAAAGGCCAAGGCGGCCGCCGAGGCCTCCAACAAGGCCAAGGGCGATTTCCTAGCCCTCATGAGCCATGAGATTCGAACGCCCATGAATGCCGTGCTGGGCATGACGAACCTGCTGCTGGAGACGCCGCTCAATGAGACGCAGAGAGACTTTCTGAGCACCATCGCCCGCAGTGGCGATGCGTTGATCCAGATCATCAACGACATCCTGGACTTCTCGAAGATCGAATCAGGGGAGTTCTTCGAGCTCGAGGAGGAGGTGTTCAACGTCCACCTGCTCGTCGATGAAGTGGTCCAGTTGCTCAGACCCATGGCCGATACCCGCGGCATCGCCGTGACCAGGGAGGTCCACCCCACCCTCCCCAAGGCGCTCCGAAGCGACGACGGCCGCCTTCGGCAGGTCCTGGTAAACCTCGTCGGCAACAGCCTCAAGTTCACCGAAACCGGAAGCGTCACGGTCCGTGTCCACGGCCTCCCGGCTCCTCCGGACCGCATCCTCCTTCGCTTCGAGGTGGAAGACACCGGCATCGGCATGATGCCCGCGGATGTCGACCGCCTCTTCCAACCGTTCACACAGGTGGACGGGAGCCCATCCCGGCGGCGCAACGGCACGGGATTGGGACTCGCCATCTCCAAACGCATCATCGATCTCATGGGCGGCCGCATCGGCGTGGCGAGCACCCTCGGCAAGGGATCACTCTTCTGGTTCGAACTCACCGTAGCCCTGGCGACGGTGACGGATAATCAGTCGGAGCCGCGCTCTGCAGGGTTGCAGAGCGACGCCGAGATGTTCGTCACCGCGACAACGCCCCCGCCGGAGGGCCGCCCTCTCCGCATCCTCGTGGCCGAGGACCACGACACGAACCGACGCCTCGCCATGCTCATGCTCGAGGGGCTCGGCCACCGCGCCGACTTCGTCAACAACGGCAGCGAAGCTGTCCAGATCTGGGAACAGGTCGGCTACGACGTGATCCTCATGGATTGCCGGATGCCGGAGAGGGATGGAGTCGAGGCGACCCGGAGAATCCGGGAACGAGAAGCCGCACGCGCCGCGCCCACGTCCGGACGCGTCCGCATCATCGCGCTGACCGCCAACGCGCTGAAGGGTGACCGCGAACTCTGCCTCGCTGCGGGCATGGACGGCTTCATCAGCAAGCCCTACACCAAACAACACCTCGCCGCTGCCCTGGGGGCGTGCCCCGCGAAATCCAGCGGACCGACCGCCCAGCCGACCGTCCAGCCCCTCGACCCGGCATCCCTCGTCGCACCCGGGTTCGATCCTCAGCGGCCCGCCGGTCTGTGGGCCGAACTGGGCGAGGATGCGATGCGTGGCATCCTCGCGGATTTCCTGGCGGATCTCCCCACGCAAACCGCGGAGATGAAGAATCTGGCGTCCGGGGGCCGCTTCGAAGAACTCGCCCTCCTCGCGCATTCGTTGCAGGGCATCGGACTTTCGGCCGGCCTCAACGCCTTCTCAGCCATGCTCCGCCCGCTTGAGGACGCCGCGACCGCCAGGGACACGGACTCGGTGGCCCGCATCCTGCAACCCCTGGCCGCCGAAATGGAGCGTGGCGCAGCCGCACTCCGCACCTGGATGGCCGGCCGCGCTTCCTGATCGGCCCCCCCGGGGCCGTGCAACAACCCGCCCCCCTGCTGTCCCTCAGGACAACCCCCGCCCCGGCAAGGACAATGAAAGACCTGTCCCCTTATCGGGGTCGGGATCTCTCGGGGCGGTGCCATGCCCGACCCCTCCGTGCTGTTCATCCGGACAATCGCCACCGCGGCAGCCTCTGGCACGGTGCCTGCATCCGAGGATGCTGCACGAAGGCATTGCATGAAGATTTTGTACGTCCATGAACGGTTCGGGGCACTCGCCGGAGCAGAGGCCAACGCCCACATCACCGCCACTGAACTGGGCTTGCGCAACCACTCCCTCGCCATCCTCCACGGCCCCTCAACCGGCAGGAACGAAGCCGCTTGGAACACGACCTTCCCTCATCGGTTTGCCCTGCAAGGCAAATGCAATGCAGCCGTAACGCGTGAGGCATTGCAGAATTTCCGACCGGACGTGGTCTACGTGCACAAGATGGCGGACCTGGACGTCATCGGGACGCTGGTGGAAAGCGGTGTGCCACTTGTGCGGATGGTGCACGACCACGACATCTATTGCATGCGGAGTTACAAGTACGACTTTTTCACCCGCGAGATCTGCACCCGCGGCGTCGGTCCGCACTGTGTCTTCTCCTGCCTCGCCTCGGTGGCGCGCAACCGCGACGGGGGGTTTCCCCTCAAGTGGGTGAGCTACTCGGACAAGAAGCGCGAGGTCGAACTCAACCGTCGCTTCGAGCGCATGGTGGTGGTGACGACGTACATGCGGGACGAACTGCTGAACAACGGCTTCGACGGGAAACGCATCGAGATCCACGCCCCCGTGCCGCGCATGGGCGACTCCACCCTCCGGAGCAGTTTCAGCGACCGCAACCTGATCCTCTACGCGGGGCAGATCATCCGCGGAAAGGGCGTGGATGTGCTCCTCGAATCGCTTGCGCTCCTGGATACCCGATTCGAGTGCGTGATCCTCGGCGACGGCAATCATCGCGCCCATTGCGAGGCGCTGAGCCGCAAGCTCGGGCTCACCGACCGGGTCACGTTCAAGGGGTTCGTGCCGCAGGAGGAACTCAAGGACTACTACCGCGAGTGCAGCGTGGTCGCGCTCAGTTCCGTCTGGCCCGAACCGATCGCCACCATCGGCCTCGAGGTCATGCGCTACGCCCTGCCGGTCGTGGCGTTCGACGCGGGGGGCATCAAGGACTGGCTGGTCGACGGGCACAACGGATTCCTCGTGCCATGGATGGATCAGCCACGGTTCGCGGCCCGCCTCAAGCAACTGCTGAACGACAAGCCGCTGGCCCGGCAACTGGGCGACAATGGCTTCCAACTGGTGAGCCAACGCTATGACTTCAACGGCTACATCCGCGACCTCGAAGCGATGTTCGGCCGCGTCATCGCGGATCACCAAACCGCACAGAACTGAGATGCCCCCCCACCTCGTCGCCATCGTCGGCGGAAGCGGCTCCGGCAAGTCCTGGATCGCCCAGCACCTGCACGAGGCGTTTGGCAATGACGCCGGCCGCCTCTCTCTCGAGGACTTCCGCCTCGACCTCTCGCACCTGCCCCCGAAGGAACGTGAGAAGAGAAACTTCGACCATCCCGAGGCCATCGACTGGCCCCTGTTCCGCCAAAGCGTGTCCCGCATCCGTTGCGGCGACCTCGAGGAGTCCCCCGACTACGACTTCGCCACCCGCACCCGGCGGCCCGCAGGCAAGCCCTGGCGGCCTTGTCGACTGGTCCTGATCGACGGGCTCTGGCTGCTCCACGACGTGACCCTGCGCGACCTCTACACCCTGAGCGTATTCGTCGAGTCCACCGAGGAATTCCAGCGGCAGGCCGCCCCGATGCACAACCAGTTCGTCGCCCCGCAACTGCAGCACGCCGACCTGGTCGTCCACTCACGCCGCGGCAACGCAATGATCTCAGAACTCGTGGCGGTCATGAGCCGCCTCCTCCGGAAGGAGAGCCCCACACCATGACCCCAAAGCAACTGAACGAACAATCCATGGACCGCCTGCTCGCTGCCCAGAACCCGTGGGGCCGAGCCCGACTCAACGCCCGCGTGAACCGGAGACGCCTGGCCTGGCTCGCCGTCGTCAACGCCACGTTCTTCCTCAAGCGCGCACTCGACATCGTCGGCAGCTTCTTCGCGCTGCTGCTGTTCGCCCCCGTGTTCGCCGGCATCGCCGTGCTCGTGAAACTCGACGGCGGGCCGGTCTTCTTCCACCAGACCCGCGTCGGCCTCAACGGACGCACGTTCCGCATGCTCAAGTTCCGCTCCATGTGCGTCGACGCCGAGGCGCGCCTCGCCGCGTTGCTCTCGCAGAACGAGAAGGCGTCCGGGGTGACCTTCAAGATGAAGGACGACCCGCGCATCACCCACATCGGCAGGCTGCTCCGGAAATCGTCGCTCGATGAACTGCCGCAATTCTGGAACGTCCTCCGCGGCCACATGTCGCTCGTCGGACCGCGCCCCCCCATCGTCCGCGAAGTGGCCCTCTATTCGCAGGCCGACCGCCGGCGCCTGCTCGTGAAGCCGGGCATCACCGGCCTCTGGCAGGTGGGCGAACGCCTCGGCGGGGTCTTCGAGATCGGCGACCGCAATGCCATCGACTTCCCCGAGCAGGTCAGCCTCGACGTCCGTTACATCGAGAGCCAGAGCCTTGGCAAAGACCTCTGGCTGCTCGCCAAGACGGTCCCCGCCATCCTGTTCGGCAGAGGAATGTGAACCCATGAATGCCGTTCTCCGCTGTTCCCCGGATATCACCACCGTGCCCGCCCTCGCACGGCGCCACCCACTCGCCCTCACCCCGTTCCTCGGCGCAACGGTCCTCGAACATGCGCTGTCCGCCCTCGCCGCCGAAGGCGTGAAACACGTCCGCATCGAGGCCACGGATCGCGTGGATGAACTCCGACACATCACCGGCAGGGGCGAGGCCTGGGGTCTCGAAATCCAGTTCTCCGACGATGCCCCCGATCCCCTGCCCCCTGCCCGGATCGTCGAACTCGACCGCCTCCCACAACTCCCCAACCAACCCCTCTGGCGCACCTACCGCGACTGGTACTCCGCCCAGCTCGCGCTCCTCCCGGCCATGGCCAACCGCCGCGTCGGCATGCGCGAAATGGCACCTGGCGTGTTCGTCGGACTGCGCACCCGCGTCGACCCCTCGGCAACCTTGCTCGGCCCCTGCTGGATCGGTGCGAACATCTCCATCGGATCGCGCGCCGTCGTCGGACCAGGCACGGTCATCGAGGACGGCAGCTATATCGACAGCAGCGCCGAAGTCTCCGGAAGCATCGTCGGACCCCAGACGTATGTCGGCGCGTTCACCGAGGTCCGAAACTCGTTCGCCTGGGGCCGCGATCTCCTGAATCTGGACACAGGATCTTTGACAGAAGTGAGCGACCGCTTTCTTCTCGCCGGGTTGCAGCGCCGGCCGGGCGCGTGGGGCGGAATCGGGGAAGCTGTACGGATTTTGTTCCGCGGCCTGCCCTCGAGACAGGGAATCACCAACGCCATCCAACTCCCCGGCCGGAACGTAACCATCAAATCCGCGCCAGGGAATTCGCCCGCCACTTGAAAACCCCTCCATCCATCATGGGCGTGCCAACCTTCCGAAGCCGACCCACCCCATGAAAATCGAATACCAGGACAAGACAATGGCCTTGAGTGAAATCACGGAACTCAACGCCACCAACAGCTCCACGCTGCGTGATGAGGCCCGGGCCGGACTCAAGCACGATGTCACCAGCCTGGACATCGACTTGTCCCGGACACGCTTCGTGGACAGCAGCGGCCTGGGAGCGCTCATCGCCCTGCACAAGACGATGTGCGGTCGCGGCGGCAGCGTGCGCGTCATCAATCCCACGCCAACGGTGCAGCAAGTCCTCGAGCTGACCCGGTTGCACCGCGTCTTCGAAATCGTCATGACCCCCTGATTCCCATGCGAACCACAACCCGGGGCGACACGCTCCTCATCAGCGACATCCCAACCCTCACATCGGACACCAGCCGGCCCTTCAAGGAACACGCGCACGGGGCGCTGCTCTCCGAACACCGATTCGTCGAGGTGGACTTGAGCCAGGCGCGCACCGTGGACAGCGAGGGCATCGGCGCGCTCATCTCCATCCACAAGGCGATCTGCGCGCAAGGCGGACGGGTGCGACTCCTCCAACCGGCGCCGCTCATCGCCGAGATGTTCACGCTGCTCCGACTCGACCACCTGTTCGACATCGTCCCCCGCTGACGTGTCCGCAGGCCCCTCCATTTCGGGTGTGTCGATCTCCTGCGAATTGCCCTGCGATTTGCAGTCGGTCGCACCGTTCTGCCTGCAGGCACGCGAATTCCTGGGCCGTGCAGGCGTGTCCGAGACCGAGATGGATCCCTGGGAACTGGTGCTGACCGAGGCGGCGAACAACGCGATCCGGCACTGCCGCCCCGGGGAAGACCAGCCCCCCATCCGCGTCGACCTCCTCGCCACGGCCGAATGGGTCGAGGCCCGGATCACAGACCACACGCCCGGCTTTGAATGGCCCGAGAAAGCGGAACTGCCACCCGACGACAGCGAATCAGGCCGTGGCGTTTTTCTGATCCAAAACCTGACGGACGAGTCGAGCTACCTCCTCGGCCGAGGCTCGAACTGCCTCTGCCTCCGCCGGCATCGATCGGCGCCAAAGAGGGTCCCTGCACCTCCGAACCCGCCTGCGGAGGAGGAATTGCGGGAAGTGCGACACACGCTCGATCTGATGACCGAGGAACTCGCCTCGACCTACGAGAGCTTGTCCGCAATCTTCCGATTCACGACCGAGCTCCAGGAAAGCGGCCACTCGGGCGGATTCGTCGAGCGCTGGCTGAAGCAACTGCTCGTCATCACGGAATCCGACTGGGTCGTGCTGCGGCTCTGCGATTCTTCGAACCGCGAGCTCGTCGTGTCAGCAGCCTCCGTCGACGATTGGCAGGGCGAACCGCTTCCGCTCAAGGCTCCAGCGCCCGCACATCCCTCGGTCGAAGTCAGGGCTGCAACCCAGCTCAGCGATGTCTGGTTCGATCCCGGCTCCCCCCTCCTGCCTGGAGACCCGCTCACCCATGTCGCCGGAAAGGGTTGCGGCTTCGCCCATCCACTCCTCGTCAGCGACACGCTGATCGGCGTGCTCAGCATCGGGCGGCATGACGGCGCGCGCCTCTTCCAGTCCGGACACGTCAGCGTGAGCCAGACGCTCGGGGACTTCCTCGGCTTGCAAGTCCGCAGCACGCAACTGCAGAAGGAACAGGTGCGGACCAGGCTGAACGCACGTGACCTCGAGATCGCCGGCAACCTCCAGCGGTCGCTCCTTCCCGACCAACTCCCCACACTGTCCGGCGCGGATCTCGCCGCCTTCTACCGGTCCGCGCGCGAAATCGGCGGTGACTACTACGACGCCCTCTACGTTGGTGAAGGCAGCATCCTGCTCGTGGTGGCCGACGTCATGGGGAAGGGCCTGCCCGCCGCTCTCTTCGCGTTCATGTTCCGCAGCCTGCTGAAGGCCCGGCGCGATCTGGCTGCAGAGCCGGGCAAGCTGCTCGAATGGCTCAACCGGAATCTCTTCGTGGAACTCGACCGCACCGACATGTTCATCACCGCCCAACTGGTGCTGCTCAATTGTCAGCGCCGTGAGATGCGGATCTCGAGCGCCGGCCATCCGCCCATGATCCTCGCGAATTCAAACGGCACGACCCGCGGAACCTCCCGCGGCGGCCCACCGCTCGGCATCCTCGTCGGAGCGGTTTTCCCCGAGGAAGTCCACTCCCTCGGCGACGGCCGCGCACTGATGTTCAGCGACGGCCTCATCGAAGCCCGCAACCCGGCGGGCGACCTCATGGGACTGGACCCCGTGACCGCCGCGATGTCCGAAGCCGCACGCCTCGGCGAATCCTCCGAGGCCACCCGACAAAGGCTCACCCGTCTCCTCCAGGAATTTGAACATAGCGCCGAAGCCGCGGATGACACCGCGTTCATCGTCATCGCCTGCACCCGCCCGAACTGAAATGTCCCCCAAAGTTCTCATCGTAGACGACGAACCGCACATGCTGAGGATCGCGGAGCTCAGCCTCAAGCGAGGCGGCTACCAGATCCTCACCGCCCGCAACGGACTCCAGGCCATCGATCTGGCCCAACGCGAACTGCCAGCCCTCATCGTCATGGACGTGACGATGCCCGAAATGGACGGACTCGCCGCCCTGAGGCAGTTGAAGGCAACCCAGGCCACCGCCGCGATCCCGGTCATCATGCTCACGTCCCGCGGCCAGACGGTCGCACGCGAGGAGGCCGAGGTCTCCGGCGCCGCCCTGTACCTGACCAAGCCCTTCAGCCCCAGTTCCCTCGCCGCAGAAGCCAAACGCCTGATCGGATCGTAGCCGGCGCAACGCCGCGAAGCCTTGAGGGCCCGCAGGCCCGGCAGAATGCCACCCGGACCCCGCTCTGGCACGACCATTGCCTATAGCGTGTTGCAATGCGTGTCGTGCAACGCGGAACCCCGGTCCCGCCCGACGCAGGCACTGCCCGAGAACCGTGAAATCAAACGCAAATCAACCCCAGCAACCCACCCCCACCCCAGCGGTGGCCACCGCCTCATCAACCGCATCGCATTGCACTCGCAACGCATCAAACCAGGGTTGCAATGAGGCACGGTCGGACGGGAAGCGGGCGCTCAGGCTCTTCGTGATGATCGATGCGATGGGTTGGGAAATCCTGCGGAACGATTCGTTCGGCAAGGATTTCGCACCGACACGCAAGCGGCTGGACAGCGTCTTCGGCTACAGCTCGACCTGCGTGCCGTCGATCCTCTCGGGGCGCTGGCCCGACGAGCATCGCAACTGGTGCTACTTCGTCCACGACCCGGAGAATTCCCCTTTTCGATTCCTCCGCCCGTTGCGGTGGCTGCCGAAGGCGATCACGAGCCGGCGCATCTTCCGTCGGTGGCTCACGAAGGCGGTGCGGCTGCGGCTCGGTTTCCGCGGATACTTCGACCTGTACAACATCCCGTTCCAGCACATCCACCGCTACGATTTCACGGAGAAGAAGAGCCCGCTCCAGCCAGGAGGCATGAATCGGGGAGAGAACATCTTCGACCACTTGGTTGCCAACGGCACCCCGTATTTCGTCAGCGACCCCGCCCGAACCGAGGAGCAGAACCGCGACGCGCTTACGGCCGAGCTGCGTCGTGGCAGCGTCGATTTCGGGTTCATGTACTGGCCCGGGCTCGACGGGCTGCTGCATCGCGTGGGGAACGATTCCCCTGAGATCCCGGCCCGGCTGCGGGTGTACGAGCAGTGGATCCGGGACCTGCTCGTGACGGCGCGCGAGCGGTACACGGAGGTTGAGCTCTATGTCTTCAGCGACCATGGCATGGCGAACTGCGACGAGCACCTCGACCTCATGTCCCGCATCGAGGCATTGCCCGTGGAGATGGGTCGCGACTACGCGGTCGTCTACGACTCCACGATGGCCCGCTTCTGGTTCTTCAATGACCGCGCCCGCGAACAGGTCACCGCCGCGCTGCAGGACGTTCCCCAGGGCCGCATCATCCCCGACCAGGAATTGGAGAGCCTGCGCGCGCTGTTTCCCGACCGCCAATTCGGAGAGCTGATCTTCCTCGTCCGCGAGGGCGTGCTGATCGTCCCCAGCCACATGGGCGAACGACCCATCCGCGCAATGCACGGTTATCATCCGTCCGAAAAACACAGCTACGCCGCACTGCTCACCAACCAACCCGAAATCCCCGCCGGGATCACCGCCATCCCCCACATCGGCGATCTCATGAAGCGCACCGCCTCCACCGCCCGGGAACTCAACAACCCCCGCCCCGAATCCGTCCTCGCATGACCGCCACCCCGTCCATTCCCCGTCCCAGCCTTCTCAGGCGCACCCTGCTTTTCCAGTTGTGGGAAGACTTCCGGACGCGCTGGAAATTCAAGTTCACGCTGCCGCGGGTGCGGACGATCACGCTCGAGGGTGTTCAACTCGACGTCTCGAGCCTCTCGGCCCGCATGAAGAACAACCTGTTGCTCGGCCGCTATGAGGTCCAGGAACGCATGCTCGCCGAGCAGTTCCTCACGAAGGACGACGCCGTCCTCGAGATCGGCGGGGCCATCGGCTTCATCGGGCTCTTCTGCCAGACCCGCCTCGGGATCACACGCTATACCACGGTCGAGGCGAATCCCGAGACCGTCGCCGTGCTCAAGCGCAACTACGCCCTCAACGGGCGCACGCCGACGGTCTGGAACCTCGCCCTCTGGGGCGGAGAGGGCGAAGTCACGCTGAACATCGGCGGCGATTTCTGGGAGAACTCCCTCGTGTCCGATGCGAAGGGGGGCCGCTCGGTCAAGGTCCCCGCCACCAACCTCGGCCGCCTCGTGGCCCGCCTCGACTACGAACCGACAGCCCTGATCATGGACATCGAGGGCGCGGAAGAGTTCGTGGATTTCCAGGAGGTCCCGGCCAGCGTGAAAAAGATCATCATCGAACTCCACCCGGGTTTCATCGGACACGCCAGGACCTACCGCATCGTGGCCGACCTCGTGAACCTGGGCTTCCGCGTGGAACGTGAGGAAGCCGGCACCTTCCTGTTCCTTCGCGCATGAGCCGCCCCCCTCGCAACCGCATCGTCCATGTCCCCCGCCGCTTCGTCGCCGAGGAATGGGGCGGCACCGAGACGGTGATCCTCGAAATCGCACACCAACAGCAGCGCGCCGGCAACCGCCCTGAAATAGTGACCTCCATGGCGCTCGCCAGCCGCCGCGACGAGGAGATCGGCGGCGTGCCGGTCCGGCGCTTTCCCTACTCGTACCCGTTCCTCGGACTCACCCCCGCCGACCGCGCGGCCATGGACAAGAAGGGCGGCAACCTCCTGTCGTTCTCGCTCTTCACGTCCCTGCTCCGCACACCTGACGTCCGCCTCTTCCACGCCCACGCACTGAAGCGCCTCGGCGGCGAAGTCCGCACCGCCGCACGGCTGCGACGAAAACCCTTCGTCGTCTCCCTCCATGGCGGCGTCTTCGACGTGCCCGCCGCGGAACTCGAGCAGATGCGCCGGCCCATCGCAGACAAGCCGGAATGGGGAAAGGTCTTCGGCGCACTCTTCGGATCGCGACGCATCCTCGACGACGCCGACCAGGTCCTCTGCGTCGGACAGAGTGAGATGGACATGGCGAAACGTTCCCTGGGCCACGACCGCATCGCCTACCTGCCAAACGGCGTCGATTGCGCGAAGTTCGCCGTCGGCAACGGCCCCGCCTTCCGCAACCTCCACGGCATCCCGTCCAACGCCTTCGTCGTCCTCAACCTCAGCCGGATCGACGCGCAGAAAAACCAACTGCTGCTGCTCGAGGCCTTTGCCGGGTTCCGCGCCCACGAACCCCGCGCCTTCCTCGTCCTCATCGGACCGGAGACCCAACCGACCTACGCCGCCAGTCTCCGTGCGTTCGTGGCAGCCCATCGGCTCGAGGACTGCGTGCGCATCCTGCCGGGCCTCCGCAACGACGACCCCAACCTGGTCCACGCCTACCACGCCTGCGACGTGTTCGTCCTGCCCTCGAGGCACGAGCCGTTCGGCATCGTCGTCCTCGAGGCGTGGAGCGCAGGCCGCCCGGTCCTCGTGAACCATGTCGGCGGACTCAAGGCCCTCGTGCGACACCTCGAAAACGGAATGTTCATCCAGCCGGGTTCCGAGGGAACGGCCGCCGACCTCACCGCCCAGCTCCGCGTGCTCGCGGCGTCGAGCCCGCTGCGGGAGGCGCTCGGCGCGGCTGGCCGCGAGGAGGCGCGCGCGCAATACGACTGGAGCCGCATCGCCCAACAGCTCGAGA
>CAIMTB010000484.1 GCA_903844265.1 uncultured Verrucomicrobiota bacterium
ATCCAAATGTCGACTGTCAATGTTTGACCCCATCGCGTTTCCCCTCGTCAACGAACTGCGGGAGGCGATGGTCGAGAAGGGGTTGATCAAGGGTGGGGTGTAGCTGTGGCACCGCAAACCCGACGTCGATGGCGGGTTGCGGAATGCGCTCACGATTTCGATGAGATGGGCGCGCCCCAGATCCCAGCGAGTCCCGCCCCTGAACACTCGCGTCGCCGGGGCGCGCATGAAAGACTATGACCAATGAACGTGATGGAAGACATGATCTCCGTCACTTGCGTCGACTTGCTCGTGACACCGGCGCCTGCCAGCCTAGCCGTGCTGGGATCGCGCAGGTCCTCCCTCGCCGGAACGCCACGGCCCTTCCACGGGCGTCACTTTCGGCTGCTCGTCACGTCGCTGCTCTGGGCCAGCGTCGTGATCGGACACTGCCGGACGGCGGTGGGGCAGGACTGGTACCATCAGGTCGGTCCGCTACGGGGTTCTCTCAAGACCGACGCCCCGCTCGCACTTTATGATCTTGAGCCCAGCCATTTGTGGAATCGGCTATTCGCCTCATTCTACATCCGCCCCAGCGCCTTGCCGTCGCGACCGGAATATCCCGAGGAATCCACAGAATTGGACGAGTGGGATCGCAGGCTGCGGGCCGGGAGGCTTCCAGTCGGCCTGGTGGTCCCACGCATCGAGGGCGGCGACGTGCCGGGATTGCTAGCGTGGCAGAAGACGCGGCATTACTCCGAACCGGGGCCATTCGAACGGTCAAACAAGCTGTTGGACGAGTTCCTGGAGACGCGCGGAGAGCGGCTCATCACCGATCCGCTGAAGCGGGCGTTCCTACAGCGCGACCTGTGGGCTGTCTTCGATCACCTCGCTGGCCAGAGCCTCGCCCACTTCGGCGATGCCGACTTGGCGCGACGCCGAGCGACGGCGCATGCCTACAAAATCGAGCCGACTGAGCTGCAAGACGGCGATCCCGCCGCCACCCAGCGTCGCGAGACGCTCTCCCGAAAGCTGGCTGTGGTTCTCAAGCGGCTAGCGCTGCCGCGATCAGCCATCGAAGCCTTGCCGGACAACTATGCCATGGCAATCCGTTCGGGTGCATTTGCCGCGGACCACGATCTTGATTCCCGTAGCAACTACCTGCCGTCCGGCCTGCTTAACGCGCCTGACGAATGGGTCGAGATCGACAACGAGCCGCCACCGTCTCATCACGACAAGCGCGAAGGACAGCTGGCCTACACCACGTGGAGCATTCGGGGCCGCTCTTACCACCGAATCTTTTGGCGATTCCCCGGGGGGCGGCAGGAAATCGAGGAATACCTTCGCTACCTTCAACACGAAGGCCTTGATTGGGAGCAGAGTGTGCGGCAGGGCTACATCGTCCTGAAGCGCGGCGTGCGGCAAATTCCCATCGGCACGGAGACGGCCATCGTCCAGTTCATGATGGTTTTGGACGAGAATCTGAACCCTGTTCCGACGCGCGTCGTTGAGTTAGTGCATGTCAACGTCTACAAGAACGTCACCGGCGCTCCCGATCCGCAGACCAATACAGGGCGAGGACTCAATTCACGTCAGTATGTGTTTCGGCGTCGGCTGCTCTTCGATGCCTTGAGGCAAGGTGGCCTGGAGCGACAAGTCGACGATGCGCCGACATATCGGGTGCTACTGGACTCTCCCCAGGATTGGGGAGCGTACGGTCGCCAGCGATCGGTGGTGCAGACGTGCCTCGCTTGCCACATGTACGATCGCGACCGGGCTGGGGTTCTGAGCCTGAATTCCGTCTCGTGTTTTGTCGCCGACCGCGGCATGCCGGGAATTGTCATCCCGATGGGAAAAGGCTTGGTCAAGACTTACTCGCGGGCCGAGCGCACCATGCGCTGGAAACTGGACCAGGAGGACTACCTGCGGCTCATCGAGTATGCGCGCGGCAGCAATACGAATCGGTGATCTGGCAATCCTCCGTCAGCGGGCGGCGGTTCGCTGCATTCGGGTTCCGTACCCCGCGCACTAATTGTTCGATGACCTCTTGTTTGAACCCGATTTCGCGGTCTTCGACGCGGCGACTCGGAGAAGAGAACTGAGTATGGGGTCAAACATTGACTATTGACATTTCGGCCTGGGGCCACCGCAGCAGCAGCGTCCCCGATGACCGTCGATCCAAATGTCGACTGTCAATGTCTGACCCCATCGCTTTCCAAGCCGAGGAGCCGGTCGGTCCAGACGGGCTCGCTCGGCCGGCCGCGACCACCCTCGAACCGCCCCTCGGTCACGAGCACTGCCCCCGAGACTCCAGAACGATCCAGGGAGACCGCCAAGCCCGCCGGCCGATCAGAACCCGCCTTGGTTCCGTAAGTCGCTTCCTTGGCTGGCGATGACAGCGATTGTCGTCTTCGCGATCCATCGCCGCAAAGACGGCTATTTCCGAGTTCGATAGAACTTGGCCCGAGCAGCTGCCGAGTCCGAGTAGGGATTGGTAGCGCCCGACACATCCGTGTAGGGACCGTCCACACTGACAGCCGATTGAAGCGTACCCGTGTAGGTGATCTGAACACCAGAAACGGTCCTGACTGCCTTCAAGCCGAGGTTGACGACCACGACCGGAGAAGGTACGAGCTGAATGGCGTTGACCGGGGCACTATGTTCAGCGCCCGCACCCTGAGGAGACTGACTGGTGGCTTCAACCACAATCGCCCCCGCATGCAGCGACCGGAAGACGATGTAATTCCCGGAGCCTCGCGCACCACCCTGCGGAACCTCGACATAACTACTGGGCCCATTCCCGTTGGTGAACAGGACATAATCCTTGATCACCGCCCCGCTCGGATCGACCACGCGATACCCACCACCGTCGCCTGGAGTGCCTCCAAGGACATAAACATAGAGGTCGTAACCGCCAGCGGTAAACTCCGGAGGAATGTTCGTCAGGGACACCTTCGTCGTCGTCGAGTCACCGGTCGCCAAATAACCGGTCAACAAGATGAGATCAGCATCCGTGAACTTATTGTTTTCGGCTCCAGAGCCGGTCGTCGCCGCTGTGGAATCGGCCTCCCAAATTGCCTTGATGGTGGTGTACGAGTTGGCCCCCTGATCCGAAAGCAGCACCGTTGGGGTAGGGTTGCCGTCGGCATCCGCCACGCTGGCGTTGCCCGACAAATTGTTCCAGAAGCCCTGCGCAATGGCCGGTACCCCAGCGATATCCGTCGACTGCAGAATCGCCCCCGTCTGGTCGGCCCCGAAATTAAGCCCGACCTTGAAGCTCCCAATCTTGAACGTCCCTTGATCCGAGACCACGCTGCCCGACTTATCCTTAACGGTTAAGGAGTATGTGTGTGTCGAATCCAGCGCGAAGGGGGTCGCCGTGGCGTAGGAGAAATCCGTCGCGTCTCCTGTCTTGCTGGATGTCAGGGGGACCTGGCTGTTATCGATGACCAGCTTGGCACTCGTGGGATCGACCACCGAAGCCCCCTTGTCGGAGGCCCTGAAGCTGAAGCCTGTCACGGTTGGACGAACCGAAGAGAGGAAGAATAGATCCGTGCCCGAAACCGTTGTCCCCAGGGTCACCAAAGCTGTCTCCGACGGGGTCTTGCCAAAGACGATGGAATGGGCACCGAGTCCACCCCAACCCTTCTGACCTTCCTGTCCCGCGTGTCCATACTGGATGCCGCTGCTGGTATCCAAGTACCCGTCGCCATCGTTGATCGCCATGCCCAAGCCGAACTGGAGACCATTGGTCAGCGGAGCAGTCAACCCAAGCGCACCCACCGGCAACTTGATCTCATAGATCGTCTTGTGGTTCGCGGAATCGCGCTTGATCATCGCCTCCGTGGCGCAGTTGCAGTCGGAATTCCCACCCGGGCCAGCCTCGTGGTTCACCAGAACCGGATTGGCAGGATCGGGAGCGTTCGCTGCCGCGACAAAGGTGTTGTTCTTATCCTCGTAGCCGAGCAGTGCGTAATTGTAGAGAGCCACCTGCTGGCTCCGGGTGGAGTCGGCGATCATCAACTGGATCGAGTCGCCGTTCCAAGCGCCCCCCGACATATTCTCGTGGTAATCGTCGGTGACGACGAACCCGAAATAGACGTTGTTGTCGTCGTAAACGACCTGCACCGCCGACGTCTGGTCATCCGGGCCACTCCAGGTACCGCCCGCATATTGTTCGAACAGAACATAATTGGGCGAAGCGGAAGGACCCGTGCCCTTCGGAATGGCAAACTTCGGATCAGCCAGCACCGGCGCCCCCGTCCACTCGGCGAGGCTGCCGTCCAGGACGATCGGTTTGGTGGTCCGCAGCGCCGTGTAGAATTGCTTGGTGGGCTCGATGTCGTTGTTCTTGGTCAAGGTGACCAAGGCGGTCTGCGAGGGCGTCTTGCCGAAGACGATCGAATGCGCCCCGAGGCCGCCCCAACCCTTCTGGCCCTCCTGCCCTGCCTGGCCGTGCTGAGTCCCGGTGCTGGTATCCAAGTAGCCATCCCCGTCGTTGATCGCCATTCCCAATCCGAACTGAGGACCCCCATTGAGGTTGGTCAAACCCAGTGAAGCCATGGGAAGTTTGATCTCGTAAATCGTCTTGTGATTGGCCGAGTCGCGCTTGATGAAAGCCTCGGTAGGGCAGTTGCAGTCCGAATTACCACCCGGACCGGACTCATGGTTGACCAGAATCGGACTTGCGGCATTCGGATCGGGGACAAACTTGCCGCTCGCGTCCTCGTATCCGAGAAGGGCGTAGTTGTAGAGGGCGACTTGCTGGGTGCGGGTGGCGTCCGCGATCATCAACTGGATCGAATCGCCGTTCCACGCACCGCCGGACATGTTCTCGTGGTAATCGTCGGTGACGACGAAGCCGAAATAGACATTCTTGTCGTCAAACGCAATCTGCACCGCGGACGTCTGATCGTTCGGGCCGCTCCACGTCCCCCCCGCGTACTGCTCGAACAGCACATAGTTGGGTGAAGTGTTGGTCCCCGAACCCTTGGGAACCGCGAACTTGGGATCTGCGAGGACCGGCACGCCGGACCATTCCGAAAGGTCGCCATCCAGTACAATGGGTTTCGGGGCATAGACCACATTGTAGAATTCCTTCGTTGGTTCGATGTCATTCGTCGCTGAAGCCTTCGGGGAACCGAAAGCCAACAGCACCAACGGAACGATGCGCAGGAGGTCTCTTTTCATGGCAGTACTGTGTGAAGCACGCTGAATCTTGCGGATTTGAAATTGTTCACCAGCCAATGCCAAGCATTTTTTGATTCGAGCTCCGCTCCGGTGCATCCCCAGGTTGGCGGCAGGGCGGGCAGTCCCTTGTCCGCCGCCCTCCCAAGGCACCCCGAACCTGAGTCCCTCAAATGCCGGCGCGCAGCGAAGCGGGCACCCTGCCAACAACTCGTGGATGCACGGCCTCCGCTCTGAGAGACTCAGGGCGGTCGTGACATGGCCTCCCAGGCCCCCGCTGCGGCATCCCCCTCGGCCAGAGCCAGCACCAAGCGGAAGCCGACGAAGTGAATCCCGCTCGCAGGCGCCATCATGAACCGGTTCGAGGCCCGGGCGAACTTCGCCTCGTTATTCCAGCCACCGCCCCGGAAGACCTTGAACTTGCCCTGGAACGGCCCCACCGGATCGACCAAGTCCCCCGTTGGGTAGTTGGTGAACCAGTCCAGACACCACTCCCAGACGTTCCCGTGCATGTCATGAAAACCCCAGGCATTCGGGAGCTTCTGCCCCACCGGATGGGTCTCCGACTGGCTGTTGCCATCGGTCCAGGCATAGGAGTCGGCCTCGGCCGCAGAGTCGCCGAAGCTAAAAAATTGGGTCGAACCAGCGCGACATGCGTACTCCCATTCGGCCTCGGTCGGAAGCCGGTACAAATAGCTTCCCGGCAGCCTGCCCGCCTCGCGCTCCTGGCGGGTGAGTCGATGACAAAAGGCCATCGCTTCAAGGTGGCTGACCTTTTCCACCGGTCGCGTCAGGTCGTTCGTGAAATGACTCGGGTTGCGCCCGGTGAGAGCCACAAACTCCGACTGAGTCACTTCGTACTTACCCAACCAGAAGTCATGCGTCAGGGTCACCCGTTGGTTCATGCGGGTGAACGAACCCGCCTTCACCCGGATCATGTTGGTCAACGGCACCAACGCCGGCGCCCGGCCCAAGCCCACGGATGATGTGGAGGCTCCCACCGCCGGGACCTCCGACGACCCTGGATCCACGGGAGTGCCCCGGCCACAGGCGGAGAGAAGCACCAAGCCGAACAGGCCGCTGACCCAGGCGATCCATCGATGGCTGCCAGCCTGTCGAAAAAGGCCCACCCCTCGTAGCAGCCGACGTAAGGACGCTCCGTTCATTGGCGTTTCTCGCGGGTTTGAGTCTCCTTACATCGACGGCTACCGATCTTTGGCGGGCTGCTGGCGCAAATCATCGTCGAAGCTGACCCTCACGGCATCCCGGCTTCCTTTCAAGGAGACTGTCCGCTCACGCCCCCCGGGCCAGGCGATCCACAGCGCCTCAGGGGCCTCAGCCAATCCGAGGACCTGCGTCGCCCCCTCCTGCGCCCAGTAGCCACTCCCGGCCTGGATCGATCGGCAAGGTCCCCTTCGCCCTCCGGCATAAACGACCCGCATCCTGGCGCCCACGGCATCGGGATTGCCCGGAGGCCCGATCAAACTCACCCGAAGCCCGGGCACGCCCCGTTGATTTCGATACAAGCGCGTCGCGCCGTTGTTCTGCGTCACCACCAAATCCAGGCGACCGTCGTGATCGAAATCCGCCGCGGCGGCCGCACGCTGTTCGCCCTCGATGCGAATCCCCGTCTCGGCGGCCGTAAAACTCCCGTCGCCGCGCCCCTTCAACCAGAGCCCGCGCCCCGCGTCATCCCGCGACATATCGCCCCCTTGCCCGAAAAAATTCTGGCCCAGGAAAACATCCTCGATCCCATCCCCGTCGTAGTCCCCCGTAACCACGCCGAAAATCGGTGCCCATTGCGCGGCCTGGGGGAACGGCACGAAATCAAAATGGGAGCCGCGATTCAGGAATACCCCCGCGTCCAGACAGTTGACCTCCAACGTTCGCGCCGAATCGTGGCGATCGCCCCAAAGGTCTCGTACACTCGCGTTGGCGAACGCCTGATGGGTCGGAAACCTTACGGCAAGATCGGGGATCCCCCGTGCCAACCAGGTCCTCGACCGGATCGGCAACCAGCGGTCACCCTCGCGCCACGCTTCCACCGCCGCCAGAGTTTCTTCGCCCGCCCAGTCCCCATACACGATCCTCAAAGGTCCCGGCCGATAGAGTTCGTAGGCGCTGTTCCGTCCCCAGTTCCCGGCCACGAGATCAAGCCGACCGTCGCCGTCGAAGTCCCCGGCCGCGACGCTGGTCCACCAACCCGTCCTCGACCCGAACCCCCACGCCTCGGTCATGTCCTCAAAATGGCCGTGGTTGTTGCGAAAAACACGCAGCGGCCCCCACTCCAGCGCCGCCACCAGATCAGGAGCCCCATCGCCGTCCAGATCGCAGAACGTCGCGCCACTCACCAACCCCAAAGACTTGAACGGCGCCGCGTTGGTCGAGGCCGCCCGCCAATCGCCCCCCTCGTTGATCCAAAGCGCCGAATCCACGGGCTCCGGATAGCGCCCCGGCAGATGACGACCCCCGAGAAAAACATCCAGATCGCCATCGCCATCCACATCAGCGACCGCCAGCGGCCCCAGCATGGCACGCCCGGCGGGAAGGCTTGTCGGTGGCGCCAGGGTCGCACCAGCGGCCAGATTCTCGAGCGACCAGGAGGCAATCACCGCCTCCGGACCCCCCCTGCTGCCGGGATCGGAAGAGGCGACCCAGAGTCGTCGCTGACCCGGCGCGGCGGCGAACACCACGGCGGCTCCCTGGTCCCCCGGGGACGGCGTCCCCGCATTCACGCGGCGAAAACCCTTCCCCTGTTCGTTGAGGAAGAGCGCCAGGGTGCCGCCCCGAGCCGCGGTGATCACCAGGTCCTCCCAGCCGTCGCCGTTCACATCCGACCAACAAACCCCGGGCCCCAACCGGCTCAAGCGGCGCGGCAACAGCGGCTGCACCGACCAGTCGTCGAAAGCGTCCTCCCGATGCTCGTGACCGAGTAACGCACTGACATCTGAAAAATAGGGAGGTTCGAGAGGGGCCTCAGGGCGGGCTGCCACCTCCGGACCCGGCGGTGGCTGGACGATTTCGACGAGCTGATTCGGGGACACCGGCGTCGTGGTACGCTGGCCATCGCGCCAACGGACCTCGACCTGAAGCGGACGATCCGAGGAAGCATCCGCAGCGAAGACCCGGAGCGCCTGGTCGCAGGAGATGTAACGGCCGCCGCAAATCATTTCCTGACTCTGCGTGACCGCTCCTCCGGAGAGTTGGATTCTCGCACCGATCCCCTGGACGTTCGGCGGCAAGCCGCGCAGACGGACCGCGACGCGCCCGGCGGTAGCGTCGTTGCGATAGAGACTCGGCGCCTCGTTGAGGTTGTTGATCACGACGTCGAGATCGCCGTCGCCATCGAGATCCGCCAGCGCCATCCCGTAGGAGATTCCCGCCTTGTCAAAGCCCCACTCCCGACCGGCCGCCTCGAAGGTCCCGTCCCGGCGGTTCCGGAAGGCCAGATTCTCGGTCGGCCAGGGCGGGTGGAATTGCCGGATGCGTTTCTGCTGATCAACCGTCAATCGCCGTCCCCGCAACTGGTCGTGGCTGTCCTGGTCCATCACGTCGAACGAAAACCCATTGCAGACCAGGAGGTCCTCAAACCCGTCGAGATCGACATCGAGAAAGACCGTTCCCCAGGACCAATCCGTCGCGGCCAAACCCGCGAAAAACGCCGTCTCCGCATACGACCCATCGGGCCGCCCCCGAAACAGCGTGTTACGGTTGTACCGCGGCACCTCCACGGCCGACTCCGCAGCCATTGGATCGGGGTATTCCCGCATCAGTTGCGTCATCCGCTTCCCGTGAGACCCCGCCAGCATGTCGACCACCACGAAATCATCCCGCCCGTCCCGGTCGATATCGGCGAAGTCGATGGCCATCGAGGATCGACTCGTGTGCCGGATCTTCCAGGAGTCGAGCGCCCGGAAAGTTCCCCGACCGGTGTTGATCCAGATTCGATCCGGCGACGCATTGTCGTTGGCAACGTAAAGATCGGGGGCGCCATCCCCGTTGAGATCCCGAAACATCACCGACAATCCCCAGTCCCGCGGCGGCGCCATCGGCCGTCCCTCGGCGTCCTGGTAGGTGCCAGGCTCGAACTGGATCGCGGTGAAATGGCCGTGGCCGTCGTTGCGGTAAAGCCCATGCACTTCCGGCAACTCGCGAACCCGGCCGCCCGGCAGGGCTTCAAAGCGATCCTTCCAGTGCGGCAGGGTGGTGGATTCGCCGTTGACCTTCGTCACCACCCATCGCCCGTCGCGCTCCCCCATCGCGAATCGTGTCGTCGGATCCGCAAGATGCATGACGTCGATGTAATGCGCGCAATAGAGATCAAGATCCCCATCCCCATCAATGTCCGCCAACGCCATCGAGGTCGCCGACGCCGTGCGGGAAAGCCCCGAATCCATCGACTCAGTCCATGTCCCGTGCCCGTCGTTCAGGAAAAGTCGGGTGCCGGTCCCGATCCCATTCACGAGCAGATCAAGATCGCCGTCCCCGTCGACATCGGCGAACGCCGCGCCGGTCGAGCGCTGCCCCGCGCAGGCCGCGACACCGATCGCCATCGGTTCGAACCGCCAATGGCCCAGATTGCGATAGAGCTGGTTCGTCCCGCCCAGACTGCAGAAATAAAGATCAGGTCGACCGTCCCCATCGACGTCCCCAATCGCGACCCCCGAACCGTTGTGGGCGACGGCATTGGTGAGGGACAGATCGCCCCGAAGGACATTCGTGAAATCCACGCCGGTTTCAACCGAGCTCATGGCGGTAAACCCCACGTGCTTTCCGGCCACGCCACGCACCTCCAACCGCGTGCTCACCCCGCGCGCTCCTGCACCTTCCGCAGCCGCCGAGGGCATCGGCACAAGACCCGCCGCGCCCAGAAACACCGCCAAAGGTGTGACGCGCAGAATGGACAAGGAACCCATGGATACAAACGCTGGAGCGACGGGGCGGAAGGTTAGTCGCGGGCGGCTCCACGACAAGGCGAAAGCCAGCCTCGTGACGATCGCCAGTGCATCCACAGATTGACGGCAGGAACCCACGGTGAAGAGGCAGGCAGCGACCGCGACCCCGAAGTCGTCGCGCATCCAGACCCACGGCCGCACCTGGGGATGTGTTACCGTAGCCTGCACGGGCGACGTGGCACCCGCAGAGCCGGGATCCGGGGGGCCGCGCGCCCCGCAGCGGGGGACCGGTTCCTCCGAGACGTGTCATCCCTCGACTGGGCATCCAGAGCGTCGCCCTGACATTGTTCGGGCGACATGTAACACGGCGTTCCCAGAATGGCGCCCGCTTCCGTCAGCGCTTCCGAACGGATGGTAACGGGGAAGGTCGGAGTTAGGTTGCCCCCGGACTCCGCCCCAGCACGGGTCGCTGCGACGCGTGGGGCCGGCGGCGCCGCGGGCGCCTGAATCGCCAACCGAGGTTGTACGCTCCCCGGTTCCGGAACCTCCGCCAGTTTGGCGATTCCGAAATCCAACACCTTGACGCGATAGCCCCCCAGCGCATTGGGTTCGAGCCAGATGTTGGCGGGCTTCAAATCCCGGTGAATGATACCCCGCCGATGCGCCGCCTGCACGGCGACATATCGCCCGGTACCCAGATGGGTACTCAGGTAGACTTCACCCATGCCGCCCTGGCCGAGCAGGCGATCCAGACGGTATTTCGCATCCAGAATTTTCCCCGGGTACTGGCTCGGGCGATTCGAACCGCTGCCTGGAGCGGGGATCAAAAGGATCGTGTCTTGCGAAAGCACCCGGTCCGGTTTTTGATGGGACACCAGCAGGGTTTCCACCTCGCGCCGGAGCGCTGGATCAGGGCACGCACGATCCAGGTACTCGGCCCGCTGGCCCTCCGTTTCGCAAGCCACCGCCGCTTCGAAAAGGGTTTCCAGTTCTTCCAGGTTCGGACTCATGCGTTGGTGCAGTGCATCATCTCCCTCATTCTGGAGCCATCAGTCCTTCAAAACGGACATCCCCTTGGCCGCCGCCTCGTCGGCCTTCTGTAATTCCCGGGAAAGCCGTGCTTTGGCGAATGAGCTTGCCTCCCACCTTCGCTCGGGCGAAGTACATCCCGGATGGACGATACCGGAACAGATTGGGGGTGGCCGGCTTCTGCCAGGGGCCTTCGTCGCTCATGCCTTCTTTCTGCCGCACGGCCCGTCGAATCCGGCCGGTATCAGATTGCGGTATCAGGTTGTCAACCTGGCCAAAAGTTTCGCGTTGTAACCATCTTCGGTTGAACAGGTCGGGCCCATAGCTCAGCGGTTAGAGCAGGGGACTCATAATTCCAAAAAGAGGGGTTGCGCAGGGGTGCGAGGCGTTGCAGCACAACCGCACTTCGACCAAGCGAGACTAGGCGAATTGCGATTTCGCCTTGGGATTCCTGACGAAGCCAGAAGGGGTCTCCAACCTTACCGAAACCTTACCTCAGCCCACAGCAACCGACCCGCGGGCCCGGAGGGGCCACTCCGTGAGTCCCCCAATCAGATCAACTGGCGCTGACGTTCGTGAGGGATCTGGAACACCCCGACGATAACCCAGGGATTGGGGGCCCGGAAATGGAACTCCTGCGTCGTGCCGAGAAAGAAGTGCAGATCGCGGGTGCCGAACTCGCCGAAGTACTTAGCGCGGACTTTGGCGAGAGCGGCGGGCTCGTCGCCGTTCGTGCCCCGCAGGCAATTCCAGTACAGCGCCCCCGTCTCCCAATCGAGAACCTGCAACTCGCTCTTCCGCCCGTCTGCGTCCTCAAAGCGATAGGAGAAGCTGTAGGGGAGCTTCGGGATGACCTGGAACGTCTGCCGCCACGCCTCCTCGTTGAAGAGTTCGCCCTGCCGGGTCTTGTCTCGCATCTGGGCCAGCTTCTCCCGGTCCCATTCGCGCTCCTCTTCTTCCCACACAAAGTCCGTGATCTTCGTGGGCCGGAACACCGCCAGCGATATCTGGTTCGCCTTGGCCCCGGCGATGAGCTCGTCCAACCGCGAGTAGACGCGGGCGGTTCCGAGGAGGAGTTTCCTGCGTTCGCGCCAGTTGTCGCTGGTGTCGATGTGGCCGACCCGCTGCAACTGCCGGACATCGGTGGGATGCCTGGTTTCCGGGCGCGGGTCCGACGTGCTCTTCCGCAAATCGGCCTCGATCCAGTCAAACTTGCTGTACTGCTCCACCTGGTCGAGGCGACGAAAGGGCACGGGGTAAATGCGCACCCAACTGCCATCCTCGCGGACCCCAGCCGTGCAGACCGTCTCCCCGTGCTTTCGAGACAGCGTCGGGTAGGTCTTGACCGTGATGAGGACGCGATCCAAAGGCATATCGCTGCCAGTCAAAGATGGGCAGGCGCAAGGGTCCGTCCAAAGCTCCGCTCAAGCGCCTCCGCGACGCAATGGCGGTGGCATTGCTCGGGAGCATGTTCGAAGCACGTCAGGGCGACACGATGCCCTCCGTCCTTCACCCAGCCCGCAATCCGGGCTAGGGCCGGTCCCTGCTCAGGAAGATCCTCACGCTCGTAATCCGCAAAAAGCGCATCGTAGTCCGCTTGGCTCTTCAGCTCCCGCCGCCGATCGGAGGCAATTCCGAGTTCGGGCAGATGTTCATAGCGAAGACCAACGCCTTCGCACGCTTTCGCGAGGGTTCCCTTCGAAAAACCGTACTTCCGGCTCAAGGGATTCCGCCGGACATCGCAGAGCAGCGTCACCCCGGCGCGGATCAGACGATTCAAGTATTCTTCCAGACTCCTGCCTTCGTAACCGATCGTGTACAGCCCAGGGGGGTGAGCCCGCTCCGCTCCCCTCCCCGCCTTGGCGATCTCCTTCAAGGCTGGCGCGTCCCCCGCCAGGACCCGCTCCGAAATCTCGCTCCGGGTGGCGTAATAGGGGAATCGCCGATAGACCTCCGCAACGAGTGGGTCTCCGCGTAGACCGGATCGGCGACGCGCAAAGGTATCCATCCGCAATCGCTCCGACCCGAACTGCTGCGCCAAGACTTTGCCGGCTTCGGTCAGGGTCCACTGCCGTTCCTCATCGCCGAGCATGCCGAGTTCCACCAGCCGCCGCTTGTCGGCATACGACGTGAAGGAGAATCCGCCAAACCGATACGGGACGAAGTCGTAGGAAGGCTCCGATTCCTCCTCGCGGGTGTACAAGAACAGCAACTTCTGAAAGTCCAACGCCGGCACGGCTCCCCCCAGAGCATCCACGAGTGCCAAGAGTCGGCGCTGCCGTTCAAAAACCATGACCAATTGTGTGCCCGGGCCGGAGCCCCGGCAAGCTCGCCTGCTGGGGACCGCTGGAGCCGGACATTGCGGCCGCCGGCGCTGGCATGTGCCCTCCCTGGGGTCAGGTTGGCCCGTCGGGCAGAGGATCCTCTTCCGGCAAGATGACGAGAGGTGGATCGCCGGGCTGGGCGTTTCGCTCCAAGGCGGCGCACACGATTCCGAGGTGCTCGGCGGGAACGAGCATGACCCGCCCGGCAAGGCTGGCCGGTTTCGTCGGCGTCTCAGGAGGTGGCGCGGCGGTCAACCCGCGCAACAGGATAGCGGCCGCCCGCAGCTTGAGAACGTCGTCTGATGCCGCCAGCAAGCTCGCAAGGGTCGCCACTGCCCTGGGAAGCGTAGCCTGCAACAGGCTGCGAGCCTCGGCCAAGGATTCATCCCCGAGTTGCCGGAGACGTTCGCGGAACGCCGGTTCACGCCGCCAGCGGGCAATGGTGCGCCGGGAAACCCCTGCTGCCTTCGCCGCTTCGTCGAGAGTCGAGCCCCCCACCAACGCCGCGATCGCCCGCTCCTGGCGGTGCCAATTGGTGCCATTCTGGGACACGGCCCCAAGGATGCCCATGCCGCCATTGGTTGTCATGCCGGGAGGGGGCGCGACGCGACAGCTCGGGGGTCTCCCCTCCAGCCCAAGGGGGAGCCGGCTACCCTTGCCCCCGAATCCGGTCGAAGATCGCCTTCGCAAGCACGGGAAACGCCGCGTCCTGGAACGTCTGATCGTCCATGTAGCGGGTGACGATCTGGTCGTTCTCCGCCATCCGCTGGACCATCATTTCTTCGATGAACCGCCGGATGCCGAGTTGGAACTTGTCGAAAGGGTTGGCTCGGGCGGTTTGGATCACCTGCTCGTTCTTCGCGGCTTTCTCCTGAATCTGCTCGAAGAACAGGCGATCCTCCTCCGTGAAGCTCGTGCCAAACCGATCGTTGAGAACCTTGATGATCTCGGAAAGCGGCACCCGTTCATCCTTCGCCCGGCCGGTGCCGACCTCGGTGGGGCTTTTCACGCCCTCAGGTTCCCCATCCTTCAGCGCGATCTCGCCCGAGTGGATGCGCTGGAGGCGGTAGTACTCCAGGCCGACTTCGTTGCTGAGTTTCACCTTCTCCGCATCCCGGTCGAGCGGGAGGTGAGGCAGGAGGAGTCGTCCGAAGCTGTAGAGCATTTCCAGCGACGCATCGCTGTAGGGCAGAATCTGACTGAGGAACGAGTACAGGCGCACATACCCGTTCAGCCTCTCGCGGAACTCGCCGCGGTTGGCCTCGTCTTTCTCCGCCCTGAACCGGTCCACCGCCGGCTGGAGATGGCCCTGCATTCCGGCGTGATCTTGCGCGGTTTGTCGGGACAGCGGCTTGTAGAAGATTCGAGCGAACGCCTCGACCTCGCTCCAGTAGTAGACCTGGGCGGAATCAAGTTCGTGCTTGAGCGTCTCCAACTGCTGCGGGTCCGCGCCCTCCTGCAAGCTCGTTGCGTCGTAGTAGGGCTTGAAGGCGCGGTAGATGTCTTCAGCCTCGTTGACGAAATCCAGGACGAACGGGTTCTCCTTGCCGGGAATCCTACGGTTGAGCCGCGACAAGGTCTGCACCGCCTGGACGCCATCGAGCCGCTTGTCCACATACATGGCGCACAGCAGCGGCTGGTCAAAGCCGGTCTGGTATTTGTTGGCGACCAGCAGAAGCTGATAATCTGACGAGTCGAACTTGTCGGGCAACTGTGCCTCAG
>CAIMTB010000485.1 GCA_903844265.1 uncultured Verrucomicrobiota bacterium
AGAGCATGCCATCCGCGTAATGGACCGCGCCCTTTCCGAAATCGCGGAAGGTCCACATCTCCTTGCCCGTCTTGAAATCCTGGCACACCCAGCCCGGGTCCCCATGGCCATAGAGATGGTCACCCACCCGGATCACGCCGCCATGGTGGTTCTTCATGAGCTTGTTCTCATAGACCGGAGTGACCTTGTTCTCCGCGTCGATGCTCACCGAGGAACATCCCGCGCCGTACCCTGCTGAAACATAGACCTGACCGTCATGATAAAGCGGCGTCGGAATCACGGCGACGCGGCCCTGCGGGAAATCCTGGGTCCAGAGCACCGCGCCATCCGCCGGGTTCACTCCGAAATACTTGGTCATCACCAGCTGGATTGCCTGCGGTTTCCCGTGGTGCTGGACGAGAATCGCTGAGGAATACTGGGGACCAGCGGTCAGTTCCTTGGTTCGCCACGCCACGCTGCCGGTCTTCTTGTCGAGACCCGCCATCGTGCCGTTGGGACCGCCTGGCGTGCATAGGACGAGGTCGCCAGCAATCAGCACGCTCTCCGTGTAACCCCAGTCTTGAAGCTTTCCACCCAGGTCGGACGTCATGGATTTCTGCCATACGACCTTCCCGTCCGCCGCCTGGACACACACCAACGTTCCAAGGCCACCCATGGCATAGACGAAAGCGCCGTCGACGGTGGGCGTCGCCCGTGGCCCGTCTCCCCAACCGTTGCCGTACTTCCCGCCGGCAGGTGCCGCCCAGAGTTCCTTGCCCGTGCCGGCATCAAGCGCGATCACGAACTCCTGGTCCCCCCGCAGGCCCATCGTGAACAGCTTGCCCCCGACCACCGAGTATCCCGCATAACCCAGACCCGCGTTGTCATTGAGCCAGACCCTTTTCGGGCCACCGGCAGGCCATTGCTTCAGCAGCCCCGTGTCAGGCGACCTATCCTCCCGGTCGGGCCCCCGCCACTGCGACCAATCGGCCGCAGCCATCGAGACAACCGACCAGGTGACGAGGGAGACGAAACCGGCTACGCGGAGAATCGGGACGATTTTCATGGGTGCATTCGCATCGAGTCGAACGGCGCGCAGCTTCATGCTGTCGAGCACGGTTGGGCAACCAGGAAGACGTCAATCCCGCTCACCCCCCGCCGGGCTCCGGCGCCAGCCTGCCGTGCTCGACGCCCGTGGGATTCGTCGGGTCCATCTCCGCCGGCCACTCATAACTCCCTTCACCGGTCTCCTGCGCCCGCTGCTGGTCGGCGTCCAGGGTAGGATGGCCCAGGCGCATCGCATTCAGGTCCATCCATAACATGATGCGACGCAGGTCCTCGTCCCTCACCCACTTCCCGTGGGTCGCGAGGAGGGCCTTGCCCAGCCGCGACTTGGCGAACCCGAACCCCAGGGGAGTGGATCGATAGCCGCCGTACGGGCCCATGCCGTCGTTGTTGTTGCTGGCATCAAACCAGGTGCAGTAATCCGACAGCCTGGACTTGCCCTGGGGATCCGGAAAAGCGGGCGCCGGGAGATTGTATTCAAAGCTGAACGGCGGTTCTCCCTTCTCCAGGTGACAGGGGACGCAGGACTTCTGGAAGACCGGCCGCACGAACCCGAATGTCATCGGGGCGGGCCCGCCTGCTTCCGGTTCGAGGGGCGAAGGGGCTCGGCGGATGGCCATCGGGAGGGTCGCCGGCGGTCGCACGGCCTCCCATTTGTCCTCGTGACATCCCACGCACGTCAGACGTTCCCCGGGATGGACATAGGTCAGGGAACGCATGGTCTGGACGGCCATGCCCTTCTCATCCAGCAACTGGAAGAGGAGCCCCTTGTTGACCGGGGCATCGCAATAGACGCTGCCGTCTTCCTCGACCGGCACGGTGCCCAGTGACGCGCGGCAGATGCCCCCCTCGCTCCAACCGGTGAAGGGCTTCTCCACGTTGGGCGACGACCACGGTCTCGGGAAAACCTGGACGATGCGCATGCGCTTGATCTTCACGGGCAGAGGCCAGGAACGATCCGTGCGCCGCACGTCCACCACCAGGATCGTGGCCCGCTTGTGTTCCGTCAGGCCCGCCCGCTCTCCCTGGTAGGTGGCGGTGGGGATGACCGGAGGCGAGGGACGAGCCCGTAACGGCCGCGCGGAGAGATAGTAGCCACCCCCTGCCAGATGACAGTCACTGAGCAGCTCGCGGTTGCCGAAGGCATCGAGCACATAGAGCTTCATGGGCACCTTCGTGTACTCCTCCTGCAGGCCGCCCCGACCCGCTCCAATCAGCCCCCACGGAGCGAGGTAGAACGTCTCGCTCAGCGGCCAGGGATCGAAGTAGGCACAGTCATTCTTGATCCGCACAAACGAGATGCCCTGGTAGAGACCCCGGCGGGTATAGGTCCCGCACTCACTCGGGAAGGGAAGGCCCTGAGGCACGATGACCTTCACCTGCGACACCTTGTTGTCATCCCGCACGGTGGGATCGATCAGGATCGGAATGCCGTAGGGCGGGGCGTGGTGCGTCGAGGCGATGGCCATGTACTTCGGGGACCCCGGCACCGCGCGCATGAAGTACTCGGCGAACGGCCGGTCACCCCGCCCATCCCGCGGCCGGTCGCCGGAGAGGTTGGGCTCCGGATAATTGCCGTGGGGCGAGCGCGGATCCCGGCCGTCGGGATTGCAGACCCAGAGATTGTGAGCGGCGGAAAAATCGCGATCGATGTAATCCCAGCGCATGTAGATGAGCCGGCCATCGTTGTCGACGCTCGGGTACCGCTCGTTGGTCTCGTGGAAGCTGATCCGCACCGGGTCGGTGCCGTCCGCGTTCATCGAGTGCAGCACCGCCTGCGGCGTGGCCGGGCCGAAGTTGCAGCGGACTGTCAGCTTTACCCGGGTGGAGATGAAGACGATCCGGCCGTTCGGAAGCCACACCGGGTCCAGGTCATCGAACTCGCCGTCCGTCAGTTGCCGCAGGTCGGTGCCGTCCACGTTGACGCTGACGATCTTCAAGGCCCTCGGGGACGGCTGAAGCCAGGCAAACACCACCTTCTTCCCGTCGAAGGAGAGGTCGAAGGATCGGACCACCGGGCTCACCTCGAGGATTCTCCGGCCCGAGTGGGGACCCTTCCCGAAGCGCGAATCTTCCAGGAGATTGCGTACCTTCTGCTCGCCGGCTCTCAGCCCGGTCATGATGTAGAGACTCCCTTCCTGCATCACCGAACTCGCCCAGGCTTCCTGCACATGACCATACCGGCTCGACCACCGGTTGAAGATCAGCGCGTCGAAGTCCAGCAGGGGATTCGCCAGAACCGCGGCGCGACCGATCGCGCGCACCGCAAGGTAGGCCTCCTTGTCATCCGTCGACCCGGCATTCCTGGATCTGGCCCCAGCCAGTTGGATTTCCAAGGCCCGGAGGTCGGGCGCGTTGGGAAGTCTCTTCATGGACTGCAGCACGGCCTCGGTACGGCGAAGGGCGACATCAGCCGGAGCCTGGTCGCTTTTCCACAACAGGGACTGGGTATCGGCAACATCCCTGCGCTCCTCGCCCGGACGAAGCAAGGCGTAGGGGTTGTCCCGGCGGGCCAGGGCCGTCTTGAGGCTCGCGTAATCCTCCTCCCAGGATTGGCGGACCTCCGCCGTCACAACGCGCGGCTCCTGGCCTCGAACGGGACCCGAAACCGGGCCGAGCACGAGCGCGATCAGCATTCTGAAAGCCAACCGGATGCGGGTTCGGGTGTTCATATGCTTGCCGGCATCAGGACAGAACCGGAGCCATTGAGGCAAAGGCATTGGGTCGAGAAGAATGGGCGAAATCCAGGACCGCGCCCGAGCAAGGGATCCCCTCCCGCCAACTCACGGTACCCACTGCAATACCGCGCTGTTCGTGTGTCCGCGCCGTTTCACGGAATCCCAGTACTCCTCCAGGCGAACCCGCTGCACGTGGCCATCGAGGAACAGGAATTGCGCGCCGCCGCCATGCAGGTCGGGCGGTGCATAGGCCCAGTACCCAACGGCCGGCAGGTTCTTCGAATCGAATAGCCAGACCAACCGCGCAGGCTCAGGGATCGAGGCCAACCGGACCGCCGCATCGTTCCGCCCCGAGCCATCGACATACTGGTTCAGGCAGTAATGGAAAAGATTCCTGCCATTGCTTCGACGCCGGTTGGACGGACATATCCACGTCGAAAGTCCGGGGTTCGCGACGGCGTTGGTCCGCCACGGCATGTCATGGTAGGGGGCGATTCCCATCTCCCGGGGCAGCTGGATATACCAGCCGTTGCGGGTGTCCTTCTCCCCCGGGTTGGGAACACCCTCGGGCGGCAAGGCATCGTCGTGATCCGCCACGTAGAGGCAGGTGGCCTGGCCCCACTGACGAAGGTTGTGAAGGCACCACGCCGAGCGGGCGGTGGACCGGGCGCGGCCAAGCGCGGGGAACAGAAGCGCGGCCTGCAGCGCGAGGATGCCGACGACTGCGACCATTTCGAGGAGCGTGAAGGCATCGCGGACGCCCCCGATCGCGGAAAGCGCGGCGCCCGATCCCCTGGGTTGCGGACGATCCGGATTCATCGGTCATTTCCTTGGCGGATTCCCTGATTCTTAAGCGAGGCCGACGGCAACACTGGGGGCCTCCTGCCTGAAAACGAAGGAACCGGGCAGGACCTTACAGCGGGGGCGAGGCACGGCCCGCCAACGGCGTCCCACAACGGTGCTTCACCGGATCGCGCCCCTCCCATTTGCTCAAAAGCCACTTGGGGATTGCACCCACACCCGTCGCTCCGTATTGCTGGGGAACCGACCGTTATCGGAGTTTACAATCACAGGACCATCTATGGCGAACGCCTGCTATCATCCCTCGATCGAAGGGGCCCAACACGGAGCCAAGAACCTTGGCGATTTTCTCGACTACGCGAAGCGCGCCGGCGCCACCGGGGCTCAACCGAGCAACTACATGCTCCAGGGCGGCAAGCTCTTCAGGTCCGCGAAGGACATCCGCGACGCATTCGACTCCCGCGGCATGACTCTCGACGGCATCTCGTCCCACTGCCCGTTCTGGGTCCACACCAGCGCCTGGACCGGGACCAAGTCGGGGCATCCGTTCATCCCGCCCGATGCGCAGAGCATGACGCCCGAGAAGCTCGAGAAATGGGCTGAGAACTACATCCTCAAGCTCCTCGACCTCGCCGCCGAGCTCGACATCAAGATCGTCCCCATGTTCTGGGGCGTGGCCTTCGGTTGGGAGCTGGCGACCGGTTACCCCTGGGGCTTTTGGAAAGGCCCGGGCTACGACCTTCTCGAGGAGGGCAAGGAGCGCTTCGTCAAGAAGACCGCCAAGATCCGCAAGGCCGCCAATGACCGCGGCATCAAGCTCTGCCACGAGATCCATCCGGGCACCGCGGCCATGTGCGCCGACGACTTCCATCTGCTCGTCCAGATCTGCAACGGTGATGCCTGCCTCGGCGTCAACGCCGACCCGTCCCACTGCTGGGAAGGCGAGTCCTCCGAGACCCGGTTCCTCTCGGTGGCCCAGCGCATCTACGCGGCACACGTCAAGAACTACACGATCCGCCCCGGATTCCCGCTCCGCGCCATGCAGGCCGATTGGCCCAAGCGCGGCATGCAGTTCACCGACCTCCCCAGCGGCGACCTCAACATGGCCCGCTACGTCGAGATGCTGATCCTCGCCGGTTATCCCAAGCGCTATTGCGAAATCATGGGCACCAAGACCGCCCCGCTCGTCGTCGAAGCCGAAAGCGCCCACAAGGACCTCGACTTCACCAGCGCCAACGGCGTCGCCTACGTCCGCGATCACCTCTGCTTCCCCGTCGCCGCCGGCTCCTTCGAAGACGGCATGGGGGCGTGATCCAACTGCCGCATGGCTGTCCAGCCTGCGTGGCGCAATCGGTTTGGAGGAAGTTGCCGGACTGCGCCCGGCCATGGATCGTGTCTCGCCGACGGGCCCGTCGGCGAGACAGCAGACAGTCCTGCCTGCGCCACGAAACCCGGCTCCGCGTTACCACACCGCGACAATCCGGTTGCGATCCGAGGACCGTCCGCTTGCATGGGCGGGTGATGACTCGCTTCTCCGGACTCTCGCACAGGTCAGGATCCTCCCCTTCACTCACGCGCCTCGTGGCCTTGGCGGTCCTCGCGGTCTTCGCCTCATTCTCTGCCCCCGCCGCCGGCCCAGCCAACACCAACGCCAACACCCGCGCGCGCGCCACCCTCAAATTCTTCGAGTCCCTCGCGTCCCGTAGCGAGGGCCGGCGCATTGTCTCCGGACAATTCAGCGACTTCGGCAACGGCGCGAACCTTCACCTCTTCGACCGCATCCACGAGGTCACCGGACACTGGCCCGCGATGATGGGCGTCGATTATGCCGATTTCGGGCGGGGCGGCCTGACCTTTGCCAGACCCAACGAAGTGGCCATCGCCTACGCCCGCGCCGGCGGGTTGGTGACCGTCAGCGCCCACCTCTACAACCCCGCCAATCCGAAGGGCGGCGGCCTGCGGGACAAGGGCGTCAACATCGACGACCTGCTCCAGCCCGGCACCGAGACGAATCAGCGATGGATGAAGGAACTCAACGAACTCGCCGGCGGCCTCAAGGAACTCAAGGACGCCGGCGTCGTCGTGCTATGGCGGCCGTTCCATGAAATGAACGGCGGCTGGTTCTGGTGGGGCGCCCAGGATCCCGCGAAATTCATCCGCGTCTGGCGCCACATGTTCGATCTCTTCTCCAGGGAGCACGGACTGGACAACCTCCTCTGGGTCTACGGTCCGAACCACGGCCCGAACACGGCCAAGTACTACGCTGGCAACAGCTACGTCGACATCGTCGGACTCGATGCCTATACCGATTTCGTGGATCCCGCGCACATCAAGGGCTACGAGGAGGTCGCGGCCCTGCCGAAGCCGTTCGGATTTTCCGAGTTCGGCCCGCACGGACCGCAGAATCCCCCGGGCGACTACGACTACCGCAGGCTGCTCGAGGGGCTGAAGACGAACTTCCCCAAGGCCCGGTTCTTCAAGTGCTGGAATGGAAAGTGGAGTTTGGCATCCAATTTATTCACCCAGGAACTGCTCAACGACCCGGCCGTGCTGAACCGCGAGGACCTGCCCTCAGGGCTCACACCGCAGGCGCCGAGGGAGGTCAGCCAGTAATCGGTGGTGGCCAGGGACCACTGCCCTGCTCACCGCAGCCAAAGGACACCGGTCACGAGACGTTCATTTCGCGGCGGATACCAAACTTGTCGATCCGCTTGCGCAGCGTCGCCCGCGTGATGCCGAGAAGCTTTGCGGCCTGCACCTGGTTGCCCTGGGTCTCCTTCAGCGCCTCAATCACCAACTCACGCTCCACCGCGGGCAGGATCTTCAGCGACGACCGCGACCGCGCCCAACGGAAAAGAGCCTGGGCCAGTGAGGTCAGATCACCTTCCACGACGGCGGGCAAAGAACCCGACGCAGCCGCGGGCTCCAGGGAACGGAAGGAGGGGGAGATCACGTCGCCTGGACGTCGCAGGCTGACCTCGGACGCCGGATCGCCGGATGCGGACGTCGGCGCGCCCGTGCTCTTCGTGACTTCAGGCGGGAGGTCCCTCGGAAGGATGGCATCGCCGGTCGCGACCACGGTTGCGCGGCGGATGACATTTTCCAATTCGCGGACATTCCCCGGCCAATGGTGGGCGGCAAGGATCTGAAGCACCTCGGGGACCACGGCCTTGATCGGGCGGCTCGTCCCCTTGCCGAAGCGCCGCAGGAAATAATCGACCAACATCGGAATATCCTCCCGGCGGTCGCGAAGCGGAGGCAGGGGGACTCGGACCACGTTGAGGCGGTAGAAGAGGTCCTCGCGAAACGAGCGTTCCGCGACCGCACGTTCGAGGCCCCGGTGGGTGGCGGCGATGACCCGCACGTCCACCTTCACGGTCTCGTTTCCACCGACGCGCTCGAACGTCCCGGACTGGAGCACCCGCAGGATTTTGGTCTGCGTGGTGAGCGGCATGTCCCCGATCTCGTCGAGGAAGAGGGTGCCGCGGTTGCACTGCTCGAACTTGCCGATGCGCTGCTGGGTCGCGCCGGTGAAGGCGCCCTTCTCGTGGCCGAACAATTCCGTCTCAAGCAGATTTTCCGGAATCGCCGCGCAGTTGATGGCGACAAACGTCTGCTGGGCCCTGCGGCTATGGGTATAGATCGCACGCGCGACGAGTTCCTTCCCCGTGCCGCTCTCTCCCGTGATCAACGCCGTGGCGTCACTGGCCGCCAGTTGTCCCACCAGCTTGAACACCGTCTGCATCGCCGGGCTGCGCCCGACAATTCCCAGCTCGTAATCCTCGGCTTCAAGGAGCGGCTCGACCGCGACCACCCCCTTCATCTGGCCCGCGGCCCGCAACGCGCCCGTCACAAGCTCCTTCATCCGCGGCACGTCGAACGGCTTCAGCAGATAGTCGAAGGCCCCCAGCTTCATCGCCTCGATCGCGGTCTGCGTGGTGCCGTACGCGGTCATCATGATCACCGGCAATCGCGCATCGGTCTCGCGAATCCGACGCAACGTCTCAAGCCCGTTCAGGCCTCCCATCCGGATGTCCATGATCACCAGGTCCGGCTTCAACTCCGCGATCAACGCCAGGCCTTCCTCACCACTTCCCGCCGTGTTCACCTGCACCTCCGGCCCCTCGAACAACCTGCGAAAGGAACGCAGAATGTCCGCCTCATCATCAATGATCAGCAGCTTGTCCATCACAGGAATCCACACCCCGACGACCCAACCTAGGACGCCCCCGCTCCGAGGCCAAGCGACAACCCACTCCCATCCTCAACACACCTCAGCCTTGTACGGCGACCGGGTTGAAGGCATCATCGCGCTGTGAAGAAGAAGAAGGCGGAACCTGCCGAAGCACCCCCTTACCGGGATTTTCAGCCCGGCCAGATCTGGAGAATCGGCGAGATGAATCTTGCCGTGACGATGGTCGGCAAGCTCCTGGTGCATTATCGCCAATACAAGACTCAGTCCCGCGGCAGCGGTGTGAGCCTGTGTTCCAAGACGGATTTCGAACGATTTCTGGTCAAGGGCAAGGCCACGCTGGTCGAGAGCAAACCCTGACCGTCCTCGCCGCTCCACCCGCGGCCTCCCGCGCGGCGAGATCCGCAGCAAAATCCGCCGCCCGCCCGGTCCATTGAGCTACCGGCCAGGCCCCCGGTAGAGGTCGACCGTCACTTCATTCACCTCGGTCGTCCCGCCCGTGACGGCACCTCCCGCGGCGGTCGATGTGCGCTCGCGCCAGGTAAACCTCAGCCGCCGGTCCGTCTCCTCGATCGAAACCATCTCGGGACTGTTGCGCTGGACGGCATACCCTTGGTACGGCGACTCCGAGTGAGGCCAGACATCGGTGGTCGCGGGCGGGCATTGACGAGTCGGATCGTTCCCTTTGCAGACCGTCACGTGGGTTTCCACCTGGCGCACGGGGTAGTTGTAGCTCTTCATCGGCGCCCCGACGCCAAGCGCCGCGAACCGGTTGTCTTCGAACCGCAGGATCACGGGGTCACCCGCGACGCGACGCGTGTCTGCACCCTCGTCGACCTGGGAATCGGTCTGCCGCGTGAATGGATCGTCGTTCGTCTCAATCTTCCGTCCCTGCACCGAGGCCGCCAGCAGGCCGCTCGTCTGGAGGGTCCAACTCTGCCACGGCGTTCCTCCCCCCACATCCGTCCCACCGCCGCCCACCTGCGAGGTCAGAGCCGTGATCCTACCTTCGAACCGCTCGCGGACGACGCGGTTCTCGATGTTCGAACTGAGGGTCGAACCGCCCTTCATGAAAAACAGAGTGTCGGTGGTGACGACGCCAAGAGGTCCGGTGAACCCTGGAGGTTCACACCAACGGCCCCCGGCGCCGTGACGGTGAGCCGGGTGACACCGCCCCCGGGCAATCCATCGATCGCCAACCGCGGCACCTGCGCCGCGGCTGCGACCACAGATGTGATCCAAAAAAGCGCCAGCAACCGGCCGCCGGCCAACCCTCCCACCCGCTTCGCTTGCTCCACAGCTTTCATCGGATTCCACCCGCCAGACCCAGTCCCCTCACGTTCCCGCAATGGGACCGTTCGGCTTAGAAATCCACGCTCTCACCCGGGCCCGGATCAAAGACCCGGATCCGTGGAAACCGCTGGGCGAACTGGGCCTTGAACCAATCCCGTGCGTCAGCCTCGCCGTGGCCGAGGATCACGGCCTGAGGCGCGACGGTGCCCGCAAATTCAAGCAATTCCTCGCGGTTCGCGTGCGCCGTCAGGTCAAACTCCAGGATCTCACACCGGCGCCGGACCTGCCGATCCACCGGCCCGAAATCAAGCGTGTCGCCATTGCGCGCCGCGCGTAGCCGGCCTGCGGGCGTGGCCGGGTCTGCATAGCCCACAAAGAAAATCCCGTGCCGCTCGTCCTCCACCATCCGCAGCGCCAGGTCATGAGCCGCCGTATTGGCGTTCATCATGCCCGAGGTGAGCACGAACAACCGGCCTCCCCCGATCTTCATCGTCTCAAGCTTGCGGCGATCCAACACCTGCAGGTCGAGCGACTCGGTAAGGGACAGGTTGCTGTGATGCCGGTGCGTGCGGTGCGCCTGAAGATCGTAAATCTCCGTGAATACCCGCCCCAATCCCCCGATGTACACCGGCTGCCGGGGCAGGCGACCGGACTGCATCAGCAACGAAAGCTGCGCCAGAATCTCTTGCGTCCGCCCCAGCGCAAACACCGGGATCAGGACCGACCCCTTCCTGGCGTGCGTGGTCTTGATCGCCTCGGCCAATCGCTCCACCTCCGCCTCCCGCGTGAACCCGGGCGTCGCCGCCCGCGCACCCCGCGTCGTCTCCATGATCATCACGTCCGCCTGCACGTCCTCGAATCGCGCACCCTTCAGCACGGTCTGGTCACGGAACGCGACGTCGCCCGTGTAGAACAAGGTCGAATCCGCCCCGCTCAGCATCACCCCCGCGGAACCGAGA
>CAIMTB010000486.1 GCA_903844265.1 uncultured Verrucomicrobiota bacterium
CGTGAAGACCGATGTGCCGTTCTTCCTGATCCACGGCGACGCCGACAAGACCGTGCCGTTGTCGCACTCGAAGAAATTCGTCGAGGCGCTCAACGCCGCCGGTGGCAACGCCAAGCTCCTGGTCAAGGAAGGCGGCGGTCATCCATGGATGACGCTGCCGGAGGAAGTCAAGGTGCTGGCGGATTGGTTCGACCAGCAACTCGGAGGCGCGACGCGCTGACGGTGCAACGGCACGCTGCGCGCCCTACCGGCAGCCGATGGACGCACCCGAAGTCCCACAGAAGATCCTTCGGGCTCTCGGTGGTAGGGCGGCATCTCCGAGGGCGCCGCGCCTTGTTGTGTCCGCAAAGAACGGCGCGCAGCGGAGTGCGCGCCCTACCATCAGCCGATGGACGCACCCGGGGTGTTACTGGAACTTCGACCAGTCGACGCCGCGCATGTCGCCGTCGCGGCTGGCCTTGATGTGCATGCCGAAGGCCGCGGCGAGCGTCTGCGGCGTGTGCGTGTTCCCTGCCATCGCGACGTAATCGCGCAGCTGTTCGCGGTAGTCCGGGTGCGCGCATTTCTCGATCAGGACGCGCGCCCGTTCCGCCGGGGACTTGCCGCGGAGATCGGCCACGCCCTGGTCGGTGACGATGATGCTGACCGAGTGCTCACTGCTGTCGAGGTGGCTGACCAGCGGAACGATGGTGCTGATCTTGCCGCCCTTGGCGATGGACGGGCAGGTGAACATGGAGAGGAAGGCATTGCGCGCGAAGTCCGCGGAGCCGCCGATGCCGTTCATCATGCTGCGGCCGAGAATGTGCGTGCTGTTCACGTTCCCACTGAGGTCCACCTCGATCGCGGTGTTGATGGAGATGATCCCGAGCCGACGGACCAACTCGGGATTGTTCGTGATCTCCTGAGGGCGCAACACCAGCCGGGTCCGGAAATATTCCCAGTCCTCGTAGATCCCGTTCAGCGTGGGAGGCGGAACCGTGAGGGAACAACCACTCGCGAACGTCACCCGACCCTGCCGCATCAGGCTGATCACCGAGTCCTGGATGACCTCGGTGTACATCTGGAACGACGGGATGTGCGGGTTCTCGGACATTGCCTGGAGCACCGCGTTCGCGGTGTCGCCGACGCCCGATTGGATGGGGAGGAACGAGCGCGGAATCAGGCCGCGCCGGATCTCGTTGGCGAGGAATTCCGCGACATTCCGACCAATGCGGGCGGTGACGTCACTCACGTCGGCGAAGCCCTTGGTCTCGTCGGGTTCGTTGGTCTCCACGACGCCGACGATCTTCGCCGGGTCCACCTGGATCACGGACTGGCCGACCCGGTCGGCGGGCTTGAAGAGCGGGATGTCGCTGCGCTGCGGCGGGTCGAGCGGCTCGTAGATGTCGTGGACGCCGCGGAGGAACGACGGGTGATAGCGGTTCAACTCGACGATGATCCGGTCCGCCACGCGGCAGAACGTCGGCGCGGCACCGACCGAGGAGGTCAGGACGATCTCGCCGTAGCGCGTGACGTCGCAGGCCTCGATGACCGCGCAATGCACCGGCCCGAGGAATCCGTAGCGGACGTCCTGCGGAAGACGCGAGAGATGCATGTCGAAGAACTGCGTCTCGCCTGAATTGATGCTCTTCCGCAGATCAGGATCAGACTGGTAGGGCGTGCGAAAGCCGATGGCCTGGGCCTTGGCCAGCGCGCCGTCCAGCGACGGTCCGGTGGACGCGCCGGTGATGACGTTCACCTTGAACGGCCGGCCGGCGGCGTGCTCGGCAAGCGCGCGGGCCGCGATGCCGCGCGGCACCGCCTTCGGAGTGCCCGCCGGGGTGAATCCGCTGAATGCAACCGTCTGCCGGTCGTGGATGAACTGTGCCGCCTCGTCCGGGGTAAGCCTTGGCAATTCCTTCTTGGTCATGAGCTGTCTCCAATGAGTTCGCGCAACCGGATGACCTGGTGCGCCGCCAGGTGACGGACTTCGCCAGCCGGGGTACCCACCCGCAACCGACCCGTCGGGTCCACGCCGAGGAAGACGCCCTCCGTCCTGCCTTCGGCCGTTTCAATGTCCACACACATTCCGGCCTGCCACCACGTATTGACCCGCGGCACCAGACCGGCAAATCCATTTTCCAACATCACCTCCACCACACCGCGCACGCCCCCAAGGATCCGACGTGCCAATTCGCCGAGCGACGGGACCGGCGACAGGAACTCCTCGAGGCATGCCACCTGCCCGCGCAACGCCGGAACCACGGCCCCGGGCTGGTTGCGCACGTTGAGCCCAAGACCGATCACCGCCGTTCCCGGCTGGAACTGGTCGATCAGCACACCCGCGAGCTTGCGTGTTCCCAACATGACATCATTCGGCCACCGAAGCCGCAACGAGCCCACGCCCATCCCCGCCAGCGTCTCGCACATGGCGAGCCCCGCCGCCAAAGGCAACGCCCCCCAACCCTGCTCCGGCGGCCCCACCGGCACGACCGCCGACAACCACAACCCACCCCTGTCCGAAACCCACACCCTATCGTGCCGACCGCGCCCCGCGGACTGCGTGTCCGCGCGCACCGCACTCCATGCCGGCAGCCCGGCTGCAGCATCGTTCGTGGACCGCAGTTCGCCACGCTCAAAAAAGGACCAGCCGTCGATCATCGACGAAGGCCGGCCGAAATGGAGCGAGAGAAGGCTCATGGGATTCAATATCCTTGGAAGCGCACGCCAAGTCAGCGGTTCAGCCCAGAGTGACCAACCCCTGTCCTTCCTCGACCGCCGTGCCGACCGCAACCTTGACCTCCTTCACCTTCCCGCCGCGTGGAGCCGTGACGAAGGTGTTCATCTTCATCGCTTCGAGCGTGATCAGGTGGTCGCCTTCCTTCACGTCCTGACCGGCGGTCACGTTGACCGCCGTGACGCGACCCGCGAGCGGGCTCGGCACATCGCCCGCGGCGACTGGCTGGGCCGGGGGCGGCGGCGGCACCGCCAACGGCGCAGGCGCGACATACGCCGGAGCCGGGCCCGGAGCGGGAGCCAAGGACGTTGCCGGGGCGGAGGCCTCATCCATCTCGACCGTCACGTCGTACGGCCTTCCATCCACGGTGACTCGGAGCTTCTTGATCATGGGGGTGTCAACGGACCTTGTGGGACGAATAGTGGTGGAACCGACCCTCGATGGCCCAGGCATTGGCCCAGGCATTGGAAGAGGAAGACTTCTGGACGTCGAGGACGCGATGAGGGCGGCCCACGGTCACCGCGACGGCGGCGGCAATCACCGCCATCATCTCGCCATCGATGCCGTTGGGTCCGGCCGAATCCATCAGGCGCCCGTGCGACGCCCGCGCCGCCTCGATCTGTTGGATGGCCGAGTGGAGGGCGGACTGGACTTCAGCCGCGCGTCCCGGCTCATCGAGTCGAGGGAGCACGCGGTGGATGTAGGCCAGCGCCCGCCCCAGGTGGGCTTCCGCGGCAAGGGAACCTTCAGGCGGTGCGAGCGCCTCGGCGAGGTGGGATGGCGGATGGCTCATGGTCGGAGGGGATCCGTGGGTCGGGTTGTGGAAAAGTCAGGCCCGCTGCTCTTCACATCGGGATCGTGCCGTGCTTCTTGTGCGGCCGGGTTTCACGCTTCGACAGCGTGGTGCGGAGCGCCATGGCCACCACGGCGCGCGTCTCGGAGGGTTCGATCACATCCGTAATCATCGATTTCTTGGCGGCCTCGTACGGCGAGCAGAAGCGATCGCGATATTCCGCGACCAGCTCGGCCTCCTTGGCCTTCGGATCCGGCGCGGCGGCGATCTCGCGCTTGTAGAGGATCCTCACCGCGCCCTCGGCGCCCATGACCGCGATCTCCGCCGTCGGCCACGCGTAGACCACGTCGGCACCCATGTCCGAGCTGCACATCGCGAGGTAGGCACCGCCATAGGCCTTGCGAAGGATGACCGTGATCTTCGGGACCGTGGCCGCGGCGTAGGCGAAGAGCATCTTCGCGCCGTGCCGGATGATGCCGCCGCGTTCCTGTGCCACACCCGGCAGGAAACCCGGTACGTCCACGAGCGTCACGAGCGGAATGTTGAACACGTTGCAGAACCGGATGAAGCGCGCCGACTTGTCGGACGCGTCGATGTCCAGGGTGCCGGCCTTCACCGCCGGCTGGTTGGCGATGATCCCCACCACGATGCCCTGGATCCGCGCGAACCCGACCACGATGTTCCGAGCCCACTCGCGCTGCACCTCCAGGAACTCCGCGTTGTCCACGAGGCGCCCGATGATCTGGAGGATGTCGACCGGATCCTTCGCGCCCGCAGGAACCAGATCGTTCATGCCCGGATCCGGCGACATGTCGACCGGCCCGGTCGGCTGATGCGGCGGATCCATGACGTTGTTCGACGGAAGATAGGTCAGCAGCTTCCGCGCGATCTGCACCGCGTGGGTGTCGCTGTCGGCGACGAAATGGATGTTGCCGCTGACGCTTGCGTGGGCCATCGCGCTGCCGATGTCGTCCATCGAACACTTCTGGCCCGTCGCGGCCTGGATGACCTCCGGCCCGCAGATGAACATGTTCGAGGTGCCCTTCACCATGATGATGAAGTCCATGAGCGCCGGCGAATACGCCGCGCCGCCCGCGCACGGGCCCGAGATGATCGCGATCTGCGGAATCACGCCGGAGACGAGGACGTTGCGGAAGAACACCTGCCCGTAGCCGGACAGCGAGTCGTCTCCCTCCTGGATGCGCGCGCCGCCGGAATCGTTGAACCCCACGATCGGGCACCCGACCTTGAGCGCGTACTCCATCAGGTCGCAGATCTTCTTCGCGTGGATGCGACCCAGCGAACCGCCCGCCACGGTGAAGTCCTGGCTGAACGACGCCACGACACGGCCGTCGGTCATGCCCACGCCCGTCACCACCGCGTCGCCGGGAAGCGACTTCTTCTCCATCCCGAAGTTATGACAGTCGTGGTCCGCGTGAAGACCCCACTCCTGGAATGTCCCCGCCTGGAACAACGCCGCGATGCGGTCGCGTGCGGTCATCACGCCCTTGGCGCGACGGGCCTCGAGCTTGTCGACCCCGGCTCCGGCCCGCGCGGTCTCACGGCGTTGATGAAGTTCGTCAAGGAAGGATTGGAGGATCGGCATGGCGGCTGGGTGGGGTGGGGGTGGAAAAATTCGTGATGGGACCGGTCGCGGTTCAGTGGCCGTCGGCGCCGGGTTTGGGCATGCAGAATTCCGTGAGCACGCCGAACGTGGATTTCGGGTGGAGGAACGCGACGAGCTTCCCGCCGGCACCGTCAAAGGGCTTCTCGTGGATCAACCGCACCCCGGCCCCGGCGGCCTGGCGCAACTGGGCCTCCACGTCGTCGGTCCCGAACGCGATGTGGTGGATCCCGCCGGCGGGATTCTTCTCGAGGAACTTCGCGATCGGACTCTCCGGATCGGTGGGCTCCAACAGCTCGAGATGCACGTCGCCACAGGCGAAGAAGGCGGTCCGCACCTTCTGCGACGGGACCTCCTCGAGGCGCCCGCACTTCAGGCCCAGCGCCTTCTCGTAGTACGGCACGGCCTCGGCCAGCGATTTCACCGCGATCCCGAGATGGTCGATTTTGTTCAACATGGCAGTGGAAGATTCAGGTTCGGGGCTCCGGAGGCCGGGCCGTGACAAAGGTCTCGAGCAATCGCATCGCCGCCTGCACCACCGTGATCTCACCGTCGAGAACCGCACGATCCAGCACCGGTCGAAGATCACGGATCGCGGGGTCGCGTTGGAAGCGCGCGAGCAGGCCGTCCCGCACGAGGTCATCGAGCCAGCGGACCATCTGTTCGCGGCGGCGGACCGCGATGACCCCCGCGGGCCCGAGCTGCGCATAGAATCGTTCCACCGTGGCCCACGCATCGAGGACGCCTTCGCCGGTTCGCCCCGAACACAAGCCCACCTCCGTGCGCCATCCCGGCGTGGCGGACGAGAGATGGTGGAGCGCCGTCGACTGCTCCGAGCGCGCAAACTCGGCCCGCGCGCGGTTCTCGCCATCGGCCTTGTTGATCAGCACCGCGTCGGCCAGTTCCATGATGCCGCGCTTGATGCCCTGCAATTCGTCGCCAGCCCCGGGCAGGAGCAGGAGCAGGAAGAAATCCACCAGCGAACGCAGCGCCGTCTCGCCCTGGCCCACGCCCACGGTCTCGACGAGCACCACGTCGAAACCCGCCGCCTCGCACACCCACAACGTCTCGCGGGTGCGACGGGCGACGCCTCCGGCACAACCCGCGGAAGGCGACGGCCGCACGAACGCGTTGGGCTCCCCGCTCAATCGCTCCATCCGCGTCTTGTCGCCAAGGATGCTCCCGCGCGAGAGCGTGCTCGAGGGATCGATGGCCAGCACCGCCACCCGCAGGCCGCGGCCACACAGGAAACAGCCCAGCGCCTCGATGAACGTGCTCTTGCCAACACCCGGCACCCCCGTGATCCCCACGCGACGGGCCCGGCCCGTGAACGGCAACAAACGCTGCAGGACTTCCTGCGCCAGGACCTCGTGGGCCGGCACCGTGCTCTCGATCAACGTGATCGCACGCCCCAGCATCGACCGGTCCCCGCACCGGATGCCCGCGACGTAGTCCCCGACGTCAGGCCGCGAAAAAGAACGCGCCGGCGCCGCCCCCGGTGTCGGAGAAGTTGGTTTGTCTGTTGCCATCCGTTGGTTAAAAACCCGCGCCAGGCCGGCCAGCCACGGGTTGTGGGTAGCGCACGCACTCCGCTGCGCGCGGTCCTTTACTGACGCACCAAGGCGCGGCGCCCTCGGAGAGGCCGCC
>CAIMTB010000487.1 GCA_903844265.1 uncultured Verrucomicrobiota bacterium
ATGTCGGGGTGGTTGCCGAGGCGGGCTTTCGTCTGACGCCCGCGCAGACCACCGGTCTGACGGAACTGGCGCCGGCTTTTTTTCCGAAGAAGGTGCCGGGCCTGCAATCGGCCTTCCGCATTGCGGATCCCGTCTGGTCGGCGGCGTTCACGGTGGAGCGGCTCGCGCAGTCGATCCAGGCGGACGCGCTTCATCTGTTCTCGGTGGGCGAAGGCATCGCGTACGGCAGCAGTCTTCTCAACTATGTGGTTTCGGGCGCACCGGTCTCGACGCTGCGGGTGGAGCTTTCGGGTGAGTATTTCAACGTGGAATTCACGGGGAAGAACATCCGCAACTGGCAGAAGACCGAGCGCGGCTACCAGGTGCAGTTGCACACGCCGGTGTCGGGCGCCTACACGCTCCTCGTGACCTGCGAGAGGCCATTCAAGGCGCAGGGCGAAACCCTCGCGTTCACCGGCGCACGGGCTGTCGACGCACAGACCGAGCAGGGCTACACGCTGGTGGTGAGCACGTATCAGTTCCAGGTCCAGCCCGCGAGCGTCACCGGTTCCCTGGCTGTGATCGAACCCGGGGAAGTTCCCACGGAATACCGGCTTTTCTTCGATGCCCCGATCCTGGCTGCCTATCGATACACCGCGCGGCCGTTCAACCTGCAGCTTGACCTGAAGCCGTTGGTCCAGGGCGAGACCGTGAGCCAGGTCGTTGATCGCGCCTCGCTCACGACGCGAGTGTCCGACGAAGGCCAGGTCGTCACGGAGGCCCGTTACCTGGTGAAGAACAAAGGCGCCCCCAATCTTCGCCTGCGTGTCCCCGACGGCTCGGAGCTCTGGTCCGTGACGCTCGACGGCGCGACGGTGGTCCCGGTGAAGGACGACAAGGGGAGCTTCATTCCCCTGCCTCACCGGCCCGATCCCAATGTGGTCTCGGATCTCCTGGTGAAGATCGCCTCGAAGGCCCGCAACCCCCGTCTCATCGAGGTCGCGGCACCCATCGTCGCCGCACCCGTGCTGCTCGCAGACTGGAGCATCGAGCCCGCAGGCGGTCGGCGGCTCGAGTATCGGGGCGGGACCCTGATCCCGGCCGAGGGCATCGCCGACGCGAGCGGGTTCGCGAGCCTGTGGCGGCTGTTCGCCGACGATTCAGAGGCGCGGCCTGTGGCGCGGGTCCTCGTCTTCATGGTGTCGTTGCTGGCGTGTGCATTGGTCTGGTCGCAGGTTGGGACCGGGAATGCGCCGCGGTTCACGTTGCGCCATATCCTCGCAGGCCTGCTGGGGCTGGCGGCCGTGGCGATCGCGGGCTCCGCGCTCGATGGCCTGTCGAACCTGGCACGGGAAGCCGCCATCACTCCGCCGAATGGGCTGAGATTTGTCGCCCCGGTCCAGCAGGGGGACGTCGCCTGGCGCGTCGAGATCGCCAATATCCCGCTCGATTCCTGGCGTTTCGGCTCCGGATCGATCGTGCTCACCGTCGTGGCGGCGACGGCGTGGATTGCCTCCGCCGTGGTCGGGCGCGGCGCCCTTCGCGGAGTCGGATTCGCGGTCGCCTGGTCGCTTGGCGGATGGTCCGCATTGCGTGCGAGCCAGGGTGCGTCCGCGTTTTTCATCATGATGGGCGTCGCCGCGTTGATCCACGTGGTCCTGCCAGCGTTCTGGCGGTGGTGGCAGGTGCCTCCCCACGGTTCGTCGACGGGGACCCCCGCCATGCCATCCGTCGCGGCGGCGGCCTTGATCCTCGCCGTCGTCGTCGGGTGCGCCTCCCCCTCGGCCATCGCCCAGGCCCAGACCGTGAAGGGCGAAGTTCCGCCGAAGGCCCTTGTCCCTCCCCCAGCCCCATTCGCCATCGAGGGGGTGGAACTTGTCGATCACGAGATCCGCATCGAGGACGACTTCGTTTTCGGCACCGCCAAAATTCGCTGGAATGCAACGACCGGCCAGGTGCTGCCGCTTTTCCGCGAGCCCGGCGTCCTGACCCGGTCGTCGCATCCCACGAACCTCGTGCGCCTGGTCGCGGCGGAGCGCGAGGGAGTGAAGCAACAGCTCCTCGTCGCTTCGGCGGAAGGTCCGGTCGAGTTCCCGATTGAATACCAGTCGCGGGTTGTGGCCGTGAACGGAGGGCGCGGTTTCCAACTGCCCGTCCACCCCGGGCTCGTCAACCGCGTGCGGATCATCCTGCGCGGCCTCGATGTCGATGTCTCGTCACCCCAGTCCGTGCAGGCTCATCGCGACGACGCGGCGGACTCGACGAACACCGTCACCTCGCTCGTCCTCTCACCGTCCGTGGGTGCCTGGATTGAATGGCGCCCGAGGACCCGCGACACCCGTCGGGAGAAGGCCGTTTTCTATGCGGAACTGACGCAGTTGTTCGTTCCCGGGCCCGGTGTGATCGAGGCGTCGCACGATGTCAGGATCCGGCCCGCACAAGGCGAGGTGGCCGAGCTCACCTTCACCGTGGCGGCCGGCGCGACGATTACAGACGTGGTCACCCCGGCGCTTTCGCTGTGGCGGTTCGACCCCGATACACGGCGGTTGCGGGTGGGCTTCGCGCCCCCGCAATCGAAGCCGTTCGCCGTGCAGGTGAGATCGCAGATGGGCACGTCACCGTTGCCGTTCGAGCGTGCGACGGGCCTGCTGGCTGTGGACGGCGCGGCCGGGCAGTTCGGGTTGGTGGGTGTGGCGACAGGGACCGAGGTGCAGTTGGACGACGTGACCGTGGGCGGTTTCTCGCCGATCAACCTCGAGGATTTTCCCGCGGATTCGGCAAGGCCGATGGCGGCGCAGACAGCCGGGCTGACGGTTCGCCGGGCGTTCCGCTACTCGGCGCCCGGCGGGACGCTCACGATCAAGGCTTCTCCCGTGGAGGCCGAGGTTCGTGTGGATTCCCAGCAGACGCTTTCATTGGGCGAGGATCGGACGGTTCTTGCCGCGACGTTGGGCGTGGAGGTGATGCGCGCGGGCATCTTCAAGTTGAGCTTCGTGCTTCCCCCGGGGCTCGACGTGGAAAGTGTGGGCGGGGCGGCCCTGAGTCATTGGACGGAGTTGAAGGCCGATGCCACGCGGGTGGTGACGCTGCACCTCAAGGGCAAGACGCAAGGACGTCAGCAGTTCACCGTGACCCTCGTCGGGGCCGGCGTGCGTTCGGCGAAGGGTTGGGGGGTGCCGCGCCTGTCGTTGCGCGAGGCGGCGAAACAGCGGGGCCAGCTGTTGGTCGTGCCAGAGCAGGGGCTTCGCCTCCAGGTCGCCGCACGTGAGGGCGCGACGCAGCTCGATCCCATGCAGGCCGGAGTCCGGCAGAAAGGCGTCCTCGCATTCCGCCTCCTGCAGGATCCTTGGGCGCTGACCCTCGACCTGGAACGTGTCGACGCGTGGGTCCAGGTCACGGGCCTCCAGCACGTCACCTTCACCGAGGCCCAGATCAAGGCGGTCGCGAATCTCCAGTACGAGATCGAGAACACCGGCGTGAAGACCCTCGTCATCCGCCTGCCTGCCGCAGCGGAGAACGTCCGGTTCCGGGGTGAGCAGATTGCAGATTTCCTGGCCCGCCCCGGCCTGACCAATGCCCCGGCGCGTGACTGGGAGGTGAAGCTCGAGCGGCGCATCCTGGGCCGGTTTCTCCTCCACGCGGAGTACACGCTGCCGCTCGGCGAGCAGGCTCTGGACGCCGCAATCGATGGAATTGAGGCCCGCGATGTGAACCTCCAGCGGGGCTTCATCGCGGTGCAGGCCGGGGGTCGACTGCAGGTGCGCGTCGAGTCCCCAGGCGCGTTGCAGCCGACGGAGTGGCAGGTGATTCCGCGGGTGCTGCTCCAGGACCTCGGGCAGGCAGCCGCCAGCCATACCTTCCGCCTGGTGGAGCCCGCGTTCCGGCTACCCGTCCGACTCGACCGCCGCGAGGCGACGAAGCTCCTGCCGGCCCGGGTCAACAGCGTCACCCTCACCTCGGCGATCTCCGACGATGGGGCCATGCTCACCCAGGTCCGGATGCTCATGCTTCCCGGGGACAAACGGCTCCTGCACCTCACGCTTCCCGACGCTGCGCGGTTCTGGTTTGCCTTCGTGAACCAGAACAGCGTGTGGCCCTGGACAGCGACGAACCAGGTGTTGATCCCGCTGGAGCAGAACACGCGCAGTGGCGAGCCGACCCTGGTGGAGTTTTTCTACTCGAGCAGCGCGGGACGGGCGTCCCCGGACGCACTGAGCCTCCGCTTGAGCGCGCCGAAGTTCGACCTGCCCCTCGAGAACATCGCATGGAATGTGCACCTCAACGAGAAGTGGCACGTCCGCAAGGTGGACGGCTCGCTCCAACTCCGGGAGGACAAGCCGGTGCCGGCCAAGGGCATCATCGATCCCGACCTCTACATCCACAACGAGGCGCAGTTGAGACGGGAAAAGACGGAGGAGGCGGGGAAATTCCTCAACCTGGCCAACAACCTGGTGCAGCAAGGTGACCCGGCCCAGGCCCGACGTGCCTTCCGCGTTGCCTACGGCATGTCCCAACATGACCAGGCGTTCAATGAAGACGCCCGCGTCCAGTTGAACAACCACAAGATCCAGCAGGCGCTGGTGGGGTTGAACGTACGCCAGGTCCGCGTCGCCGGCGAAACCGCCGGCCAGGCCGTGACCCCGAAATCCCTGTGGGACAACGCCAACGTGAACTATTCCCAGGGCGAGGCGAAGCAGTTGCTCGATCGCAACAGCGCCGAGGAAAACGCAGTGCAGCAACGCCTGGCCGAGCGCCTGATCCAGCAGCAGGACGCAGCGGTCGCGAATCCCGCCGCCATCCGGGCCGCCCTGCCTGAACAGGGCCGACGCCTCACCTTCACCCGCCCGCTGGAGGTGAATACATGGGCTGACCTGCACCTCAACCTCGAGGCGAACGAGTCCGGGCGCGTCTCCTCAGGACACCGCCTGGTCATGCTCGGCCTTTCCTTTGTCGCCCTCCTCGGCCTCCTCGGCCTCACCGCCGCCGCACGCGGACGCGACCCCTCGTAGGCCGCGCGTGCGGGCGAGTGGTCAGAGGGTCATTGACCACTCACAACATCAGGCACCGCCTCCTCCTCGCAGCTCGAGATTCCGCCGGAGAGGCGATTCCCGATGTCCGGCGAGGGCCGGGTCGCGCGCGAGAGCTTGGCCAGGGTCCGCCCGGCGAGCACCCCGTCGAAGTGCAATTGTCCGGCAGCGACCTTGCGGATGGTGCTGACAAGCTCCGCGCCGACGACGCGCTTGAGCACGTAACCCGCCGAACCGGCCTGGCAGATCCGCGCAAAAATGCCGAGGTCCTCGTGGGTCGTCAGAATCAGCACCTTGACCTCCGGGTGCAGCGCCCGGACGGCCTCCATCGCTTCGAGTTCGTCCATCTCAGGCGTCGAGATGTCCATGACTACGACGTCCGGAGTCAGTCTGGAGATCGCTTCGAGCACTTCCATCCCGTTCTCGGCCTCCCCCACCACCTCCATGTCCGGTTGTGAATTGAGAAGCAGGGTCAACCCGTCACGAACGATCCGGTGATCGTCGATGACCAGGATTCGCAGAAGTTTCACAATGAATTATTCAGTGGATGCAATCGCCTTCCCCGGAACCCTTACATAGACGGCGGTGCCCGAATCAAGAGCTGATTCGATGCCCGCCGATCCGCCGGCCAGGCCTTCGCGGGTCGCGGATTCGTCGCCGCGACCGGTCACCGGCGTCTACCCGGCCCTTGGAGGGTCGAAGGCGGCACCTGCCTGGGAACTGCCATCACGCGCCTCACCGGGCAATCCCCACCACAGCGTGCCACCCCGGCGTACGTGGCATGAAAGACCTGTCCCTTCATGCGATGCCCGAGTCTTGCGGAACCCGGACGTTCCGCTGAACCTCTCGCCGCGATGTCTCTGCTGCCATTTGGTGAACTGCCGGCGTACAGGCCACGACGTTTTCTTCCGGCGACGATTCCGTGGAATGACTGGGCGTTGATTGCGCCGCTGTTCGATGCGTTGGAGCGGAGAGCTGCGGAGTGTCGGACCGCGGATGAACTGGAGTCCTGGCTGATGGACTGGGGAGAGGTTCGGGCGGCGTTCAGCGAGGAGGGGGCACGGCGCCAGATCGCGATGACGTGCCACACCGACGATGGCGAGGCTGAGAAGGCTTATCTTCACTTCGTCGAGCATGTCGAGCCGCACCTGAAGCCGCGGCAATTCGCGCTGGAGAAGCTCTATCTTGGGCATTCGTTGCGTCCGTCGCTGCCGGGGTTGCGTTACGAGGTGTTCGACCGGCAGACCGCGACGCGGGTGGAGTTGTACCGGGATGAGAATGTCGCCCTGGAGACCGAGGAGGCGCGGATCGGGCAGCACTACCAGAAACTGAGCGGGGCATTGACCGTGAACTTCCGAGGGGAGGAGCGGACGCTGGTACAGATGGGGCGCCTGCTCGAGGAACCGGATCGCGGTTTGCGGCAGGAGGCGTGGGAGTTGGTGGCCCGGCGGCGGTTGGCGGAGAAGGAGGCGTTCGACACGCAGTTCGATGAGTTGATCGCGTTGCGCGGAAAGATCGCCACCAACGCCGGGTTCCCGAATTACCGCGATTACGCGTTCCGCGAGAAATGCCGGTTTGATTACACGCCGGAGGATTGCGTCCGGTTCCACGATGCGATCGAGCGGGAGATCGTTCCCTTGCTGCGGGTGTTGCATTCGGAGCGGCGCAGGGACCTGGGGCTGGATCGGCTGCGGCCGTGGGATCTGGCCGTCGATCCGATGGGGCGCGCGCCGCTGCGACCGTTCGAGAAGGTGGAGGACATGGTGGCGCGGACCCAGGTCGTGTTCGACCGGGTGGATCCGGATCTTGGGGGGCAGTTCCGCACGATGGACCGGTTGCGTCTGTTGGATCTGGACAACCGGAAGGGGAAGGCGCCGGGCGGCTACCAGAGCACGTTGTCCGAGTCGCGGATGCCGTTCGTGTTCATGAATGCAGTGGGGGTGCAGCGGGACGTGGAGACCCTCCTTCACGAGGGGGGGCACGCATTCCATGCGTTCGCCACGCAGGCCGAGGATTTCTTCCCGTACCGCGACGCGCCGATCGAGTTCTGCGAAGTGGCGTCGATGGGCATGGAACTGCTGGGCGCAGAGCATCTCGACGCGTATTACGGGCCGGACGAACTCCGTCGCGCGCGCCGCGATCACCTTGAGGGGATCGTCGAGACGTTTCCGTGGATCGCGACCGTCGATGCCTTCCAGCATTGGATCTACACGCATCCCGGCCACACGCGGGCCGAGCGTGCCGCGGCGTGGAACCAGCAGGTGGAGCGGTTCGGGGGCGATGTGGACTGGAGCGGTTGGGAGGAGGCCAAGGGCCACATGTGGCACCGGCAACTGCACGTGTTCCTGTACCCGTTCTATTACGTCGAGTACGCGATCGCGCAGATCGGGGCGTTGCAGGTGTGGCTCAATTCGCGGCGCGACCCCGTGGAGGCGCTGGCGGCGTACAAGGCCGGGTTGGCGCTGGGCGGTTCACGCCCGTTGCCGGAATTGTTCGCGAAGGCGGGCTGCAGGTTTGCGCTGGATCGCGAGACGCTGAAGCCCCTGGCGGAGTTGTTGCGCGTGGAATTGGCGAGGTTGGGGTAGGCGCGGCGCCTGCGGCTTGGCCGGGTCGGCGGGGCGGTGGTGCGCCAGGCAGGGGGCATCCGTCACACGGGGATGGATTCACGCCGCGGCCGCGCTATCCTCGGCCCATGGATCCCACGCCTGCCAGTCGCCGACGCTTTCTTCAGGTTGTTGCCCTGGCCGCGGCGGCGGGCGTCCCGGGCCTTCGCGTCGCTGGCGCGGACTCTGACGACGCCAGGACGCGATCTGGAAACCGTGGTTCGAGACCGATCCGCCTTGGCGGCCCGGTCTTCGGGAAGCTCGAGGATCCCGCGGAAATCGCGCTGGCCCATCGGCGGCTCGGATACAGTGCTGCCTATTGTCCGGCCCTCAAGCTTGGGGATGCCGCGCGGATCCGGGCCACGTCGGAGGCCTTCGAGCGGAACAACGTGGTGATCGCGGAAGTGGGGCGCTGGGTGAACCTGCTCGACGCCGACGCCGCGAAGCGCGCCGCGAATCTCCAGACCGTGACGGATGGCCTGGCGTTGGCCGACGAGGTGGGGGCGCGGTGCTGTGTGGACATCGCGGGCTCGTTCGGCAGGCAGGAGTGGTATGGGCCGCACCCCGACAACCTGTCCCCGCGCTTCTTCGATGCCGCGGTGGAGAACGCGCGGAAGATCATCGACGCCGTGAAGCCGAGGCGGGCGAAGTTCGCCTACGAGATGATGGGCTGGGCGTTGCCTGACAGCGCCGACAGTTGCCTGAAGATGCTGCGGGCCGTGGACCGCAAGGCGTTCGCGGTGCACCTCGACCCGTGCAACCTGGTCAACTCGCCGCGTCGTTTCCACGGTTTCTCGGCGATGCTCGACGAATGCTTCGACAAGCTCGGCCGCTGGATCGTGAGCTGTCATGCGAAGGACCTGGTCTGGGACGTGGAGATGAACATTCATTTCCGCGAGGTCAGGCCCGGCGCCGGCGCGATGAATTACACCACGTACCTCAACCGCCTGAGTCGACTGCCCCACGCGCCACCGCTCATGCTTGAGCACCTCCCCAACGCCGAGGAGTACGACAAGGGACGCGAGTACATCCGTGAACTGGGCGGGAAGCTCGGCCTGTCGTTCGCCTGACGCCGGCGCGAGGCACGGGATCCAACTCCACCCGCTCACTGTGCCGTCCAACCGCCGTCGACGACGAGGCTGGCGCCGGTCATGAAACTCGAGGCGTTGGAGGCCAGGAAGAGGATCGGGCCTTCGATCTCCGTCATCTCGCCCCAGCGGCCGACAGGGATGCGCGCGACGAAGTCCGCGTATTTCTTCGGGTCGTTCAGGAGCGGCTTGTTCATCTCCGTTCCGAACGGACCCGGGCAGAGGGCGTTGACCGTGACGCCATGGGATGCGACCTCGAGCGCCTGCGTTTTTGCGAGCAACACCAGCGCGCCCTTGGTCGCGGAGTAGGACGGTCGGCCCGCCAATCCGACGAGACCCAGCATGGACGCCACATGGATGATGCGGCCCCATCCACGTGCGATCATCTGCGGCAGCACGGCCCGGGAACACAGGAATGGACCGGTGAGATTGGTTGCGACCACGGCGTCCCAATCGGCGGACGTCTGCTCGACGGTCGGCTTGCGGATGTTGATGCCGGCGTTGGCGACGAGGATGTCGATGGGGCCGAGGGCATCGTTGGCGCGCTGCACGAAGGAGTTGACCTCGCCTTCATTCGCCACATCCGCTCCGCCGCCGAAGGCACGGATGCCATGGAGTTCAGCGAGATTGCGCGCGGCGCTTTCGGCTTCGTCGGCGTGCCGGCTGTTCAGTGCGATGGCGGCACCGGCGGCGGCCAGCGCGCCGGCCATCTGGAAACCGAGGCCTTTGGTACCACCGGTGATCCAGGCGGTGCGGCCGTCGAGACGAA
>CAIMTB010000488.1 GCA_903844265.1 uncultured Verrucomicrobiota bacterium
CAGGTAGCCCCGACAGGGCGGCGGGCAAGGGACTGCCCGCCCTACCTTTGCGGTTCATGGAGAGGCGGCCCTCCCTCGGTCTCGCGACGCGGCGTGGCGCGCGTCTCCATCGGTGGGTGTCGGATTCATCCGTTTCCTCCTGCCCAGGCGGGTTTGTTCCGCAGGTGATAGAGCATTTCGCCGGCCTTGGGGACGAGCAGGACGCCTTCGTGTTCGAGGTCGGCGTAAGCGGCGGGGTGGATGGAATTTGGGTCGCGGTAGCCCAGGTTGATTTGTCTGCAGACCGACTCCGGAATCCCGGTGGCGAGAGTCACCCGGGCGCGGGGTTTCTCTATTCCCTGGTCATAAGTGCCCATTCCGTACACGTGACAGCTGTGGGCGAGGACGCCCCAGGGCTGGGACTTGAAGCGGTCCCACTGTTTGAGGAAGTAGTCGCGGCAATGATAGCCCACGGCCCGAATGATATCTCCGTGGGTGGCGGATATCTCGGTGATGTGCGGGGCGTAGATGATCAGTTCGCCGCCGTCGGCGAGGACGGGTTCGAGCTTGTACATGCATTTCCCGCCGGTCCAGAGCTCGTCGTACATCGTCGGTGCGCAGGAAAGGATCGTGTGAAAGGGACGGTCCTTGTAGGTGATGTGGATTTTGCGGGACAAGTCGCTGGCGGCGGTCCAGGCGGATTCCGGGGTGCCGGCGTAGAGGCCGGCGAGTGAGTTGTCGGGGCGCACGACCATGGCGAGGCAGGTCTTTGGGAGATCCACCATGGCTCCGGCGCGGTCGACCACCTTGCGGACGGGGGTCCATTGGTTGCCGATGATCATGGGGTTCGTGACCACGGCGCCGAGCCAGTGGAAGAAATTCAGGATCTCGGGACCGGCGACGCCCGGGAAGAGATACTTATTGCCGCCGGAGAATCCGACGACCTCGTGGGGAAAAACGGGGCCGATGATGACGATGCGGTCGTAGTCGTAGAGCCGCCGGTTGATGGTCACCGGCACGTCCATGGCGAAGAGGCCGCCGGTGAGTTCGGATATCTCGGCGGCAGGGAGGGTTCCGATGAGTTTCAGCGCATCGGGGTTGTTCCATTCATGGTTGATGAACCGGACGTTCTGGTAGAGGCCTGAACGCTCAGTGGGGGAGAGCCCCAGACGTTCGCAGATGGCGGCCTCGGACATCGGCTGATGGGTGCCAAGGGCGATCATCACATCGAGCGCACGGGTGACCGTCGCCACCTGGGCGTGCAGGGTCTTGAACAGCAGTCCAACCGGGGCGGTTCGGGTATGGTCGGGGACGATCACGAGCACGCGCTGGCCGCTGAAGTCGGCCCTGGGACAGGCTGCGGCGACGATGGACGCGACGCTTTCGGCGGACACGAAGTCCGCCGGGGTGGAATGGGCGAGAACAGTCACGGGTGGATTCTAGGGTGCGGATGGCGTGCGCCGCGAGCCTCGGAAGGACATCTGGGAGGGGGGTTGCGACCGAGCGCCACGCCCGGTGGAGGGCGTCGGTTCCTCGATGCTGCCGGGGAGGTTGCCATGCATGGCGATCGCGACGGAGCGCGGTCCCTCCCCATCGCGGCCGGAGCTTATCCGACCATGGCGACGGCTTTCTTGAGCGCAGCGATGGTTTGGGCGCAGGCCGCTTCGTCGTCGAGGTCGTTGAGGGGCTTGTTGAACGGTTCGACGCGGATCGGTCCGTCGTAGCCGATGTCGACGAGGGCCTGGAGGAAGACTTTCACAGGGATCACGCCTGTGGAGGCGGGGAGTTCGCGTCGGCCATCCTGCTGGTCGGCGAGGGCGACGCCGGCAGGAGCATCGTTGAGGTCGACGCCGACGATGTCGGATCCCGTGAGTTTGTGGAGGGCCTCGGAGGTGTCGCCGGCCATGAACCAATGCCAGGAATCGAGCACCACGCCGGTCGCGGGATGGTTGATGGCGGCGATCAGTTCGCGGGCCTGGGCGAGATTGTGGACGAACGAGTGCTTGAAGCGCTGTCCCAGGCTGGGAGTGCCGACATACTCGAGTCCGAACCGCAGGCCGTGGTCGTGAACGACAGCGGCGACTTCCCTGAGTCGCTTGGCGTGCTGCTCGAGATTGGCGGCGTATTCGAGTTCGTTGTGGCCAGGCATGAGCCAGGTCCCGCAACGGGTGACCCCGGCGCTCTGGAGTGCGGTGGCGATCTTGGGCACCGCACCCAGTCCCTTCCGGAAAACTTCGTCTGTCTGCCGGAATTCGATGTCGAGGCCGGCCGAGCCCCATTTCAGTCCAGCCTTCGCGTGGGCTTCGCGAACGCGGGCGATGCCGTCCTTGTCCTGGCGGCCCAGGAAGCCAGCGTCGGGCTGGACGGACTCGAAGCCGTGGGCCTTCGCGAGGCGGATGTGGGCCAGGAGATCCCCACCGACACCGATGGCGCCCGGTGAGAGGTCCATGGTGAATCGCCGGCTTGCGGGTGCTGCGAACCCGCGGAATCCAGGCGTGAGCACGGCGAAGGTGGCGGCCGTGACCAGGGTGCGGGAAAGGAAGTGGCGTCGGGGGATTCGGTTCATGGTGTGATGGCGGAGTCTGACACTGGGCCGAGCGAGGTCAACAAGCGGTAGGTCGGGCGCGCCGTCGGGGAAGTGAGGACGCAGGACCGTCGCATCAGTCGAGGCGCGGCGGGGCGAGGGGTGGCGGTTCGCCCGGGTCTGGGGAATCGGAGGGGTGGGGTTTGCGGGCGGCGAGGAACATCTGGACGCTGGTCACGGCCGACCAGAGCCAGGCGATTCCCATGACGTAGAATGACTGGTGGAGGAGTTCGGCGGGGAGCGGGGTGGCATCGATGCCGTTCGCAGCGGTGTCCCAGAGTGTCCCCATCAGCCGGCCGAAGTGGACGAGGAACATGGCGAACCCGACGAGGACGACGGCGAGCTGGCCTGCGCCGGCGACGCGATGGCCAGCGATCCAGGAGCCGAGTCCTGGTGTGGCCAGCAGGTTGGCGGCGATCGCGAGGAGGGTGCGGTCACGACGCTTTCGCGAATGGGGCGGCGGCGTCACGGGGGGCGGCATCCGCAGAGTTGCCGCGGCAGCCTTTGCGTTCTTTTCTACTTTCTGGGGAGGGCGACGACGACGAACCAGGCGTTGTCGTTCTTGTCGTCACCACCGAGGACGACGGTTTCGCCGGCGACGATGCGCTGGCGCTTCTTGACGACGAGTTGGCCCTTGCCGAAGAGCTGGATTTCGAATTCGTCGGCGTTGGTCCGGGTGACCTCGATGCGGCATTCCCGGCTCATCTCGATCTTGGCGGGCTTGGATTCAGCGAGGCCGAATTCCTTCCGCTCGATCACCCAGTAGCTCTTCCACTTGAAGATCCGGCGGAGGCGTTTGTCGAGGTCCGCGGAGATGGGCTTGAGTTCCTTGTCGGAGGGTTTGTCGCCGTTGGTGCCCCAGATGAGCTCTGCGGCGAGACGGGTTTCCGCTGGACCGGCGCTGAGGCCTGATCGTGCGGCGACGACAAGGGACGCGAATCCGAGGATCGAGAGTAGAAAATAACGCGTGTTCATCGCATGGGGCTGGCGCGGTTCATCAAAGGAAATCGATCCTGCCCAGCCAGACTACGGTCATGCTGTCTTCGGACGCGTAGAAAGTGAGGCTGGAAACCTCGTCGGACGGAGTCTCGATTTCGTGGTCGGTGAGTGCGGGGACGGGTGTTGCCGGGGTGAGGCCGAGCGGGTAGGGGTTGGAGGGTTGGAGGAACAGCACGGCTGCGAAAGCGGCGGCGCCGGCCGGAACCAGCCACGCCAGCCAGCGAAGGAGGCCCGGCTGCCGGGATCCCCAGCCATCCACACGCTCTGCCCCGCGATCGGCTTGTTCGATGCCGTTGCGGATCCTGGACCAGTAAAAATCGCGTGACTCCGGGACGGTGGGTTCCGGGGCATGGGTTTTCAGCAGTCCAGAAAGAGAACGGAGATTCTGGGCGAGTTGTCGGGCTTCCGCGTCTTTCTCAACCGTCGCGGCGACGGCGCGCGCCTCGGTGGGGTCGAGTTGACCATCGACCCAGGCCTGGAGGCGGCGTTCGAATTCGTGGTCCATGTTCAGTCCTCTCCCTTCTCATCATCCTTGAGTCCTGCCAGCAGGGTGGCGAGCCGCCGCCTGGCATAAAACAGGCGGGACATCACCGTTCCCACGGAGATGCCAACGGTGCGGGCGATTTCCTTGTATTCCATGCCTTCGAATTCATGGAGTGCGACGACCGTGCGGTGGGCCTGGCTGAGCCGCCCCATCGCCTCGTCGATCTTCACTCTCAACTCCCTACGTTCGAGACCTTCCGTGGGATTGGGCCATACCACGGGCAGCAGACGTTCCAGCGCATCAGGCTCGTCCGCCATGTCTGGCAGCGGTTCGAGCCGGTGGCGCTGGTTTCGGCGCAGGTGGTCGAGGCAGACGTTGATTGTGATCCGCGTCATCCACGTGGTGAACGACGATCCACCCTCGAAGCTGCCGATCCTCTGCCACGCCTTGATCCACGCCTCCTGAGACAGGTCCAGCGCCTGTTCCTCGTTGTGTACTATGCTGAAGGCCCGTGCGTACATCTTGTCTCGATGCCGGTGAACCAGTTCCTCGAACGCGACCATGTCCCCGCGCTGCGATGACCGCACCAGCGCGTCATCGGGTTCTCCGGATCTGTCAACGGGCTCCGACATCAGGGTGGACGATCGGCAGTCGGCTGCTATTCACCGCTGCTCAAAGTTTCCCCTTCGTGCTCGGGATTTCCCCGGCGATGCGTGGATCGGCCTGACAGGCGAAATCGACCGCCTTGGCACAGGCCTTGAACAGGGCCTCGACGACGTGGTGGGGTTCCTCGCCGTACAGCAGTTCGAGATGAAGCGCGCACCGTGATTCGTTCGCAAAGCCCTGGAAGAATTCCTTCGCCAGACCGAAGCGGAAGGCGGACGAGGCGTCCTGGGAACGTTCGGCGGACGTGACCCGCTTGTAGGCCAGTTCACCCATCCCCCGCCACACCAGAGTCGGGCGACCACAAAAATCAATGACTCCCCGGGCAAGGGTCTCATCCATCGGGACGAACGATTCCCCGGTGAAGGGGTTCCTTGGGTGGAAGCCACTACCGTACCGGCGGATGCCCCTTTTATCCCCGAGGGCCTGCAGAAACGCCTGTCCTAGAGCGATCCCACAGTCCTCGACCGTGTGGTGGGCATCGACATCCACGTCCCCCTTGCAGCGGAGGGTGAGGTCGACCACCGCATGCTTCGCGAAGAGCGTCAGCATGTGGTCGAAAAAGGCCACGCCGGTGTGGATCTTGGACCGGCCACGGCCGTCGACCACGAGGTCGAGCGTGATATGGGTCTCCTTGGTCACCCGGCGGATCCGGGCGCGCCGCACGTCCATGGGGTTTGCGATCACACGTGTAGTCCAGCGAGATAACGCTCGCAGTCGATGGCGGCGGCGCAGCCTTCGCCGGCGGCGGTGATGGCCTGACGGTACACGCGGTCGTGGCAGTCGCCGGCGACGAACACGCCCTCGACGTTGGTCTGCGATCCGTGGGTGGATTGGACATAGCCGTCCTCGTCCATCGTGATCTGGCCGCGGAAAACCTGGGTGTTGGGGATGTGGCCGATGGCGATGAAGACGCCGGCGCAGGGGAGTTCGCTTTCGGCGCCGGTTTTGAGGTTGCGAAGGCGGACGGCGGTGACCTTGTTGATCTTCGGGTCGAGGATGTCGGTGACGACGCTGTCCCAGACCGGCTTGATCTTGGGGTTGGACAGGACGCGGTCGGCCATGATTTTCGAGGCGCGGAGCTGGTCGCGGCGGTGGATGAGATAGACGGTGGAACCGAAGCGGGTGAGGTAGTGGGCTTCCTCGCAGGCGGAATCACCACCGCCGACAACCACGAGGGGTTGGCTGCGGAACATGGGCAGGGCGCCGTCGCAGGTGGCGCAGTAGGTGACGCCGCGGGTCTCGAGCTTCTGCTCGCTGTCGAGCCCGATGTGGCGGTGTCCGGCCCCGCTGGCGATGATGACGGATTGGGCCTCGATGTTTTCGCCGTCCACGTTGAGGCGGAAAGGTTTCGAGGAGAGATCGACGCCTTCGAGCGAACCAAACTTGACGCGGGCGCCAAAGCGCTCGGCCTGTTTTTGCATGCGGGTCATCAGATCGTAGCCGTCCACGCCCTCGGGAAAACCCGGGTAGTTCTCGACGATGCTCGTGGTGGTGAGCAGCCCCCCGGGCATGGGTCCGGCGAGGACGAGCGGGGCGAGGTTGGCGCGGGCAGTGTAGATGGCCGCTGTAAGTCCGGCGCAGCCGGTTCCGATGATGACGACTTTCTCCATGTTCAGGAGCGGTCAGGCTAGCGTGGGTGCGAGGAGAGGCAAGCCTTCGGGGGGCGCCGTCTGGGCGTGGGCGAACATCCGATTTTCGGAAGGGAACGGATGACGGAGGCGCTGGGACTAACCGAACAGGTTGACCTGCAGGTCGCGGAGGACGAAGAGGGGGATGTCCTCGAGGCCTTTCATCTTCCGGGCGCCGGTGGTTCGTTTCGCCCCATATCTTCCCCGATGAGCGCGGAAGATGTCCTCGACGAACTCGCGCGTGCCGAACACAGCGCCGTCGCAGAAATAGCGCACCCGGCAGCGCACGTATTCGTACGCCGGCAGGCGTCCCTTCGCCGCCAGCACCTTGGCGACTTCCTCGGCCCGGATCGACCCGCGCACAGGCTTTCCATCGGGCCCGGTATCCTGGCGTCGCTCGTCCCCCTCGAGGTGGAGGAACTCCCGGTAGAGTTCCAGCGATCGGGCGGGGCTCTCCTCGTGGCCGTGTTGCAGGGCCGTCGCGAGGCGCTGGATACCGAGGCGCGCCCGTTTGCAGCCGGCCATGGCCTCGCCGTAGCCGGACCATCGGTAGTCCTTGGGATCCTGCACGATGCCGGCGCGGACGGGGTTCAGATCGATATAGGCGGCCATGGTGAGGAGGGCTTCGCCGGCGCCATCGACCAGGACGCTGCGGAAGCGTTCCTCCCAGA
>CAIMTB010000489.1 GCA_903844265.1 uncultured Verrucomicrobiota bacterium
CCTCACGCGGAGATCGAGGCGTTCCGGGATGTCGAGCGGCGCGGGGGCGACCCGCGTGGCGCCGCGCTGTACGTGACACTCGAGCCTTGCTGCACCCACGGCAGAACCCCGCCGTGCACCGACGCCATCCTCGGTTCCGGTGTTCGCAGGGTGGTGGTCGCCGCCATCGACCCGAACCCCCGGCACGCCGGTCGCGGGATCGGGATCCTCCGCGAGGCCGGCATCGAGGTCACCACCGGGGTCTGTGAATCCGTGGCCATGGAGCTGAATGAGTCCTTCAACCACTGGATCCTTGGCCGCACGCCCTTCGTCACCTTGAAGGCAGCCATGACCCTCGACGGCAAGATCGCCACGGTTTCCGGTGAGTCGAAGTGGATCACCGGTGACAAGTCCCGCGCGGTCGGGATGCGGTTGCGCCGAGGCTCGGACGCGATCCTGGTTGGCGTGAACACCGTGCTCGTGGATGACCCGGCGCTCATCGTCCGCGACGCCCACGGGCGGGAATTGAAGTCACGGCTTCGCCGGATCGTCCTGGATTCCGCGGCTCGGACACCGTTGGAGTCACGCGTGGTCTCGGACGATCATCGTGTCAGGACTACGATTGTGGTCGCTGAATCGGCTCCCGTGCGACGGGTTGAGGAGTTGGCGCGGAGGGTGCGTGTGTTGAGGGCGCCGGCCGACGCGCGTGGACGCGTGGACCTGCGATGGCTGATGACGCAATTGGGCTCGGAGGACGTGACCCGGCTGTTGGTCGAGGGCGGGGGTGAAGTGAATGGCGGATTCCTTGATGCCCGCCTGGCCCATCGCATCGCGTTCTTCTACGCGCCGAAGATCATTGGCGGGGAGTCGGCGCCACGGGGAGTGGGTGGGATTGGGGCGGTCTCGGAGGGGACCCTCGCCGGGTTGCGGGATATCCGGTGGCGCCGGCTTGGAGCGGACCTGTTCCTGACTGCGCGGCTGAAGGATTGAACCGGAGGGCGGTCCGGCGTCACGCTTCGCCCATGTTCAGTGGGATTGTGGAAGAAGCGGGGCGGATTGTCTCCGTGAAGCCCGGCGACGCGTCGATCCGTCTGGTGATCCAGGCGAAGATTGCGGGTCGTGGCGTGAAGGTAGGGGACAGCGTTGCTGTGAACGGGTGTTGCCTGACCGCGGTGAAGGTGAGCCGTTCAGGGCTGGGGACGAAGTTGCACTTCGACCTGCTGCAGGAGACGTGGCGAATGACGAGTTTCGACGGCCTCGAGGCGGGTGGTTCGGTGAATCTTGAGCGGTCGCTTCGCGTGAACGACCGGTTGGGCGGGCATTTTGTGACCGGCCATGTGGATGGGACCGGCGAGATTGTCCGATGGGAAAAGTCCGGAAGCGACTGGGTCCTGGAGGTTCGGCCGCCGGAGTCGATGATGCGCTATTTTCTCTACAAGGGCAGCGTGTCGATCGACGGCATCAGCCTGACCGTGGCCGACGTGTTGCCCGGGGTCATCCGCTGCTGGATCATCCCGCACACCCGCGACGTCACGAACCTCTCCGGGCGCAAGGCGGGGGAGCGGGTGAACCTGGAGGCGGACCTCCTCGGGAAATACGTCGAGCGCCTTATCGAAGCTCGGGAATCTTCATCGGCGAACCGAGCGCTTCCCTCGAGTAAGGCTCGACGGTCCGGACGCGCAAAGTGCTGATCTCGTTGGTGCGCCCGTTGGCGTCCTTGTAGACGTACTTGCTGTGGACCAGCCTCGGCTTGGAGGCGGTGATCACCTTGGCCCCGGTGTTCGTGGTGATGATGTAACTGCGCGAGCAGCCCGCGGCGCCCAATGACAACGCGAACGCCAACGCGAGGACCGTCGTCTGGACTTGGTTCCGGAGCGGATGCATGGCGCTGATCCTTGGGTTCGCTGGGCGTGGGATCAAGGCGGGATGCGCAGTCTTACAGGAGGGTGCCCTGGCTCTTCGGCGGACGCAGACCGAGTCGGCGCCAGGCGAGTTCGGTTGCGACGCGGCCCTGGGGTGTGCGGTGCAGATACCCCTCCATGATGAGGTAGGGTTCGTAGACTTCCTCGATGGTGTCGGGTTCTTCACCGACTGCGACGGCGAGGGAGCTCACGCCGACGGGACCGCCGTTGAACTTCACGAGCACCGTCTCGAGGATCCGCTTGTCCATTTCGTCGAGGCCGTTCTCGTCGATCTCGAGCATGACCAGGGCGGCGTCGGCGACGGGCTTGGTGATGCGGCCGTCGTGTCGGACCTCGGCGAAATCGCGGACGCGGCGGAGGACGTTGTTGGCGATGCGGGGTGTTCCGCGGCTGCGGCGGGCGATTTCGAAGGCGCCGGCGTCCTCGATGGCGACGCCCAGGATGCCGGCGGCGCGGAGGACGATTTTCTGGAGTTGCTCGGCGGTGTAGTAGTCGAGGCGTTCGCGCATGCCGAAGCGGGTGAGGAGCGGTGAGCTGAGGAGGCCGCTCCGGGTGGTGGCGCCGATCAGCGTGAAGCGTGGGAGGTTGAGGCGGACGCTTCGGGCGTTTGGGCCCTGGTCGATGATGATGTCGAGTTTGAAATCCTCCATCGCCGGGTAGAGGTACTCCTCGATCGTTTTCTGGAGGCGATGAATCTCGTCGATGAAGAGGATGTCGCCTTCCTCGAGGTTGGTGAGGAGACCGGCGAGGTCGCCCGCCTTCTCGATCGTGGGTCCGCTGGTCGTTCGGAGATTGGCGCTCATGGCGCGGGCCATGATGTTCGCGATCGTGGTCTTGCCGAGGCCGGGCGGGCCGCTGAGGAGAAGGTGGTCCAGAGGCTCCTTGCGGCGGCGCGCCGCCTCGACCGCGATCTCCAGCCGCTCGCGAACGTTGGCCTGGCCCGTGAATTCAGTGAACGCCGACGGCCGCAGCGTGACTTCCAGCTGGGCGTCGGGTCGGCTGAGAACATCGGTCACAATCCGCTCGGACATGGCCCCAAGGATTCGCGGCGATGGCGGAAGGTCCAAGTCCAATGTGGAGTGGCGTGCAGGTCGGGTGCAGGACAAATTCCGGGGAGCACCCTGCCTTCTCCGGGCCGCTTGCAGGCCACGGCCGACTGGCGGAATGCTTGTCGGCATGAAGACACCGCCGACAACCGATTCCTTGGGATTGAACCCGGTCCGTGGGAATGGAGGGTGGATCCTGTGTGGCATCGTCGTGGCGCTGGTCGCGGGACACTGGGCGCGAAGCGGGGACACGGCCGCGCCTGCGGTCACCGGCTTGATGCCGGTCGGCAGCATCGTCGCCTTTGGCGGGCCGGCGGTAGGGGTTGTGGAATCGGACGGTTGGATGTTGTGCGACGGACGTGAACTTCCGGTGACGAGCTATCCGGTACTCCATTCGGTGATCGGCAAGGCGTGGGGAGGCGGGACATCCGGGGCGACGTTTCGCCTGCCGGACATGCGTGGCCGGTTCCTGCGCGGCGTGAACTACGATGGCGACGGTGCGATGCGGGATCCGGACCGGGCCACGCGGTCAGCGTCGGCGCCGGGGGGGAACG
>CAIMTB010000490.1 GCA_903844265.1 uncultured Verrucomicrobiota bacterium
CGCCGAATGCCGCGAAGGCGTCCCCGCCGGCAGCCCCCTCGACCACCTCCTCCGCAGCGGACGCTCGTCCGCGGAAATCCTCACCATGCTCGCCACACCGGGATTCGTCCGCCCCGAACAATGGCAGGCCCAGATCCAGGCCCTCATCCAACGCCGGGCCAAAGTACTCCTCCACTCGACGCTCCCCGACGACGTCGTCCATGCCTGCCACCTCACACCCTGCCCGGATATCGGCGCCACCGTCCGGTCCGAGCTCGCGAGATTCGGACCGGAAGCGCGCGTCGCCGTGCTGCCCCAGGGCCCGCTCACGATTCCCTACCTCGCTTGAATACCATGAACACCCGTTTGAATGCCGCACTGGCCGTCGGCGCCACGCTCATCGGAGCCTCCGCCGCCCACGCCCAGAGCCAGTCCCTCGCCTTCACCGGCGGCGTCCTGCTCGGCCCGCGCATCAGCCTCCGCAACCTCGGCGCGCCGCCTCCCATCACCGGCCCGTTCGGCCCAGCCACGGGAAACACCGTGAACCGCAACTACACCGACGGCTACAACCGGGTCGACTCCAGCGGAAACAACGAAGGTGACACCGGAAATTGGGGATACTCGAGCTCCGCCCAAATCGTCGGCGATCGCATGGTCATGTCCGCCTCCGGCGGCGGCTCCGCCATCTCCCTCGACGACGCAGGCAACCTCGCCAACCCCTCGGCCAACCTCGAATACCGCGGCAGCCTCGGCTCGGTCGGTTCCTCCGCCTGGGGTATCCTCATCTCCGTCGGATACGAATCCATCGGAGCCCAGGAATCCGGCACGTTCACAACCGACTCGATCACGGTTGAGGACGGCTTCCCCCTCCACGGACTCCGCCCAGTCGATCTCCCCCCGCCCGGTTATGCCGGAACCCCGGATTCCAAAAGCCCACGCATCGGTGCCGAACCCACCCGATCCCTTCGTGTCTCGCCCGGCGGACGGATTCTCGACGGCTATTGGAAATTCAACGCGGACCTCATCCCGATCAGTGGTGGCCTCTACTGGGAATCCCAGCTGATCGGCCGCCTCAATGGCGTCGCCGCCGCGGGAGTCTTCGTCGCCTTCGTCAACGCCGACCTCCAGTTCAAGGAGCACAGCACCATCAGCAGCCAACCCACCCTCACCACCGAAGGCCAAAGCAGCGCCAACGAAGTGATCTACGGCGGGTTCGCCGAATTGGGTCTCGATTGGGCGCTCTGGGAAAACGCAAGCCTGGTCCTCGGTGCGCGATGGCAACCGTCCCAGGATTACAAACTCAACTCGGCGGGCCGCGAGGCGGTCGTCGATTTCTCAAGCGCCATCGCGATACACACCGGCTTCTCGATGCGGTTCTGAGCAGGGCGCACGGAGCGTCGGGCGCAAGCCCGACCTCCGGACCACGCAAAAAAAGAAGTCCGACCCCGACGGGGTCGCAGTCCTGCGAGGGCCCCAAGGCGGTCGGATTGTGAGCCAGCAGCTAACTCGCGAAAATCGCGGTGATGTCATCCGACAGCTTTCGAAGGCCCTCAGCCGAACCGCCACCCCCCTGCTCCGCAATGGCCCACCCGCTATAACCGATCTCCCCGAGCGCCTTCATGATCTCGTGCCAGTTGTTGCTCCCCTTGAGGAACTCCACGTTGAAGCCCGCCCACTTCCCCTCCTTGTCGGACTTCTCACGGCTGTACTCCTTCAGATGCAGCCGCTGGATCCGCTTCCCCAGGACACGGATCCACTGCTCGGGCCAGCCGTAGTGGATGACGTTGCCGATGTCGAAATGCCAGCCGACCCGGGGGCTCCTGAACTCGTCTACGTACCGCCCCGCCTCCAGAGGGCTTAGCAGGAAGTTGTTCCAGACGTTCTCGATCGAGATCGTCACTCCCAATTCCTCAGCGAGCGGCACCGCCTTCCGGATCTCGACGATCGAACGGTCCCACGCCTCCGCGTAACCCACCCGTTCGTTGACCACCGCCGGCACCAGCAGCACCGAACCAGCCCCGTACCGCTTCGCATCCCGCAACGACTGCTGCAGCCCCCCCAACCCGATCGCACGCGTGGCCGGATTCGGATCGGACAAGGGCATCTGCCAATGGGTGTGACAGCAAACACTCGCCGCCTCGAGCCCCGTGGCCTCCAAGGCCCGCACCACCTCGTCCTGGTCCATGCCCCCGCCCGGCTCCACCCCCTCAAACCCCGCCTCCTTCACCGCCCTCATCTTTTCCAGGACGGAACCCTTCACCCCCACGGTGCCCCACATGATGGCCTTCCGAAGCCGCGGCGGCGGCGGCGCCCCAAACACAGGCACCACCGCCGCCGCTCCCGCCAACAGCACGGCCGATGCCATGAATTCCCGCCGAGACGAAACCCTATGACTCGATGTCGTGCTCATGGCTCGAATCCTAGTCCTGTCCACCCCGTGAATCGCCAGCCGCGGGCTCACGCGACGAAGCAGACTCCCGCCGACCGCCGGAACCCTCATCGCCACGAGAACCACGCTCCGACCCACCGTCCCCACCCGAGGGCTCCCGGTAATCCCCTCCCCCTCCAGCCGGCGCCGATGATTGCGGAGATTGTTGTGACGGCGATGTCGACGCCGATGGCCCGCCTCCACCGTATCCACCCGGACCTCCCGGCCCGCGATCGCTGCCACGACCACGGCCACGACCACGACCACGACGACGACGACCGCCGCCCATCCGGTCATCCCCACCCCGGTCATCTCCACGGCCCGCATCGCCACGCCCGGCATCGCCA
>CAIMTB010000491.1 GCA_903844265.1 uncultured Verrucomicrobiota bacterium
AGCCCGCCGTCTATGAAGATCGCCCCGATCATCGCCTCGAAGGAATCGGCAAGCGCCGAGGCCCGGTCGCGCCCCCCAGTGGCCTCCTCGGACCGGCTCATGCGGAGAAACGCGCCCGCGCCGAGAGCCCTGCTTTGCGTCGCCAGGGTGCGGCGATTCACCATCTCGGCCCGCGCCTGGGTCAGTGGGCCTTCGCCGAGTTCGGGGAATTTCTCGTAGAGTTCCGAGGTGAGAACGAGCTGAAGGACGGCGTCCCCGAGGAACTCCAGCCGTTGATTGTGGGGGGTTCCTGCGCCCAGATCATGGGTGATGGACGGGTGGGTCAGGGCGAGTTCGAGAAGGGATCGGTCGCTGAAGCGATGCTCAAGAAGGGCTTCAATTTCGGACGGATCCCGCGGTCCCGAAGACGCCGCCGCCACGGGTGGAGTCGTTGGAAGGGAGCTGGATCTGGATGGCACGGAGTCCGATCGCATGCGCGGATTCACCCGGTGAGTGGGCTAGGACTCTCCGATGGCACGGCGGGGGTTGCCGGTGCGTCGAGTTCCTGGGTTGAAGAAAGTGCGGAGGCCGGGGTCTCGGGGATGATCGGCTCCTCGGTGGGAGTTCCTTGGGATGGGAGTCCTTGCTCGAGGAGGCGGGAGACGTCCTGCTGGACCTCGCTGAGCTGGTCCAGTTGGAGCTCGGGGTCGACGACCAGGAACAGGTCGCCGGTGCGGGGCATCTCGTAGACGATGGTCCTTCGACCATTCTTCCGGATCTGCTCACGCACCTTGAGGATCCGCTTCCGCTCGAGCATGGCGGCCAGGATGAAAGCAGCTGGCTGCCACTTGGGCTCGTTGCGGTCGAGGAGTTCACGGAGAAGGGACTCCGCACTGTCGCGCTGGATGGGGTCCGGAGTGGTCGGGGCCGGCGCCGGGAACGATCCCTGCCAGTGGGAGATGAAACCCTTGCGGTCCGCCGCCCCATGACGGTGCTGTCCATCCCAGCAGGCGGCGCAGACGTCGAGACGTTCCAAGCCAGACCGTTGCTCGAACAGCACGGTATGATACGGATCGCGGTCGCCAAACGACGACCCGCACCCCTGGCAAGTACGCGCACGGGTCTGTATGTTCCAATCGTTCATCGTTGTCCGACGCCAACCGCGAACCTGACTTAATTCCTCGACACGAGTTCCGGCAACTCGAATTCACGGATGAATGGGCCAGCGTCCTTGAGGCGTCCTGCCACTCCGGAAGAATCCGGGTGAAATTCATCCAACGCTGGCGCAACGCGGGACCTTTGCGCATCTTGGTGGTGGGATGGTTGGCTGATGCGGACACTCTACAATCTGGTTTTCAACCTGGGGCTGCTGCTCTCGGCGCCTTTCTATTTCCTCAAGCTTTGGCGTCGGGGCGGCTGGGCGGCTGGCTTCTTCGAGCGCTTCGGAAGGTATTCGTCGAAGCTGAAACAGGCCCTGACCAACCGGCGCGTGGTCTGGATTCACGGCGTCTCGGTCGGTGAAGCCAACCTCGCATCCCTGCTCGTCAAGGCCCTTGAGTTGCGCCTTCCCCACCACAAGTTTGTCGTCACGACGACGACGACGACGGGCATGGGGGAACTCCATCGGCGACTCCCGGGCGACGTCGAGAAGGTCTACTACCCCATCGACCGGCGGCCCTGGATCCGGCGTGCGACCGCTGTTCTGCGCCCCGAAATCATTGTGCTGGTCGAGGCCGAATTGTGGCCGAACCTGCTCTGGAACGCCCGCCGACGCCGGGTGCCGGTTCTCCTCGTCAATGCCCGCATCTCCGACCGCTCGTTCCCGCGTTACCGGCGATTTGGCTTCCTGTTCCGCGATCTCTTCGGGGGGCTTGCCGCTGTCACCGCCCAGAACGACCGGGACGCGACGCGCCTCGTGGAACTCGGATGCCGTCCCGACCGGGTCCACGCGGTCGGGAGTCTGAAGTTCGAATCCGCGCCTTTGGCCGAACATCGCGTGGTGGACGTCCCGCGGTTGTTGAGTCAGGCGGGAATGCCGGAGAACGCTCGCATCCTTCTGGCGGGGAGTACCCACGACGGCGAAGAGGCCTTGATTGCCAAGGTCTTTCGCCAGCTTCGAAAAAAGCATCCCGACCTGTACCTCGTGATCGTGCCTCGGCACGTCGAGCGGGCACGAAACGTCGGCAGCCAGCTTCATCGGGCCGGGGTGCGTTACATCTACCGCACAGAGGTGAGCTTCGTGTCGAACCCGGAACCGGGGAGCAGTGATTGCCTCCTGGTCAACAGCACGGGCGAACTCCGCCAATTCTACCCGCACGCCACGGTGGTCTTCGTCGGCAAGAGCCTCGTCGGCCGGGGTGGTCAGAACCCCATCGAGCCCGCAGAGGCAGGGCGACCCGTGCTTTTCGGTCCGTTCATGCAGAATTTTTCGGACATTGCGACACGCCTCCTCGAGGGTGGCGGCGCGGTTCAGGTGGAAGATGAGGCCTCCCTCCAGGCTCAGCTCGACCTGCTTCTGTCAGATCCCGCGCGCTGTGCGGAGCTCGGCGCAAATGCCCTGAACGTCGTTCGAAAAAACCGCGGTGCCTTGGAACGCACGGTCGAGGTCGTGCTCGACGCCATGGCAAAGCACGGCCTGCACTGAAGCCCGGGCACGCTAACTGTGCAGAAGCGAGAGGCGCGCTTCGAACTGTGTGAGATGCCTGGAATTCAGTCCCTCCAAAATCCGGTTCACGGTGTACTCCGGAGTCTCGTCAGGCGGCGCAACCGGCAAAGGCTCGAGCTCAATGCTCGGCGATCCGTGGACATTCTCCGGCAGGCTGTCGCACAACCGCGTGATCTGACCTACCAAGTCGCAAATCCCCGAATCGATCTCCTCGATTTCAGCGCGGCGCCGACGGACGGCCGCCATGGCGACCCATTTCGGGATTCGCTCCTCTGAGGGCGCACTCTCCCAGAACCGGAGGGCGATGTTCTCGACAAGGAGCGACTCCCGCCGTTGGCCCAAGCTGTGGAGTTGCGCACGGCACCTGCGGATTTCGCTCCGCGAATCATCAGACGGGTGGGATGAGGATTCCATAGACTGGATCAGGATTGGGATGGGTAGCGTCGATGACGCCTGGATTGCTGTGCGAGGCGGCCAGGGCGCGCTCCCGTCCCTCTGGACGAAGCGCCCGGCAAACGATCCTTCCGGACCGCCAGCGCCGAAGATATCGTCGCGCCATGCAGTTCCCCGGCATGGTCTCGGGCCCGCGCGCCTGGACAACCTCCGCCTGGAAGGCGCTTTGCCTTGTCGGCCTTCTGGTGGGATCGGCGGCAGAGGCCGCCGGGCTTCCGCGCGATGAATCCGCCCTCACCCGGCTCGCCAGCGGCGTGACGAATTCTGCCAACGCGATCTGGTGGGGATTCGATGCGAGCGACGCCACCGAAGCCGTCCAGAGCGCCATCGACTCGGGCGCCCCGCGCGTGGTGATCCCGTTCGTCGGGGCTCCCTGGGTCCTCAAGCCGATCCACCTCCGCGGAAACCTGGACCTCGTTCTGGAACCGGGAGTCGTGGTCCTCGCCAAACCTGGCGAGTTCCGCGGCGGCGGCGACTCTCTCTTCAGCGCCGTTGAGCAGACCAACATCACCCTTCGCGGAAACGGCGCCGTCCTGAGGATGCGGAAGTCCGACTACCAGAATCCGCCGTACACAAAGGCTGAATGGCGCATGGGGCTGTCGTTCGCGGGTTGTCGTGACGTGGTGGTCGAGGGGCTCCGGATCGAGTCCTCGGGCGGCGACGGCATCTACATTGGCTCCACAGCGAGGGTTCGCTGGTGCGAAAATGTCACCGTCCGAAACTGTGCCTGCTACAACCATCATAGGCAGGGGATCAGCATCATCAGTGCTGTCAACCTTCTGGTGGAGAACTGTACCTTTTCGGGGACGGATGGGACCGTTCCCGAGGCTGGAATCGACCTGGAACCCGACGTTGCCAGCGAGCGATTGGTCCGTTGCGTCTTCCGGAACTGCGTTGTCTCCGACAACACCGGCAACGGGATCCTGGTCTATCTGAAGCCGCTGGATCGCTCGAGCGAGCCGGTCTCGATCCGATTCGAGGACTGCCACGTGAGAATGGGCCCGCCCGCCGCGACCCCCGGATCCCTGGGTGACTTGGGCGACCGTGGGTGGTCGGGAATCGCCGTCGGCGAGATCAGCGACGAGGGGCCGGGCGGCCTGGTCGAATTCATCCGCTGCACCTCGGAGAACACGGGGCGCGAAGCGGTCCGGCTGATGAACAAGTCGGCACGGGGCGCGCACGTCCGATTCGTGGATTGCTGGTGGAAGAGCACCTGGCTGGCGCGGCATCGGGACTATGGCGGGCCGCGTTCCCCGGTTCTGATCCGAAGTTCCGCGCCCGACCGATGCCGGGTGTCGGGCGGGATGGAATGGGTGGACTGCCGGCTCGACGACACGGTGGATGCCCCTGTCGTGAGGTTCGAGGATGACGATGGCCGTGGCACGTTGGCGGATGTCTCGGGTCGGATCCAGGTGCTGGGGCCGGTGATGCCGAGGGTGATGCTTGGGGCATCGCTCACCAACGTGACCCTGAGGGTCACCCGCTAGGCGGAATTTGTGTTGTCGGCAGCAGGCCGACCGTCGCTAAGTTGCGACATGCGCTGGGCGGTCCTATTTCTCCTCGGCTGGTCGACATCGACAAACACACTTCATGCAGCCGAGGCCCGGTTGCTGAGGTTTCCCGGGATCCACGGCGACAAGATAGCCTTCGGCTACGCCGGCGACTTGTATCTCGTGCCTGCAACCGGGGGCGTGGCGCGGCGGCTGACGAGCGACCCGGAGAGTTATGAGATGTTCCCGAGGTTCTCGCCCGACGGCAGGCACCTTGCCTTCACCGCCCAGTACGATGGGAATACCGAGGTCTATGTCATGCCTGCCGATGGAGGCGAGCCACGGCGGCTGACCTACACGGCCACCCTGGACAGGGACGATGTATCCGACCGGATGGGGCCGAATAACATCGTGATGACCTGGCGGGACAACGACACGGTGGTCTACCGGTCCCGGAGTACGGAATGGAATTCCTTCAAGGGCCGTCTCTATCTCGCACATCTTTCCGGTGGAGTTCCCGAGGAGTTGCCGCTCCCGCGAGGGGGATGGTGCAGTTACTCACCCGAGCGCACCCAGCTGGCCTACAACCGCGTCTTCCGCGAGTTCCGCACCTGGAAGCGCTATCGTGGCGGACAGGCCGATGAACTGTGGCTTTATGATTTCGCGTCCAGACAGACCACGCGACTTACCCAGGATCCCTCCCAGGATATGTTCCCCATGTGGCACGGGGACAAAATCTATTTCGTGTCGGAGCGGGACGAGAACCATCAGGCGAACCTGTTCGTCCTCGACCTGAAGACCAAGGAGACGCGGCAGATCACAAGGTTCACGGAATTCGCGGTCAAGTTTCCTTCCCTGGGCGATCGGGCGATTGTCTTTGAGAACGGGGGCTTCATCTACCGCCTCGATCTGGACGGCGAAAAATACGAGAAGGTCACCATCGAGATCCGCGAGGACCTGGCCATCGGTCGTGGTGGGGTGAAGGATGTGAGCAAAGAGGTCACCGACTTCGCGGTCTCGCCCGACGGTGCGCGTGCCGTGGTTGTGGCGCGAGGGGATGTGTTTACGGTGCCCGCCAAGAACGGACCGACCCGGAATCTCACGCGATCGCCCGGCGTGCACGAACGCCACGCCGAATGGTCCCCTGACGGCAGGCTCATCGCCTATGTCACCGACCAGTCGGGCGAGGATGAGATCTGGGTCAGGCCCCAGGATGGATCGGGCGAACCCAGGCAGCTCACCTCCGGCGCGGATACCTACAAGTACGGCATTGGATGGTCCCCCGATTCCCGGCGCATTGCCTGGACGGACAAGAAGAACCGGTTGCAATTCGTCGAGGCCGAAACCAAGGCCGTCACGCTGGTGTCGGAGTCCGACGAATTTGAGATCCATCAGTTCGATTGGTCGCCTGACAGCCAGTGGCTGGCCTATACCAGGCCGGAGCTGCGCCGGTTTCCGAACATCTATCTCTACGGGATCGCCGCGAAGAATACCATCCAGGTGACGGACGGCTGGTTCAACGTGGGATCGCCGACGTTCAGCGGGGATGGCAAGTATCTCTACTTTGTATCCGATCGCACCTTTTCCCCGAGCTACGGCGGGACCGAGTTCAACCACACCTATTCGGACATGGAGCGGATCTATCTTGTGACCCTGACCCGCGACGCACGGTCGCCCCTGGCGCCCAAGTCGGATGAGGTGAAGGTGAAGGATGAGAAGAAAGACGAGCAGGGCGGTGGGGTTTCGCCGGATGTGAAGGCATCGGAGAAGGTTCCTGCGCCTTCCACCAGCCTTCTGTCCGATGTCGAGTTCCGGAAGGTGATCGCGGCGCTCACGAAGCAGGCCGACGGCGTAACGAATCAAGCGGGTTCGACGACCACGAACGCCGCCCAGTCCGCGGGACCTCTTTCCGACAACGAGTTCCGAAGGGCGGTGGGTGAGCTGACCCGCGGCGGCGGCGGCGGCGTGAAAACGGATGGCTCGCCGGATGGCGCCAGGACCAACAAGTCGGAAGCCGTGGCGGTGAAGGTGGATGCCGAGGGTCTCCCCGGTCGGATTGCCGTGCTCCCGCCCGCAGCGTCGAGTTATGGGAACCTGGTGTCCGTGGGCGACAAGCTGTACTTCCAGCGCAAGGGGAAGCTGGTCCTGTATGAGTTGGACAAGGATAAGGAGACAGACCTTGGGGATGTCGCGGATTATCGGGTCACCGCGGACAAGAAGAAGATGCTGGTCAGGAGCGGCGGCGACTTCGCGATCGTCGACCTGCCATCCGCGAAACTGGACCTGGGTGACAAGAAGCTGAGCTTTGCGGATCTGAAGGTGACCTTGGATCGACCGGCGGAATGGACCCAGATCTATGCGGAGTGCTGGCGGCAGATGCGGGATTTCTTCTACGCCCCCAACATGCATGGAGTGGATTGGCCAGCGATGCGGCGCCGTTACGAACCGCTCCTGACCCATGTGCGCCACCGCGCGGATCTCACGTATGTCATCGGGGAACTTATTGGGGAGCTGAACGTAGGCCATGCCTATGTGGGGGGAGGGGACTATCCCAAGCCCGCACGGATCGCCCAGGGACTGCTCGGTGCGCGCATCTCGAGGGACGCGAGCGGTTACTACCGGATCGACCACATCCTGCGCGGTCAGAACTGGGATCCCAAGTACCGGAGCCCATTGACAGAGATTGGCGTCAATGTGCATCAGGGTGATTTCATCGTGGCGGTCCAGGGTCGTTCCGCCAGGGAGTGGGGTGACCTCTATGCCGCGCTGGTGGGGACCTCAGGCAAGCAGGTGAAACTCCGGGTCAATTCCCGTGCGGACGATGCAGGGGCCCACGACGAGACGGTCATCCCTACCGCCGACGAGCATGGCCTCTATTATCTCGAATGGGTCCTGGGCAACATCGAGAAAGTCGACAAGGCCACCGGAGGCAGGGCGGGATATGTGCACGTTCCCGACATGGGGGTTCCCGGACTCAACGAGTTCACCAAGTTCTTCTACCCGCAGTTGCATAAGGAAGCTCTGGTGGTGGACTGCCGGGGCAACGGCGGCGGCAACGTCTCACCGCAGATCATCGAGCGCCTTCGCCGCGAGCCGGCCATGTGGACCATCGCCCGCAACGGTGCCGTACACGTGGACCCATCCGCCCAGGTCCTCGGTCCGAAGGTGCTTCTTCTCGACGCCTTCAGCGCCAGCGATGGCGACATCGTCGCCTACAGGTTCCGAAAGCATGGCCTCGGCCTCATCATCGGGCAGCGGTCCTGGGGCGGTGTCGTCGGGATCCGCGGGACGCTTCCTCTCCTCGACGGCGGCTACCTGAACCGCCCTGAGTTCAGCCGGTTCGATCTTGAGGGGCGGGAATGGATCATGGAAGGCGTGGGTGTGGAGCCGGACATCAGCGTGGACAATGATCCGGCGCGCGAATTCCTGGGGGACGACGACCAACTCAACCGCGCCATCGAAGAAATCAAGGCCGCCATGGCCCGAAAACCCGTCCAGATTCCCGCTATCCCGGCTTATCCTGACAAGCACCGGTAGGCTGCGAACCCCGCCGGGGCAGCAAAAATCCGGAGGATTGGCTTGCTGTCAGCCACCTCCGGAATCCTGGCATCACGGACGGATGCCAAACCGACGTTGTTCAGAGAAGACGGACCGAGAGCCAAGGACTGGTGGGTGGGAGCCGGACCAGTCGGGTTGCGATCGCTCGAGGGGACGTAGCTTGGCCTCGAAGGCGATCTTCACGCATGGGCAACGGACCTTGCCGATGCGGTCAACCTTGAGGCCGATCAGGCTGCGACCGCTCGAAGCATCGGGATGGAGAGCATCGCCTGACGATCGCGGGAATCCACCGAAACACGGGCTCCAGGCTGGAGGAAGCGGTAGCGGGCGCCGGTGTAAGGCCCCGTCACCACCAGCGCTGTCCGTCCAACGTAT
>CAIMTB010000492.1 GCA_903844265.1 uncultured Verrucomicrobiota bacterium
ATGCCTCCGCGAGGGTGTACACCAGCGTTTGGCTGTCTTCTTGGGGCGTCCCCATGCTCATGGGCGTCGGATTGGTGTTCATGTCGTCACTGAAGAAACGTTTTGGTGCGGCCGCTGTCCGAAGAATTCTTGGGGATTCGCAGGACCGGTCTCCGAGGCGAGGCTCGGGCTTTGGCCTGCGGAGGCTCCGGGAATGCCGAAAGAATTGGAGATTAGTGCCTTGAGGACGGAGCGATCGACATTGCGTCCTGCCTCGGGGAGCACCGCGTCCCTCCTCCTTCGAGCCGTTACTACGCGGAATCTTCGTAGGGCGACCCGCTCCCTCATCCGGTCCGGTGGTTCAGGTTTTGCCCCACCCCGCTCGACCTCAGGGCGGTGCATTGCCGTTGACACGTCCCTCGCCCAGATGGTGACACTTGGCTATGGAACGAGGGCGGTTCAGCTTGACAGCCCTGCGCGAAAACGATCCCGCCCACTGGGAGTTGGCTGGAAAGGTCCTTTACTATGACGGGGTAGCCTATCTTAAGGCCCGCTTCCCGGGGAGTGATCGGCTTGGGGAGAGCGAGCGGGACCGGGTCATCAGCGACGCCTTCTCGGACGTGTTCGTCAGATATCTTTCGACCGTGGATTCTGAGGGGCGGCTGATTGGTCTCTTCAGGCTGACGCTGTTCTCACGTGCCATGGACCATCTCCGGCTGACGCAGCGACGAGGTGCTGCCCCTGCGGGGACGGAGCCGGGGGCCGGTGGACAGGAGGATGGTGTCCAGGAGCAGGAGGAGGTGGAGGATACTGGGGCGGAGTTGCCCGACGAGGCCTTTCTGAAGAAGGAGCGGGTCTTCCTGGTCGACAAGGCGTTGTCGATACTTGATCAGGATTGCCGCCAACTGATCGTGGCGCATTATGTTGAGGAGGTTTCGATTCGGGCCATGGCCGATCGGTACGAGATGCCGAAGAGCACGGTCGAGTCTCAGATCAGGAGGTGCGAGGAATCCCTGCGCCGGGTTTTGCGCACTCTTGATGCGAGCTATAAGGGGTCCAAATAGGGAGCATCCATGAACAACACTGCCGACGAGTTCGATGACCTCCCCGGGCTCCTCCGGGAGGCGGGCGCCCATTTTCGTGACGCAGGGGGGCATCCGCTTCGTGTTCCGCCCGAGTTCTCGAAGGCGGTTGACGAAACGCGAGCACAGCTGTTTCACGCCGTTCGCCAGGTCTCCGAGGACGAGATGCGCTACCTCGTGTTGAAAACGGTCAACGGGAAGCCTATGGACGGCTTTGAACTCTGTACCCGGCTGTCGGAGGCGCGGGTAAACCTTCTGGGCAGGCCGGAGGTTGCGATTTACCGGCTCCTGGACGACTTGGAGATGTCGGGCCACCTGGGGGCTGAATGGGTCGTCCGAGGGACGAGGCGCTTGAAGCTCTACAAGGTGACTCCTGATGTTGGTTGGGCGAGTCTGCAGGGAGAGACTGTCGGCGCGCATGTTGAGGAGATTGCCGCCGGAATCCTGGGGCGAATCGAGGGGTAGCCGTTCGCCTCGCACGGTCTGTCCGATCGAGGGCCTGATTTGCGAAGGGCTCTGCGGCAGTCACAGTTCCGCTGACCCCCAAGGGTGCGCTCGGTGCGCGGCGGAATACGCAGCCCCCGCTCCGCATCAGCTGGGATCGTCCCGTCAGCGGTTTGTGCAGTCCGGCGTGCCAGCGACGCCCCGGGCAGTCCGTCGCACCATTGTTCTGGGCCCGTCGAGCGCTGCAGATCGAGGGCTGAAGCTGGAAATCGCGTCGTCCTCTGCGTATTGTGCCTCCATGAGTTCGCTGGAACTGGCGGTAGCGACGCTTCGAAGCCTGCCTGAGGCATTCCAGGGCCAGGCGGTGGAGTTCATCCACCGGCTTCATGCCGCCAACCGCCAGGAACGTCGGGAAGCGTTGCGCAAGACCGCCGGTTGTCTCACCGACGAACAAGCCGACGCCATGCAGCAGGCCATCGAGGAATCCTTCGAGCATGTCGACGGTCAATAGCCCGGTGCTCCTCGATACCAGCGTGATCATCCGGCACTTCCGCCGGGATCAGGCGGTCACCGCGCAGCTGGATGCAGCCGAAGCCCTGTTCCTGCCCGTCGTGGTTTTGGGCGAACTCTACCACGGGGCCTTCCGGGGACGGCAGCGCGAGAATGAACTGCGCTGCATAGAGGAACTGCTGCCGGCGGTGACGGTTCTGGGGATTACGGCGAAAACGGCGGAGTTCTTCGGGCAGATCGGTGCCGCACTCGCGCTGGCGGGGACTCCCATCCCGACCAACGACGTCTGGGTGGCCGCGCTCGCCCGCGAACATGGACTGCCGGTCGCCACCGACGACGCTCACTTCGCGAAGGTTCGCGACTTGGCCGTGGTTCGTTGGTGACGCAGGGACTCCCGGTCCACTCTCCTTCTGGCGCTGCGACGGGTGCCCATGTTTGCCCAGGGGGCGCTTGCGGAGGACCCGGTTGCCCCCCATGAACCATGGCCGCTTCTGGTGTCCGAGGCGCCTCGGACAGCGCGATCTTTCGTCCCTCTGTTTTTCTGCAGGACCGAGGTGGAGGGTGGCCAGTTTTTCTATACGGCCTTTCTATACGGTTGGGCCTTTTTTGAGCGAAAGTGGGTCGAAGTGGGCTGACGAGCTAAATCCGCAAGATGTTGGGATATAGTCTGTTGCGTGATTGGGTGGGTTTGGGCAAAAATGGGAAAACAAGCCCAAAAGAAGTGTAAAGGAGCTGCGCTAGCCACTGCGCCAATCGCCCAACGAACCCCGAATCTGGTCCGAAACTCGGCATCCGGAATACTCTACGCCCGGTTCCGCGTCGACGGCAAGTTGCGTTGGAAGTCCCTCGAGACGGACAAGATCACGGTGGCCAAGGCGCGGCTGCCCGACATCCTGAAGGCGGAACGGGTGGCGTCGGAACGTCGACGGGAGGCG
>CAIMTB010000493.1 GCA_903844265.1 uncultured Verrucomicrobiota bacterium
GGAGTGCGCGCCCTGCCCCCAACCGGCGCATCCGCCAGGTTCCCCACACTCAGGAGGTAGGGCGGGCAGTCCCGTGCCCGCCGCGCGTTCGTCGTCACCCGACGACGCAGCGGAGCGTGCAGGGCATTTCCGAGTTGTCGGTGGGCAGCCTCTGCGAGGGTGCCATGCCTTGCGTCCGCAAAGGGCGGCGCGCAGCGGAGTGCGCGCCCTACCCCCAACACGGGATTCGCCACACCGCGGCCCAGGCGCTCCGCGCCAACCCAAAGCGGCGACAGGTCGCCGCACTCCATAGCCGTTGCTTTGCTAGGGCGTTGAGTCGGATCCCCCCTCGTTACCCGCACTCACTCAGGCGGCACCCAGCGAAGCCGGTAGAACCGCACAGGCGACCCCGCAGCCTCGGCATCCGTGTACTGGAACCGCCCCATCATCGGCGTGACGGTCGTCAGCACGTTCCATCGATGCATATCCGAGGTGACCTCGACGACATAAGTATGACCCGGATCAACATTGAAAATCAGGCTGCACGTCCCGTCCTTGTCCACCCGGTGGGATTCCCATTCCATGCGCGACGGAGGAACAATCACCCGCAGCGTCGCCGGCGCACTCAGCGCACTGCCGACGTCGCTCGTGACAAGCACCGTGTAATCCCCGGCTTGCGACGCCTGCACATCGAGCAACTCCAAGGACGGCTCCGTCGCACCGGGAAGGTCCCACCCGTTGAATTGCCACTGATACCGCAGACCCGTCCCCGCTGCCTTCACGGAAAAATGAACGTCTTCGCCCGCGAAGACCCTCCGGCCGATCGGCGCCTTCAAAATCATTGGGGCATCCATCACCGTGACAGCCGCAGCACCACTGGTCACGGCCCCGTCCGCACTGCTCACCATCACCGAATAGGCGCCCGAATCAGCCACCCCCACCGCGGCGATCCGCAGCGTGGAGTCCGTCGCTCCTTGCAGCGCCACCCCGTTCTTCGCCCACTGGAACCTTAGCGGACTCGATCCGCCGGCGGCGGCGACGAGTGAAAGGGCGGAACCTGTGGCCAACGCTTCCGCCTCGGGTTGCACCGTGACGTGCACGAAGGCATCCACGCCGAAAAGCTCAACGCGACCGTTGTTCACTGACGTCACCCACAGGCGCCCGAAGGAATCCAGTGCCATGCCCGAAGGGATGTTCAGCTCACCCACATTGCTTCCAAACGTCCCGATCGAGGCCAGGATCTGCCCGGAAGCTGCATCCAATACCTTCACGGCTCCCTGGAAACTGTCTGCGATGTAGAGTCGATCCTGGGAATCAATCGCCACCGCCTGAGAGCGTCCGGAGGGACCGGAGAAAAATCCACCCCTGCCGAGCCTCATCGCACGCAAGAAGCCTCCCCCTCGATCGAAGGCCTGGACGCGGTCATTGTCCTGGTCGACGACATAGACCGTCCCATCGCGGCTGACGCAAATCCCGGTCGGGAAGGCAAACTGGCCTTCCCCCTGGCCGACGCCTCCGAATTCCGTCACCCGCTTTCCATCGAGATACAGCCGAACCACGCTTGCCTTGCTGTCCACGACATACACCGAGTCACCCGCCACCGACGAATCCACCGCGATATGATTCGGCACCTGAAACTCACCCTCGCCGATACCGAGTGAATACAACCCCGTCCCCTCGGCATCGTACGCGCTGACGCTGCCGGTCCCCTCCTCGCCCAGGAACAACCGGCCGGATGCACCGACGGCGATCCCAAGAGGCCTATGAAAACCCTCGCGCACGGCGACCTCACGTCCCGCAGAGTCGAAGATGACGAGTCTCCCGGCCGAGGTGTCCGTGACCAGGATCCGACCGGCGGCATCCACGGCTACCCGGGATGGGGCCGCAAGACCGCGAGCCAGTGACCCCAAGGGCGTGGTGCTCGGGATCACCGTGGTGGCAAGCAACGCCGGTGCGGACAGAAAGAGCACGAGGGCGGACGGGAAACAGGCTGGGATTCTCATGGTAGGATGCCCGGGTTGAACGTGAACTCAGTCGAGTCGGGTCGAGTAGGGAATGGAAAGGGTGGTGGCGTTGGTCTCACCGGCCATCGGCCGGGTAGGCGTGCCGGACCATATCGAATTCGTCCGGCCTATCTTGGGAGGCAATGCAAAACGGATCTCGTCCACCAACCAATTAGTGGCATCGCGTTTGAACATATAAACCATGTCGTACTCATCCCTGTGGGGCAGCCCAACAGGCTTACCCGTCGATGCGCGACGGTCGAGGTAACTCCAACTCTCGTGAGTTCGAACACTGAGTGCATCTCCCTCATATTCCGTGTGCAACACCTCCAGGCGCAACAACTCGGAGTCGAGGACCATACCGAACTCAGAACGAGCACCAATGAGACCACCTATCCGGTGTTCTTCCCGAGAGCCCACGACAGGCAGTGCAAACTTGACATCTCCCTGGCGGTACGCTTCGGCCACGGCATTATTGTATCTGAGAACCAACTGAAGCGCCTCCTGGCTAGAATGGCGTCTGCATCCGATCGGGATTGAAGCGATAAGACCAACGAGCGCACACCTATATAGCAGCCGAAGGTGGCTGAGCATGCGAGAATATTGAGCCTCGGACTCCATGCGCACGCAGGGTGTTAGATTGGGCGAGCTCTCAATCACCAGCTCTCCGAGGCTGTGGTAATAGTCCTTCCACTATGACCGCTGTGACACTGCGCTTTGCAGTTGCTCTGACCGTACACATTTGAGCCGGTCACAGCCCTTTTTGTCACAGCCTGCAAGTTCTGGGTGTTGAGGGTATTATTGGCGGCGTAGCGGGCGGGCATGCTGTCGTTGTCGGCGAGCAGTCGGGAGACCTTGCCACCGTGCGGCACCACGATGTGGCACTGGCTGCATTGGAATCCCCTATGATCACCAACATTGTGTGGTTCGCCTCCTACATTTTCATGGCAATTGGAGCACCAATTCCTTTCCCATCCGTTGTTCAGCGTCACGTTCGGCCATAGGTTGGACGTAGCCTGCCGGCCAAAGGTCCGCAACATGAAGGGCTGGGCAGAACCGTGAGGACCCTGAGCCGCCGTGGAGGACCCATCGGTGTTGTGACAATCACCGCAAGTCATGGTCTGCTCACCCACGTTGTTCTTCCAAACCCCCCTCATGGCCGCTGTTTGGAGCCCTTTTTTCAGCGGAGACCCCACAGGAAGCGACCTCGTGTAGTGTTCCAATCCTATATAAATGGGATGGCCCGACATGTTCTCGGGACTAAATTCCTGAGCAAGGTCGGTCTGCACCGGCGAAGTCGCCGTACCGTTCGGAGTCTGCCCAGCTCTCGGCGCCCCAGCGTAACTCGAGTGGCACTTCATGCACACCTCATACTCGTGTGTGGCGGTCGCCACTGCTTGATACGCGCTACCCGGAATTGCCGCAAAGTTTCCCAGGCCCGTGAATGTCGGAATGGCTACGCCCGATGCCCCGCTCATCGGCCCACCCACCAGGTTCCCCCCTGTCAGACCGCGATCCGTATCCGTGCGGATGCCCTGCTTCGCCTTATGCGGATTATGGCAATCCTGACAGCCCACCGGGATGCTTGTTGTCGCCGGGTTCAAGTGTCCACGGGCCTTGGTGGTATCCAGATTGACCGTCTTCAGCGCCGGGCCGGTGGCGCCGTGGCAGGTCATGCAAAGGTTGGCCGACGATTCAGCGAGGAGCTTGGGATACTTGGCCGCCGGATTGGACGCGTCGGGCCACCCGTGAACCGCATGACAATTCAGGCACGTGCCCCGATCGGCCGAGGCGCTCCGCGCGGGCATGGTGGATCCCAGTTTGCCGCCCGGCCAAAGCATGCGGGTGTCGCTCGACACGAAGTGAGCCGGTGTTCCGGTCATGTCGGACTGCGTATGACAATCGGTGCAGGCCGTGGTGACTCCTGCACCGGAGCCGGAACCGGTCCTCAGAAGGTTGCCGTCGGCGACATCGGCATGGTGGACTTTGTGGCAGGTAAGGCAGGCGATGTTCCCACCGAGCAGAGGCATGGAGCCGGGTGCCTTGTGCGTGGAATCCGAGGGGACGGAGACCCCCACCGGGTGTTTACCGCTGCCGGATCCGACGTTGTGGGTGGCGTGACACTCGGTGCAGAGCTGCCCGCTCGCATTGTCGAAGCGCAGGAATTGTCCGTTCGTGGACGAGCCGAAGGCTCTACCAGCGGCGGCATGGGGTTCGTGGCAGCTCGAGCAGTCGGCGATGCCGTTCTTCGACGGGTTGGCCAAAGCACTCTGGCTCGGCGAATTCATGCCGGCGTGGACAAAGAGGGTCCATTGATTGCCCAACACGAACGAAGTCCCCGTGGTGCCGTCGCTGAACGTGACCCTTGTTCCCTCGTCGAGAGCGACGGCGGAACCAGTCGCGATCCCTGTGGCCGAACTGGTACCGGCGGGGCCAGTGGCGCTCCAGCTGAACCTGGCACTCCCGGCCGCCCCTGCGGTGGTGATCGTGATCGTGTAAGTCTTCGAATATCGCCCTGTGAAGAGACCGCCCGGGACAAGAGTGCCGGTGGACGCGCCCCCGCCAAAGACGACGCGTCCGGAGACACTGGCGTCCCAACGATGGGACGTGCCCGACGACCCCAAGCCGCTGCTGGTGGTGGCTTTGTCGCTATCCGAGAAGGCCTTGGACGTCGCGGAGCCGCCCGAGGTATGGCAGCTCATGCAGAGGTTCCCGTTGCCGGCGACCGAAGAGAGTGTCCCCCCCTTGGATTGGTGCAGGAGATGACAGGAGCTACAGCCGTTTGAGTTGTTGTGCGCCGCATCGATGGCGAACAACTCCGGGGAGCTGAAGAAACACGTGGCCAGAACGATCCACAGAATCGCCACACAGCCATGGCGACGCGTCTCGCTCGAGAAAACCTTCACACCGGCATCAGACTCCCGGCCGATGGGGCGGGACGAGGTGGGGCGGGATTCTGCATTCATGCTGAGAGGTCCTGGGTTGGAGTTCGCGCCGCGCTCATTCGTGCGGCTTCGCTTCTCGGATCAATTGTCGGAACGTTCTTGAAGGCCTTCCGGGCCTCGGCACGGCTGGTCTGGGGCTGCGACCGGCCAATGAAGGAGAAAACTGTGCCACGTCAAGTTGAGCACCCGAAATAACCGCAAACAGTGCTGTCTGCGCCACCTCCGCGGCACCGCCACGCAGGGTGGAGCCCCCGTCTCCGTGCCGGCGGTCCCACCGGCCCCGGAGTTCTGCCGGCCATGTCATGGTCGTCGCGCTCATAGCCCCAGGGTCTCCAGCCCGGTCCGGGCCACTTCATTGCCGGGGTCCAGTTGGATGGCGGTCTCGTAGGCCGTCCTGGCGGCGGGAATCTGACCCATCAACGACAGGACCTGCCCATGCAGGGCATGCGCGGCCGCTGATTTGGGATCCTCGGCGATGCTCACGCGGACACCTTCGAGCGCGAGCTTCATCTTGCCGCCCATGAGGAGGCGCTCGGCCAGGCGAAGACGGGTGTGCGCCAGCGGGATGGCCTGGGAGGGCAGAGGCGGAGGGCGCAACGTCGATTCGAGCTCCTGCTCGGTGATCTCACCCAGCAGCCGGAGCACCCGGGCCCGCAGCACCTCGACCATGTTGACCTTCTGGAAAGACTGGAACCCCGCAAACCGTCGATCGGCGTCGACGAAGGCAAACGCCGGTTCCTGGACGATACCCAGGCGGCCGTAGAGTTGGTCGCCCACGTCGATAACCACGGGGAACGGCAGATCGAGGCGCGCCACCTCCTCGGCAGGGTTCAACTTCGCGAAACGATCGGACACCACGCCCAACCAACGGACCGGCTTGCCGTCGAGCTGCGGCAACAGGCGGGAGATCTGTTGGAGGACCGTCCGGGAATGGTCCTGTCCAGGCTTGAAGAAGATCACCACCGTTGCCTGGTTGTCCTTGAAGACGTGCTCACGGTTGCCATCGAAGGTGGCCAACTCCTGGTCGACGACCGTCGAGCCGATCGCCGGATGTTTGACGCGCGCCGAAAGTGCGTGGTCCGGGACAGGACCGACGCCGGGACCGCCCACTGAGTTATTGTAGGCCTGTTCCCCGTGACAGGTCTTGATGCACGACCCGCCGGTGGGCGTGTTCTTGTAATTCACCTTCAACATCCAGCCTGAATCGCCGTACGGAACGCTGCTCCGGATCAGGTGGGGAAGCTGGGATGCGTGGACCTCATGGCAGGCACGGCAGGTACGGCCAAGATCCTCCTTGTTGACGTGGAGGAAGTGGAGATTGCGCGGGCCGTCACGGAACTGGGTAAGGACCGTGGTCTCCGGTTCCGTGAAGGCGGAGGACTCATGACACTCGAAGCAGAGGGCGTAGAGCTTCGCATCGTATTGCGAATAGAAATCAGCGGGATACTCCTCGTTCAAGAGCCGGAAATTCTCGAACCCATGCGGGTTATGGCAGGCACTGCAGTCCCCGAACTGGAGCGCACCGTGCTGGAGGGGGTTCTGCTCGAACAACTGGCTCATGTTCGTCAGCTTGTGTCCGGCCGCATCGGTGATGTTGTCCCGGTTGTGGCAGCGCAGGCAGAGGTCGCGGGGCATCTGCTTGAGCAGATGCTCGACGTTGGCGCCATGGGGATTGTGGCAGGCAAGACACTTCGACTCCTCCGACAGAGCGCCATGCTTGACGGCGGAATTCTCCGCCAACTCGTGGATATCCTTGTGGCAGCTGAAGCAAAGCTCCTTGACCGGGAGATGAAGAAGCCGTCGTTCCGTGGAATTGTGCGGGTTATGACAATTGACGCAGCGCTCGGAGGCCGGCGCGTGCCCGAACTTACGACCCAGGACCGCGGGATAATCCTCGTGACAACCAAAGCACAAGGCGTTGCCCGCCTTCAACACCGGCCCCGGGTTCGCCGGATCCGCGCTGGCGTGGCAAAGGCTGCAATCCCCCGTCTCGAACGGCGGATGATTCACCAGCGGCCGGGCGGTCACCGGCAAGGGCTTCAGATCCCAGGCCGCAACCCGCGGAATATCCGCGGCGCCCGCCTTCACGGCGACCGACACCAGAAGCATCCCCGCGAGAAAAACAAAGCACCCGACCCGGCCCACCCAGGTGCCTGAGCGCGTTGCGTCCCGGAGCGCCCGCGACACTCCGACGAAAGCTGGGAGGATGGATCTCATGGTGTGGGACTCGCTGGTCAAGTCATGGTTTGCTGCCGGGCTGCGCAGCGGCCTCAAGAGCCTGACGCGCCTCTATGTTTCCCGGTTCGATCTGGAGTGCGGTCTGGAAGGCAGCCCGTGCCTCGACCTGCTGCCCCAACCCGACAAGAATCCGGCCGTGAAGGACGTGCGCGGTCACGGACTTCGGGTCCTCCGTGAGGCTCACCTTCACGCCTTCAAGCGCGAGTTGGGTACGGCCCGCCACGAAAAGGCGCTCCGCGAGCCGGAGCCTGGTATGGGCTCCAGCGACGGGTCCATTCGTTGCCATCGGCGGCGGGCGGAGAACGAGCTCCAGCTGGTGATCGGAAATCTCGCCGAGGAGATGATGGACACGGGCGCGGAGGATCTCCGCCTGGTTCACCTTCGCGAACGCCTGGAACGCGGCGTATTTGTGATTCCTGTCGATGAACCCGAAAGCCGGCTCCTGCGCCACGCCGAAGCGGCCATACATCGCATCCCCAGCGTCGATGAGCACCGGCAGCTCCACGCCGCGACGACTGACCTCCTCGAGCACGTTCGACTTGGCGAACCGGTCCGAAACCAGGCCGATCCAACGCACAGGCTTGGAGGCAAATTCGCGCATCACCGGCGTGATCTGCTGGAGCGCGACGCGTGAGTGCTCCTGGTCAGGCTTGAAAAAGACAAGGACGGTGACGTTGGACCCCTGGAACAAGCCCCGCTTCACTCCGTCGAGCGTCATCAACTCTACATTGGGAATCTGGGTGCCGACCGACGCCCGGGAAATTCGGGCGAGGGGTTGTTGGGCCGCCATGGGCACCACGGGAGGGGACACGATGGAATTATCGTATGCTTCTTCGCCGTGGCAAGTCTTGCTGCAGGACCCACCCGTCAGCGTGCTCGTATAGTTGATCTTGAGCATCCAACCGGAGTCCCCGTACGGCACGCTGCCCCGGATAAGATGGGGCAACTTCGAGGCGTGCACCTCGTGGCAGGCGCGGCATGTACGCCCCAACTCGTCCTTGTTGACGTGCAGATGATGCAGATTCCGCGACCCATCCCGGAACTGCGTCAGGGTGGTTGTTTGAGCCTCGGTAAAGGCGCTCGCCTCGTGACACTCGAAGCAAAGGGCGTACAGGGCCGGATCGTAATGCGAATAAAACTCCGCGGGATACTGTTCGTTCAGGAGGCGGAAATGCTCGAAACCATGGGGATTATGGCAGGCGCTGCAGTCGCCAAAGCGCAGCGCGCCGTGGTGCTGGGGATTCTGATCCAGCAACCGCTTCATGTTCGTGATCCGATGCCCTTCAGCATCCTTGACGCCGTCCCGGCTGTGGCAGTTCAGACAGAGGTCGCGCGGCATCTGGAGGAGCATGTGCTCCACATCCGCCCCGTGCGGGTTGTGGCAGGCCATGCACTTGGCCTCGGCAGCGATCGCCCCGTGCTTGACCAGGGATTTCTCAGCCAGCGACTGGATCTCCTCATGACAGGCAAAGCAGAGATCCTTCAGCGGCGCGTGCAGCAGCTTCGGCTCTCTGGAGTTATGCGGATTGTGACAACTGACACAGCGTTCCGAGGCGGCGAGATGGGTGAACTTGCGGCTCAGAATCCCCGGATAATCCTCGTGACAGCCAAAGCAGAGATCGTTGCCGGCCTTGATCACCTTCCCGGGATTCGCGGCATCCGCCCGCTCGTGACAGAGACTGCAATCGCCGGTCGCAAACGGCGGATGACTGGTCTCCCCCACGGTGCCGGGCGCCACCGGTCGGAGGTCGCGCTCGAGTATCTTGGGCAACGGAGCCCGCGGGGCCGCCGCCTTGGTGGCGGCTTGGCCAGAAAAAGCGGTGGCGACCAACAGCAGGAGGATGGACGCCTGGAGACGCATGGTCAGTAGGTGAATTTTGCGCCGCCGTCGTGGTCCTTGCCGTGGCAGGACAGCGTGCACGATCCATGGTTTATGCCACGGACCTGGAAGACCCGGGCACCCGTCACCACACTCGGCTCGAAATTGATCAGGCGCTGGTTCGCGGACCCATGGGGATCATGGCACGTGCCACACGAGGTATATCCCATGTGCTGCACGTGGCTCGACCAGGTGGTGTTGACGAAGTCATGACACTTGAAGCAGAGGCCGGAGTTGCTCGTGTTCGAGGGCGTATCCGACAGCAGATGCGAGCGCTCGAGCAGGGGGGAATAGATCGAACCGTGGGGACCCGCCGACCCGGTACCCCCGGCGCCCGGGCCGCTGTCACTGTTGTGACAATCCCCGCAGGTCATCATCCCCGTGGTCGTCCATCCCGGCTTGAGTGATGGGACGTTCGGATTGCGACCGGGAAACACGACGGGGTGGAAGGAGTTCGTGGGACTCAGGTTCTGGAACTCACGACGCGTGTTGATCTCCGGATACTGACGGTTCACCCGGGCGGGTCCCACCGCGGTGTCGCCGTGACAGCGGAAACAGATCTCGTACTCAGCGCGCACCTGGTTCGCAATGCCGCCCGCTGCGCCAATGCCGCGGACACCAGCGAACGCGGACTCAACCGTCAATCCCTGGCTGGCATCGGCGGCGGCATGGGGATTGTGGCAATCAGAACACTCGACATGGCGGGAACCGCTGTTTGGAAGCAGGACAGGCTCGAGCGGGTCATGGACACCGGTGGTGGCATAGACCGGATGGACGCTCGGCTTGCGGAACTCCGCCTGAAGATTCTTGTCGGCAACGTGACCGTTGTGACACGTGAAACAATTCTCCTCCTCGGCCGCGAAATTCATGAGCCGCTGCTTGCCTCCCGCACCGTGGGGATCGTGGCAGTTCTCACAACCGTTGCCGGCGACGGTGGTCTCCTTGGTGTGCGTCCACGGGTTGGGCAGCGCCCCATTCCAGGCCTTGAGGGAAGTGCTATGGACGCTCTTCCTCCAATCCTTGATCTCATGGCAAGTCACGCAAAGCGCGGACCCGGCGTTGTTCATCACCAGGAAGTTCCCGTTCGCGTCGCTATGCGGGTCATGGCAAGCGGTGCATTGGAGCTCGCCGCGGGCGTCGAGGTGAACCTGTCCCGACATCGGCGGTGTGCGCAACTGACCGTCCGCGGCGGCGAGGGCGGCGTCGTACCTGAACGAGATGGGATGATCGTCGGAAAGGTCGGTGCCGAGATTGCCCCGGCCTGGAGGAAGCGTCGTCACTCCACCCTTCATCAGGATGGGGGTCGAACGGTTCCGCAACTGGCCCAGGGCGATCGTGCCATCGTGGCAGCTCAGGCAAAGCCGGGAAGATCCGGTGGGCTGACCCACCGATGCCTTCAGGGTGGTGCTGCTATACGGCGTGTAGGTGACTCCCGAGCTCGTGCGATTCCACAACGGATTCTGGGGCGACGCCGAATGCGGGGTATGACAGAAAACGCAAATCTCCGGACCATCGTGCGAACTCATCAGGCCCACACCCCGGGATGACAGATTGTGCTTCGAGATGCTGATGGACGCCGCATGAAGCGCCACCGGGGCCCACAGGCCCAGGAGACACAGCAGTCGCAAGGTTGGAGATCGAAATCTCATGGCTCTCCCAAATACCGAAACACCTGCACCCGACGATTATAGGCGTCCGCCACAAGGATCCTATTGTCCGGCCCAACGGCTATCCCCGCGGGCATCCAGAATTCCCCGACTCCCCGACCTGGCTCCCCGAAGTTCAGGAGGAACCGGCCCTCGGCATCAAAGACCTGCACATTGTCAAAGAGGGCGTCCACGACATAAATGTGGCCCGACTTGTCGGCCGCCACCCCTTTGGGTCGATCGAAGTGACCCGATCCGTCGCCACGACTGCCCACCACCGACAGCGGCTTGCCGTCAGGATCCAGGATCTGAACACGCGCATTCATCGCGTCCGTGACCAGCAGACGACCGTCCGGCAGTCCCGCGATGTGAGTCGGGAAGTTGAACTCGCACGGCCCGGAACCCCGCTTTCCGAATTCCGACATCTTCTTGCCCCGACCGTCGAATACCGAGATGCGGTGGGCCCCAGCCTCCGCGACAAAGATTTTTCCGCCCTCGACAACCACGCCCGACGGGCGCTCCAGGCCGTTTGTCACCGCCCACCGGACCTTGCCGTCCAGGCCAAACGCGATCAGAGCGCCCAGGCCGGAATCCGTGACATAGCATTCATCGGCACCCATCGCGACGCCCACCGGCGATTGCAGGCGGTAGGGCCCTATCCTGCCCCAGCGATGGAACTTCTTGCGCCGCGCCTCGAAGCCGCAGACCTCCCCGGCATCCGTGTCGGAGACCAGAATGTTCCCCGCACCGTCAAGAGCGACACCCGCCGGCTTGAATCGCGCCTCACGGCGATTGTCGCCGATGATAAATCCAATCACCCGCGCCCCGAAAGACCGGGTCCACCCAAGATCCGCAGGCCCGGTCAGGAACTGGACGAAGGCAATGCGCGGCGTCTCCGGAGCGGGCGGCCAGACAGGCAACGCGCGGTCCCCCTTGCGCGCTGCCGCGAGGGCGAAGGGCAACCAACCCAGCCACAGAACCAGGCCGAGGCTACGGCACCAACGCCGGCACGGCTTCATCGGAACGTCCTCCGGATGCGGACATAGGCGATATGCCGATCGGACAGTTCAGTGCCATAATCCTGTGTGTTGAATGCGTATCCCACCTTCACGCTGAGCTTGGCGACCGACCAATTCAGTTCCGTGCGTGTCGTCGCAATCTGGCGGTTGTAGGTGGAGGTCTCATCCTTCCGGACGCCTCCCTCGATGTCCCAGGTGAACTGCGAGTTGAAGCGCTGCCTCAGCCGCAGGATCGCCCCGTAGACCGTCTCGCTCAGGTTGTCGTCAGGATACCGGGCCCAGCTCTGATCCACATCCACCCCGAGGCTCGTGCCATCGCCAATCTGGAACTGGACACCCTCGAAGATGCGGAACCGGTTATACGGCGCGCTGTTCGCCTCCACGGTCTGATATTCCACCCCGGCCCTCAGCCATCTCCAGGAGCTGTCAATACCCACCGTCTTGTCGTCGATGGTGCGCAGCATGAGGTTTTCCCCACCATCATAGCTGACGCTGCTCCACCGGCCGTAAAACCCGAGAAGCCCGTTCCAGAAATCGATCCGGAACCGCACATTGTCGGAATAACTGGTGAAACTCGAGCTCGGCTGCTGGTTCGCCGAGTAATCGACGGCCACGCTGGAGCCCTTGGGAATGCGACCTCCGGGGATGCGTCGTATCTCGGTGTAGGCACCGTGCTGGATGACGGAATAGTCCAGGTCCTGGACATAGATCGTCGAACCGCTCATGTCCGTCACCCGTATGGACGTCGGATCGATCATCGGCGAGGCCAGGAGCACCACCTGATCCTCATTCATCACGTGAGGTTCGTTGAGGATGTTCATCGTCATCCCCTCGCTCGTGCGATCCTCGTGATCCACGCCGACTGACCCCTCAAGCGAGACGCGACCCCAAGTCGAAAGCCTGCGCGTGTACTGCTCGTCCAGGGTCACGCCATAGCTCACGACATCGGAACTACCGTCCGGCGAATCCGAACGTGAAGTCCCCCCGCGAAAGCCGAGGTCCGAGGTGAGGTTCTCGTACAGTTGATGCCTCACCCCCGCCCCACCGACATGGGTCGTGGTGTCCCTCAACCCCTCCGAAGCGACACCCCCGACGTAGCTGTACGAACTCGAGAAACGGGGGGTGTGATCCAGGGTCAACCGCTCCTGCATCTGAAGCGTGCTGGTGTCCAACGTCGACTCCGAGACGCCGTTGTAGTTGAGCATCGAGTTCAACCGGATCCAGTCGCGGTCGCCAAACGCCTCGTTGTCAAACGCCGAGAAACCGTTGTGAAGGGTGTGGTGCGACAGCATCCCCACGTCCTCGCGAGTCGCATCTTCCCGATTGTACGTGAACTGGGCGCTACCCTTCCCATCGCGATGCAGGAACCGGGAATCCGCGGAAAGAGCGTCTTCGCTGAAATTTCCAGGACGCGGGGTCTCCGACTCGATCTCGTCAAGGTGCTGCACCGTGACGGAGACGGGCAGCGGCCCCGCACTGTAGCCGGTGCGTCCTACCCAGCGCTCGCTGTCGATCCGCGAGCGGCTGAAGAAATCATAATCCCGATAGCTCACATCCTTGGCTCCGTAGATCGAGCTCGCGTAGGGCTTCTGCCGAAGGAACTCGATCGTCCCGTGGTAGCGTTGGAGAAACCTCGCATCGTTGAGATCGCCGCCGTTCGAATGCCGACTCTGCTCCCAATCCATCCCCAGCTCGGGGTTGACGTCGTACTTCAGCAGATTCTCGTGATACACCGATCCCGCCATGCCGACGCCGACGACCGGTTGGATCTGGAGGCGCTCGGAGCTGAAGGTGGAGGGAGGCTGCCCGGAGGTCTGCCGCTCCCGCTCGTAGACGGCGTCGGTCTGGAGATAGACCTTCGTGAAGAACAGGCTGAAAGGCCTTGTCTGGTCGTCGGCCTCCTGAGCGTACCCTTCTCTTCCGACCGCCCCGAGAAGCACAGGCAAACCCCATCGGAGAATGCGGCCCGGGCGAATCATGAAGTGGAGGCTTTCAGCAATTTCTTAAGGTCGGAGCGATGGGGATCGTGGCAGCTCTGACAGGCATCGGAACCCATGTTCA
>CAIMTB010000494.1 GCA_903844265.1 uncultured Verrucomicrobiota bacterium
AGCAGGGCGGCCTCGCGATCGGGCGGCGGTTGAGGCACCGAGGGATTCACGGGCTGTTTTTAGAGGCACCACCCGCGGACTGGAAGACAGGAATGCTTCTGGAACGGATCACTTCCGCGACTCGCGATGCCTCGGTGAACCTCGGTTCTGATCACTTGACCCTGAATAGACGACTGCCGCTTTATTTCGAACTCAGGCGAGGATCTGGGACACGACTTTTCCAGCGACGTCGGTGAGTCGGATGTCGCGGCCCCCGAAACGGAAGGTCAGGCGGGTGTGGTCCAGGCCGAGCAGATGCAGGATCGTGGCGTGCAGGTCGTACATCTCGAGCTTGTCCTGCACGGCCTTGTAGCCCCAATCGTCGGTCTCACCGAACGCGATCCCCGGTCGGACGCCGCCACCGGCGAGCCACACGCTGAACCCGAATTCATTGTGATCGCGCCCGTCGGAACCCTGGGCGAAGGGCGTCCGGCCGAACTCACCGGCCCAGACCACGAGCGTCTCATCGAGGAGACCCCTCTGGCGGAGGTCGGCGAGGAGAGCGGCGATGGGTTGGTCGACGGCGCGTGCGTTGTCCCCGTGGTTTTTCACCAGGCCGCCGTGGGCGTCCCAGCGGGAGTAGCCGTCGACCATGGGGATGGTGAGTTCGATGAAGCGCACGCCGCGCTCGACCATGCGGCGGGCGATGAGGCACTGGCGCGCGTAGGTGCGCGTATGCGGGTAGGTGGAATCGAGGCCGTAGAGACGGCGGGTGGCGGCGGACTCTCCGGTAAGTTCCATCAGTTCGGGGATGGTGGTCTGCATCCGGGCCGCCAACTCGGCATTGGCGATGGCGCTCTCCAATGCGTCGTCGCCACCGGCGGCCAGCAGTCCCGCGCGGTTGAGTTTTTCGGCGAGCCGTCGCTTGGCGAGTTGCAGGGCGGGCGCCTTCTCGGCCGGCACGACGTTGGCGAGGGGCGTGCCGTTGGCGTTGAGCAGGGAACCCTGGTAGGTCGCGGGCAGGAATCCGCTTCCAAAGCAGTCGAGACCGCCCGATGGGATCTGTCCGCCGTTGAGCACGACGAATCCCGGCAAGTCCTGGTTGAAACTCCCGAGCCCGTAGGAGACCCAGGCGCCGATGGAAGGCCGTCCCTGGAGCCCGAGCCCGCTGTGCAGGAAATAATTGGCGCTGGTGTGTTCGGGGAAGACCGAGGTCATCGAGCGGATCACGCAGAGTTCGTCCGCCTGCCTGGCAACGTGCGGGAACAGGTCGCTGATCCAGAGCCCGCTTCGCCCGTGTTGCGCGAATTTCCACGGCGACTTGAGGACCGTGCCGATGTTTTCGAACTGCGTCTTCTCGAGCTTGCCGATGGCCTGCCGCGGATCCTTGCCGTGGTGCCGTTCCAGCATCGGTTTGTAGTCGAAGCTGTCCACCTGTGAGACCGCGCCCTCCATGAAGAGGAAGATCACGCTTCGGGCGCGGGGCACGAAATGCGGGGTCCGGGGCGCCAGCGAGGCAGGGGTGTTGGCGGCGGACGGACTGGCCAGCGCCCGCAAGGCCAGGGCACCAAACCCGTTCGCCGCCCCGGCGAGCAGGGCCCGGCGCGAGAGCTGCCGCGGGAGGAAGAGAGGATTGGCTTTCATCGCAGGAGACAGCTGGCTCAGTTCAGGTAGATGAACTCGTTCGCGTTGAAAAGCGCGTGGGCGAAGTCCGACCAGGCGTCCGACTCCTGGCCACCCGTGTGAAGCGCACGCAAGTCGGCGAGAGTGCCGAGGCAGGCCGACAACTCGGCTTCCTTCGCCGGCCGCGCGAAGGCGGTCTCGAACATCCAGCGTATCCGCGCCTCATCCGCCACGCCGGGCATCGTCCTCAACACGCGCCCCGACCAGAACCGCGCCTGCTCATGCAGGAACGGATCGTTCATCAGGGTCAGCGGTTGGCCCGGCACGTTGGTGGCGTTGCGCCGGCCCACGGTGCTGAAGGGTGTCGGGTAATCGAAGACAACCATCATCGTTGGAAGGAAGTTCCTCGGCACCGCGGTATACAGGCTCCGCCGCCCGTCGCCGTCCAGAGGTCCGCTGCGTTCAGGCCGCCCGCGACCGATGATGAACTCGGTGAGATGCACCGGCACGGGCGGTCCGCCGACACGCGGGTCGAGCCTCCCCGAGACCGCCAGCACCGCGTCGCGGATCGCTTCCGCTTCGAGCCGCCGCACCGGCATCCGGTGCAGGAGGAGGTTCCCGGGATCCACTTCCGCCGCCCGCCCCGTCGCCGCCCGGCTGCTTTGAGCGAACGCGTCCGTCAGGACCAGTCGCTTGGTCAGGCGCTTGAGCGACCAGCCGTCCTCATGGACGAATTGCCAGGCCAGATGATCGAGCAGCTCGGGGTGCGTCGGGCGTTCGCCCAAATACCCGAAGTTGTCCGGCGTTCCCACGATTCCACGCCCGAACACGTGCTGCCAGACGCGGTTCACGATCACCCGCGCGACCAAGGGGTTGGAGGGGGCGGCGAGTTGCCGCGCCAGTTCCGCACGGCCACTGGTCTCGAGTGCGGTCACCGCAGGCATCCCGAACGCCTCCGGCAACGCGCGCGGCGCAGGGTCGCCCGGTCTTGCCGGCTTGCCCCGCGCGAGCACCCGCTCCTCCACGCCCGTCCCGTCGAACCACGCCACCGCTGTCCTCGAGGTCCATCGCACGCCCTGGGCCAGGGTCTGCTGCTCACGGAGGAACGCGACCTCCGCCGGGATCGGATTCGAGGCCCCTGCCGACGACGATCGCCGTCGGATCAGCCAGTCCGCCAGCGCGGCGAGACGGGGTTCGCCCGCGAGCTCATCCCGCCCGAGTCTCCGCACGGCCTCGGCGCAATCCGCCGTGAACGCCTCGGCCAGTTCCTGCCACGTCCGGGGTTCCCCTCGCGGATACCACGGCTCGACACCCGTCGACCGGGGCTTCTCCCCTGACTCGACGACCTGCAGCACCTCGAGATCCCCCTCGCCCTCGGGCGAGAACTCGACATGAACGCGGTGCCCCGCGTAGGCCCTAAGGTCATGCGTGACCCAGCTGGCATCAGGGCCGCCGTCGAACGTCGCGACCAGCACCCCGTGGAGCGGGCCGGCCAGCATGATGTGCGAATCCACCGCCGCGTAGACGCGTGCCCGGCCCCGGATCAGGTAGTGCAGCCGCCCCGACGCCAGCGTCACGGTCGGGGTCCGGAGCATGCGCCCCGCCTGCGCCGTGGACGGCAGGGAGCCCGACTCCGATTCGTTACCGGGCTCGGGCGCCAGACGGTTCCAGAACGCGTCACGCCGTGCCGCACCGTAGGGCATGACGCGCGCGATGAGGTTCGTCGAGGACCCGCCCAGCACGATCTCCCCCACCGACCGAGGCCGGGTCCCGAACGCGGGGCCATCCGTCTTCCATGGGGTGCGGCCTGCCACGGTGTAATCCGCAATCACCCGTGCATCGGCCGGAAGCCGCGCGTGCCCGGGCCGGAGCGCGGCGATTCGTTCCTGCAAGCGATCCGCGGAAGAGCCGGTTGCGGCCGGGTCGTTCGCGAGTTGCGCGAGGAGGTGGAGCGGATGGGACGGCTGGTTGGTGAGGGTTCTCCATTCCAGCGTCCTTCCTGACCCGTCGCCGGTGAAGGTCTCGAGCAACTCGTCCGTCAGGCCCCGGATCCCGTCCTGCAGCTCGGTCGCCAGACCAGCAGCGATGCTGGGACGGAACCGGGTGCGCAGCACCTCGAGTTCCGCCGCGGTGCGTTGATGCGCGGCCATCGTCTCGAATCGGACCTGGCGGTAACTCGAGCCCAGAATGAATCCTGCCATCGCGTAATAGTCGCGCTGGCTCACGGCGTCGAACTTGTGGTCGTGACACCGGGCACACCCCACGGTCAGTCCCAGAAAGGTCTTCGTCAGCACGTCGATCTTGTTGTCGACCCGCTCGCATTCATCCTGCCGGATGTCGACGGGGCTGTGGACCTCCTCGCCCAGGAACGCCCAGCCCGTTCCCAAGACCGCTTCGTTCGAGTCTGTGCCGGGCTGGAACCGCGGGGGGAGAAGATCGCCCGCGAGGTGCTCGGCGAGGAATTGGTCGTACGGGAGATCCGCGTTGAACGCGCGCGCCAGGTAGTCGCGGTACTGCCAGGCATTGGCGATCGGGAAGTCGCTCTCGTGACCGCGCGATTCCGCGTACCGGACCAGGTCCATCCAATGCCGGGCCCAGCGCTCGCCGTAATGCCGCGACACCAGCAGTCCGTCGACGAGCCGCTCCCGCTTCCCCGGCGACGAATCGTCCACGAATGCCCGGACGGCTTCCGGCGCGGGGGGCAGGCCTGTGATCGTGAAGAATGCCCGGCGCAACCAGGTCTGCTCGTCGGTCGGCGGCGCCGGATCGATTCCTTTCTCCGCCAGTTTCGCTCGCAGGAATCGATCCACGTCCGTGGAGGCCTGCCCACTCGCCGGCACGACCGGCACGATCTGGCGGCGTGGCGGCTCCCATAGCCACGGCAGCCGTGCTTTCCTGCCCGCGAGGTCGAAGGTTCCACGGGGTGCCGTCGAGGTCTGGGATCCCGGCCAGGGCGCCCCGTCCCGGATCCAGGACTCCAGGTCCCCGATGACGGAATCCGGAAGCTTCGGCTGCTTCGCCGGCATGGCGAGATCGGGCTTCCGATGTCGGACCGCCGCGAGCAGCAGGCTGTCCTCGGGTTGTCCCGGCACGATCGCAGGCCCGGTCTCACCCCCGCGCAGGAGGTCGGCGCGGGAATCGAGGGAGAGGCCGCCACGGATCTTGGTGCTGGCGCTGTGGCAGTCATGGCAGTGCTCCGCGAACACTGGCCGGACCCGCCGTTCGAAGAACTCCTCACCGGCCGATGCGTGGGCACGTGACCACGACCCCGTGAGCAGCGGGAGCAGGAGGATGCGGAGCGCCGTGAAATGGCGGGCAATCATGCGTGCCCGATGAAAGCCAATCCCACCGGGGTTCGTCACGGAGATCATGAGAAGGAAACATCTTCAAGATGCGGACCCGTGTTGCGGGCTCCTAGCCCTCCCTCGCCTAAAATGAAAGACCTGTCCCTTGATTTAGTCGAGTGAGGGGAGCCACTTCGCTCTTGGGGTCGCCCGGATCAATCCGCCACGACGAGAGCGGCGCGATGGGGGAACCAGATTGTCCAAGAGTCAATGTTTGACCCCCACGAGCTCGATTTCGCCTGGCGTTATGCGTTCAAGCCGGACTCGGAAGAGTACCTGGTGCACATCACCACCGGCACGCATGTGCAGCAGATCTGCCTGTTTCTCCTCACCGAGTCCCGGCATTTCCCCGGCCGGCTGGTCGAGACGCGTCCGGTCACCCCGAAGAAGAAGGGACCGGAAGGCCTGTACAGCATCATCGACCTCGATCTCTCCAAGTACGACCGCATCGCGGCGCGGTTCGAACGGGAGTCCACGGACGCGGTGTCGTTCCTCAAGTCGGGCATCGAGACCCGCAACGCGCGCTTCAACGAACTGATCGAGCGGATCGAGCACGTGGCCATCCACGCCCGCGAACCGATCCTGCTCATGGGTCCGACGGGGGCGGGGAAGTCGCGCCTGGCCCGGCGCATCTTCGAGCTCAAGCAGGAGCGCCACCAGGTGGCGGGGGTGTTCATGGAGGTGAACTGCGCCACCTTGCGAGGCGACGCCGCGATGTCGGTCCTCTTCGGTCACGTCAAAGGGGCCTTCACCGGCGCGGTGAAGGATCGGCCCGGACTCTTGCGCGCCGCTGACAAGGGCGTGCTCTTCCTCGACGAGGTGGGCGAACTCGGGCGGGATGAACAGGCCATGCTCCTGCGCGCGCTCGAGGAAAAGCGGTTCTTTCCGCTCGGCAGCGACACCGAGGTGGGCAGCGACTTTCAGCTGATCGCGGGGACGAACCGCGACCTGGCCGCTGCGGTGCGCGAGGGGCGGTTCCGCGAAGACCTGCTGGCCCGGATCAACCTCTGGACGTTCCGCCTGCCCGGTTTGGCCGAGCGTCCCGAGGACCTCGAGCCGAACCTCGACTACGAACTGGACCAATTCGCCAAGCGGAACGCCTTGCGTGCCACCATGAGCAAGGAAGTCCGCGAGCAGTTCCTCGATTTCGCCAAGTCCCCGGCCGCCCGGTGGAGTGCCAACTTCCGCGACCTCAACGCCTGCGTGACGCGCATGGCCACCCTGTCGCCAGGTGGCCGCATCACCGCGGCGGTCCTCGAGGCCGAATTGGAAAGGCTCCGGGCGGCGTGGTCGACGCCGCTGGACGGGTCCGATCACGACGCGTGGGTGGCGTCGATGCTCGGTCCGGACGCGCTGCAGCGACTCGACCTGTTCGATCGCGTCCAGCTGGGTTTCGTCATCGGGGTCTGCCGGGAGTCCGCGTCCCTGTCCGAAGCCGGTCGCCGGCTTTATGGGGTCACCCGCGAGAAGCGGAAGGTGCCGAACGACGCGGATCGACTGCGGAAGTACCTGGCGCGATTCGGTCTGGAGTGGCGGAGCATTTGACGAAAGATTTGTGCATCGCCTCGCCGCTATGCTCAGGTTGAAGGAGATGCTAGGGCGTCTCTCGGGCCCGGCCTCGCGGTGGATCGGCCCTCCGAAATCGATGAAGCCACAGCGCTCATGAACTCGAACGACACCTCCCCACAGAAACCCCGTCCGTGCGGCGTGCCGTGGTTTCCAATCATCGTCGTCCTGCTTGCTCTTGCCGGCGGGACCGCCGTGAACACGCGGCCGGAGCTCGAGCGGAACTTCGCCGGTTGGACGATGACAGCGCTCGCGATCCTCTCGTCCTTGGTGATCCTGCTCTGGTTCACTTTCACGCGGCGGTTTGCTGGCCGGACCCGGGCGCTGGGACTTGCGGGTGTTGTCCTGCTCGCGCTGGGTCTGCGTTTCAGCCTGCACGTGGACGGCACGGCGGACGGCACCGGGCGCCCACGGCTGGTCTGGAAGTGGGCGGGCCGGCCACCGTTGAAGGCCCTTGATGCGACTGCGCTAGCGGCGTCCCCCGTCCATCCGCCCTCCGCGACGGAGCCCGATCCGCGCCTGGCGGGCGTCCAGGATGTGGTGCAATTCTTCGGGACGAACCGGGATGGGCGGGTCGATGCGCCGCGGTTGGCGCGCGACTGGAAGGCAGCTCCGCCGAGGGAACTCTGGCGCCACGAGATCGGGGGCGGTTGGTCCTCGTTTGCGGTGGTGAAGGGCCACGCATGGACGCAGGAGCAACGTGGCGAACAGGAGTGCGTGACCTGCTACGACCTGTTCACGGGCGCGCTGGTATGGTCCCACGCGGACCCGGCCCGGTTCACGCAATGGCAGGGCGGCGAGGGGCCGCGGGCGACGCCGACGGTTCACGACGGCAAGCTCTACACGTACGGCGCGACGGGACTGCTCAACGGCCTTGACGCCGCCACCGGCAAGGCGCTCTGGCAGCGGGCGGTGCTGGCCGAGAATACATCCTCCAACATCGAATGGGGCCTGAGTGCATCGCCTCTGGTGGTCGATGACCTCGTGGTGGTGACGGGAGGCAATACGCGCGGCCCGGTGCTCTTTGCCTATCGTCGCGACACCGGTGCGCCGGTGTGGAAGGCCGGAGATGATCGGGCGAGTTACGCGTCGCCTGTGCTGGCCACGATCGCCGGGCGCCGGGTGATCCTGAGCAACAATGCACGAGGTCTTTCCATTCATGACCCGGCGACCGGCGCGGTGCTGCTGGATCATGCCTGGGGTTCTGACAAGTGGCCGAAGGCGTCCCAGCCGGTGGTGGTCGGCGAGGATCGGGTGTTCCTCTCGGGCGGCTACGGCATGGGCTGCCTCCTGCTGAAAGTGGAGGCGCGTCCCGGGGGAACCTGGTCCGCGACGGAGGTTTGGCGCGGTATGCGGATGAAGACGCAGTTCAATTCGCCGGCGCTGCGCGATGGGCATCTTTACGGACTCGACGATGGTCGGTTGGCCTGCGTTGACGTGGCGACGGGCGAGCGCGTGTGGAAGGACGGCAACTACGCTTCGGGCCAGAGCCTCCTGGTCAACGACCTGATCGTGATCCAGAACGAGGGCGGATCCGTGCATCTGTGTGCGGCGAAGGTCGGCGGCTTTGAGGAACTGGGCCGCGCTGAGGCGCTGAGCAGCAAGACTTGGAACTTGCCGGTGTTGGCGGGGCGCTATCTTCTGGTCCGTAACGATCGCGAGGCCCTGTGCCTGGAACTGCCCGTGATGCCGTGAGAGTCCGGAGACCCTCTCCATGAACCGCACACGACCCAGGTCCCTCGCCCGCCCACAGCGGGAGAGGGTGG
>CAIMTB010000495.1 GCA_903844265.1 uncultured Verrucomicrobiota bacterium
GAACAAACCCCTATGTTCAGCAGCGAGCTTTTCGGGGAAGGGTGAGGGCTTGCGGCGGCTTCCGGCTCCGCCTATAACCCAGTCCATGCCCTCCCGCCGCCTGAGTTTGCTGGCTGCCATTTCTGCCGTTCTCACCCCTCTGGTTTGCCCGGATGTCTCCGCCGCGCCCCCGCGTGCGCTTGCCGCAGGTGGGGCCATCGACGATCGGAGGCTGGGACCGGTGAAGGATCTGGACGGCTATTTCCCGCTCGCGGTACCGGCGACCGCCGACGCCTGGAAGGAACGTGCAGCGTCAGTGCGTCGGCAGATCCTGGTGTCGCAGGGCCTCTGGCCGGTGCCGACGCGCGGTCCGTTGAAAGCGGTGGTGCATGGTCGCGTGGATCGCGGCGATTACACGGTGGAGAAGGTCTATTTCGAGAGTGTGCCCGGGTTTTTCGTGACCGGGAATCTCTACCGGCCCAGGAACGTGACGGGGAAGGTTCCCGGCGTCCTGTTTGCCCACGGCCACTGGACCGATGCCCGATTGGCGGAGTCGACCGAGGACCAAGTGCGCGACGAGATCGCGACGGGCCAGGAGCGGTTCGAGGAAGGCGGGCGGAGCCGGTTCCAGTCGATGTGCGTGCAATTGGCGCGGATGGGCTGTGTGGTGTGGCAGTGGGATATGCTGGGCAACTCGGACTCGCAGCAGTTGTCGATGCAGTTGGTCCACTTGTTCGCAAAGCAACGTCCCGAAATGAACGCGCCCGGGGCGTGGGGGCTTTTCAGTCCGCTCGCCGAGTCGCATCTGCAAAGTGCGATGGGCCTGCAGACGTTGAATGCGGTCCGTTCCCTGGATTTCCTGCTGAGCCTCCCCGAGGTGGATCCGGATCGCGTTGCGATGACCGGTGCGAGCGGGGGCGGGACGCAGACCATGATCCTCGCGGGCATCGATCCGCGGGTGAAGCTCTCGTTCCCGGCCGTGATGGTGAGCACGGCGATGCAGGGCGGTTGCACCTGCGAAAACGCGTCGTTGCTGCGCATCGGCACGGGCAACGTGGAGTTTGCGGCGTTGTTCGCGCCGGGTCCCCAGGGCATGACCTGCGCGAACGATTGGACGAAGGAGATGTCGACCAAAGGCTTCCCCGAGCTCAAGCAGCTCTACGCGCTGTTGGGCGCCGGGGACCGCGTGTCGCTCCATCGTGGTGAACATTTCCCGCACAACTACAACGCCGTTTCGCGCTCGGCCTTCTATGGCGTGCTGAATCGCGGCTTCAATCTCGGGTTCAAGGAGCCCGTCATCGAGAAGGATTACATCCGATTGAAGACGTCCGAACTCAGTGTCTGGGACGATGCACACCCGAAACCGTCCGGCGGCGACGACTTCGAGCGCAACCTTCTGCAGTGGCTCGCGAAGGATGCCTCAGCCCAGCTCGCCGATGCCGCCAAGTCTGATGCCGGTCGCAGCAGCGTGATCCGGCCTGCGGTCGAGGTCGTCCTCGGGCGCTCCTTGCGGGAGGTCGGCACGGTGGAATGGGAGCTTTCCTCGAAGAACGATCACGGTCCCTACCTCGAGATGGTCGGCCTCCTCCGCAACAAGTCCCGCGGTGAATGCCTGCCCGCGGTGTTCCTCCATCCCAAGGATTGGAATGGCACCACCGTGGTCATCCCGACTCCGGGCGGGAAGGCCGGTCTCTATTCCGTGGACGGCGGTTTGATTGCGTCCGCGAAGGCCCACCTGGATTCCGGGGCGACGGTGGTGGGCGTGGACCTGATGTATCAGGGCGAATTCCTCGCCGACGGGAAGCCGCTCGACGCGACGCGACGGGTGAAGAACCCCCGCGAGGCGGCGGCGTACACCTTCGGCTACAACCACTCCGTGTTCCAACAGCGCGTCCACGACCTGCTCACCGTCATCTCGTTCGTGAAGAATCACGAGAAGCCGTCGAAGAAGATCGTCCTCGCGCCGCAGTCGGGTGCGGGCCACTGGGCGGCCTGCGCGCAATTTCTGGCGGAGGGCGTGGTCGACGGCGCGAAGATCGACGTCGGCGGTTTCCGATTCGCCGATGTTCGTGAGATCCACAACCCTGATTTCACACCGGGCGGAGCCAAGTACCTCGATCCGTTCGTGCTCGGGAAATAGCCCGAGGCAGGGGATGGAAGCCACGTGCCTCGTGGCGGTCGACGCAACGGGACTCAAACTTCATCCAAACGCCAATGAATTGAGCCTCCTCACGTCGGCTGCTACGACGAACAAGCCTTTTTCGGCGGGCTGGTCGACTGGCAGGAGGTGGTGCAGATTCCCGCCCACGGATGAGACCTGAAGTACGTGTGGTCCTGGCGGCGCGGATGGCTTGGGTGGCTTGGGTGGCGATTTTCGCCGTTTGCTCGTGGATTGTTTCCGCGGCCGGGGCCGACGCGATGCCGGAACCCGGGGTGGGTGCCGCCACGAAGCAGGAGTCCGCGCGCGCGCCGGGGAAGGCCCCGGGGGACGCGATTTTCCTGGAGCCAACGTTCCTGAAGGTCCAGGTCCGGTTGCCGAAGGAAAGCCTTGAGGCCTTGCGTCGGAATCCCAAGGAATACGCCCCTGCGACGGTGGTCATCAACGGTCAGGAGATGCCCATGGTGGCGGTGCGGCTCAAGGGATCGGCGGGGAGTTTCCGGCCTGTGGACGATCGTCCGGCGATGACCTTGAAGTTCAACAAGTGGGTCGGCGGGGCGCGATGGGCGGGGTTGCGGGGGGTTCATCTGAACAACTCGGTCCAGGACCCGACCTACATGAGCGAATATCTCGCGGGCGAATTGTTCCGCGCATCGGGTGTCCCGGCCACACGCGTGGCGTGGGCCCGCGTCGAGCTCAACGGTCGGGAACTGGGGCATTACGTCGTGAAGGAGGGATTCGAGGAGGAGTTCCTGCGACGGTCCTTCAACGAATCGCAGGGCAACCTTTATGACGGGGGGTTCCTCCAGGAAATCGATCAGCCGCTCGATCGAGGTCACGGCAGCGGGCCGGTGGATCGCTCCGACCTGAAGGCGCTGGTGGGCGCGGCGCGTGAACCGGATCCCGCACTGCGCTGGCGGCGATTGCAGGAGCGGCTCGATGTCGACCGGTTCGTGTCCTATGCCGTGGTCTCGGCCATGATCGCGGACTGGGATGGGTACGCGATGAATCGAAACAATTATCGGATCTATTTTCGACCCGCAGACGGTCGGGCGGTCCTCATCCCGCATGGCACGGACCAGCTTTTCCAGAGGAACGAGATGGGAGCGGACCCCTCCTGGAACGGTCTGCTCGCCCAGGCTTTGTTCAGCCTTCCCGAAGGCCAGAAATTGTATCGCGAACGATTCGTCGAGGTGTTCACGAACGTCTTCCGCGCCGACCTCATGACGAACGCGCTGGCCCGCGTCGCCGGGAAGCTGAAGTCGGAGTTCCCGGAAATCAGGGGCTATGTGCAGTGGGCGTCGATGGCCGTCCAAAGCCGGGTCCACTCCCTCGAGCAGGATCCGATGCTGCGCGGTGTCCTGCCCGGGACATCGGCCCCGGCCAGGATTCCAAAGGAGGGCCTGCATCCGGCAGAATGGCTGCCGCAATCGGGCGGAGAGTCCAAGTTGGAGGAGACCGAATCGGGTGGCGTTCGCATCCTGCGAATCGCGACGAAGGGGCCCGATGCCGCCTCCTTCCGCGCCCCGGTGCGGTTGCCGCGCGGACGGTACCGGTTCGAGGGCCGACTGCGAACGACCTCCGTGGAGTCCGTTCGTGACGACAAGGGCGAAGGGGCGGGACTGCGAATCTCCGGGACCCAACAACCGCGACGCAACCACGTCTCGGGCGATCGAGGATGGACCGTGGTGGCCTACGATTTCGAACTCGCAAGCGTGGAGACGGAGGTGGTCCTGGTGGCCGAGTTGCGCGCAAGCCGCGGTACGGCGGAATTCGACAAGGATTCCCTGCGCGTCATCCCCGTCGAGTAGCGTCTTTCTCGACCGGGCGAGTCTCGGATGCGCGAGGCCCGGGAATCGCGTCGCGTCGAGGGGATTCCCGGGTCAGATGGCGGACCCGGCATCCGGTTCTCGTGAGGAAATCTCGCCCGGCTGAATCAGGAAAGAGGAACCATTTTGCAGCAGGGATCGGCCCAGCCACGAGGCCTCGAACGCCTCGTGCTGGATGGATCCGAAGATCGCCCGACCTAGGCCCTGGATCGCGTCCTCGTTCTTCATCCCCAGGGGATTCCAGTCGGTGCCGCCGACGTCGAACGGGCTGATCATTGCGAAACACACGATCGCCCCGGCCAATCCGGTGAACGTCCCGGCGATGCCGCCGCAGAAGCCGTCCACAACACCCGCAGGGATCGCCAGCATCAGGCGGTCGCCCACCGAACGTTGGGCCAGGATGACGGCGACGTAAGCCAAGGTGCCCACGCCCGCATAGGCGAGGACGGCACTGAATTTCGGTGAGAGCCCAGCCGAGGCGACGAGTTCGTCCCCGAGCGGCGCCCAGGCCAGCGTCCCGGCGCCAAGGGCCAGTCCCCACCGCAACAGGGGCCAGACGGACTCCGCGAATCCGTGGAGATAGCCCGCGCGCGCGGTGAGGCCCACCACGCAAAGCACCACGGCATCGAAGAGACCGACCGGCATCGCGGGCGGGTTCATGGGAAAGGGATCACCGCACGATCACGGGTGTGATCGAGATCACGAGTTCCTTCTTTGCCTTGTACTCGGCCTTGCCCTGGAACAACCGGCCGAGCAGCGGGATGTCCCCGAGGAGCGGCACGCTGCGGGTGGTTTTTCCACGCTCGTCCTGCATGAGACCGCCGATGATGATGGTCGTGCCGGCCTGGACGCGGACCAGCGTGGACGCCTGCTTGATGTCGAGGACCGGGGCGGTGGTGAGTTCGCTCGGGGAGATCCTGGTTTCCACGAGGCTCGAAAGCACCGGGGCGATGTCGAGCGTGACCCAGTCGTTGCTCGAGATCTGGGGTGTGATGGCGAGGATCGTGCCGACGGTGATCGTGGTGACCTCGTCCTCCTGGGTCTGGGACGTGGTTCCGGCGGTCTGGCCGGGCAGGATGGTGCTGCGGCTCTTGAAGAACGGGGTCTCGGTGCCGACCTTGATCATCGCTGTCTGGTTGTTGATCACCCGGATGCGAGGCTGGGAAACCACGTTGACCTCGCCCTGTTCCCTCAGCGCGGTGAGCAGGACGGATGTGTTCGCGTCCTTGAACATGAACTTGAAGGCTTCCTTCTTGATCTGCTGGCCGCCCGCCATGCCAGCCACGGTGGGACCGCCCGCCACTGAGGCGACCCCGCCGAATGCCTGCGCCGCATGGTCCCAATCGATCCCGAACTGAAACTGGTCGTGCAGGGTGACATCGAAGATGCGGGCCTGGATCTCCACCTGCCGGCTGATGTTCTCACTGAGGCTCGCGATATAACGCGCCACCCGCTTGATTGCCGACGGACGGTCGGTGATCTGGATGAGTCCCGCCGTCTGGTTGATGGCGATGTTTTCCTTGCCCTCGGAGGTGACGAGTTTGTCTATCTCCAACTTCAGCTCCGTCCAGAAGGAGATGTTGTTCTCCCCGGAGAGGTTGACGGAGGAGCCGCCCGACGCGCCTCCTCCGCCTCCCCCACCTCCACCTCCGCCTCCCCCGCCACCGCCTCCACCACCGCCCATGCCGGAGGCGAGCATGGCGGAACTCATTCCCTGTCCCTTCCGGTTCAGGCGAAGATAGTCGACCTGGAATTCCTCGGTCTGCTTGGCCCGTACCCGGATGAGTCCATCCTGCTCAATCCAGAAATAATCATAGGATTCGAGCAGGGCTTGCATGACCCGGTCGAGGGGCAGGTCCTCAAGGTCGAGAGTGATCTGGCCCGTGACGTCCTTGTCCGGGACGATGTTGAGCTTGTTGGCTCGCGCGAACAGGGCGAGCGCGGACTTGAGTTCCAGATTCTCGGCCTTGAAAGAATAGAGAGTCCTGCCACCTACCCGCGTCGTGATCGGCGCTTGGGTTGAGACGGAGGCAGGCGCGGGCGCGGGCGCGGGGGCAGGGGCAGGGGCAGGCTCCAGTGCGGGCGCCTGGGCCGAGGTCGCGGGTGAGTTCGTGGGGGGGTTCGCGGGTAAGTTGGACTGGGTCGCGGCGGTCCCGGAGTCCCGGGTATCTTCCACTGCGTTGTAGGTCACCTGGACCGGCCTGGGTTTGGGGGTCGCGTGTTCGCCGGCCTTGGGGGTCTGTGACTTGGATTCCACCAGCGCGACGGCGCCTTTGCGGGTGGCGGGGTTGGCGGAATCCTGGCGGGTCGGTCGAGGCAGGGGGCGCCAGTTGTCCGCGGTCTCCGCACCGAGACTGACTGCGGCGGCCACGCACGCGGCGTGGACCAGCAGTCCGATTCGGTGACGGACCGCAGGGCAACCGGCCCTGACAGCTTGGGGCGGCAGTTTCATGAGGGCAGTCGACGTTCCACCGTGGTGGCCCCTCCGGAAGGAGGACGGCGACCCGGTGTCTGTTTGTTTCTATCCGAAGGGGCGGAGGGAGCGCCCATCTGGAAATTAATGAGTTCGGTCCCGTTCGTTCCCCGGACCCAGACCTGTCGTGCGTCGATCTTCTCTATCCTGTAGCCTGCGATGCGGTCGCCTTCACCCAGGACCTCGTTGTTGATGACGGCAAGGCGGTCGCCCGACTGCCGCCAGACTGCGTGCAGAGTGAGGATATCGGCCGCCCGGAGCATGTCGGCCTTGGTCGTCCGGGGCGGGGCGATGATCAGGAACGGGTCGCGCGCTGGCGATTCCGACCACTTTCGGAACTTGGATTGGACCTCGACGAGATTGATGGGCTTGTCGGGAATGATGTCGGCTGCCTGAGCGCCTTTGGCGGTGGCCGAGGATGTCGCGAGGGCTGTCTTGTTGGTGGAAGTCTGGGACGAGGTTGCGTTGGCAGCCGCTGCCTTGGGGCGTCCTGAGCTCATCAAGGTATAGGCCGTGTAGCTGAGCGCCGCGACCGCGAGGACGGCGACCAGGATGTTCTTGTTTCGGTCCCGCCGGGTCATGGTGTGGCCTGGGGTTCGGGCTGCGGTTCGGCCGGGGTCGGTGTGGACGGCGGTTTTGGTGCCGCGCCCGGAGCCTGGGAGGCTGGGTTCGCCGGTGAAGGAACAGGTGCGTTCGTGGGTGATGGGGAGGTAATGACCGGGGGAGAGGCGTTCGAGGACTTGTCCAGGCCCCATAACTCGACTGTGGCGCTCATGGTTCCGCCGCCGGCAGAGATGCCGGTCATGGTAAGCTCGACGAAATCCACGCGACGAGCCTCGGTGGCAATGCCACGGGTCCATTCCAAGAAGCGATGGTAGAGGGATCGGGTGGGTAGGGCGATGGGGTTGGGGCGGATTTCGAAGGTGGCCGGAAAGCGGGTGATGATTCCCGCATCGTTGGTCGAGATCTGGGTTGGGCCGAGACTCACCTTCATGTCCAGCGCGAGCGGGATCGCATCACGAACCGCCAGATCCGTCCACTCCATGACGGAGGACGGGGTCTCGAACAGGTTTTCGTGGAGATCCCCAAAGCGGCGGGCGAGGTCCTGGGTCTGGGTGGGAGACCATTCCAGCCTCATGATGTCGATCTCGGAGGTGAGTTTCTCGACCTGCCGGCTGAGTTCGCTTGATCGTTTCTGGAGGGCGATGAGTCGGGTGACGCTCCACCAGATGGCCGAGAGGGACGCTGTGAGCACGATCACGACGACCGCGCGTTCGATGATGTTGCGGGTCAGCCGGCCCTTGGAGGACCGTGTGGTGGGAATCGTGGGCGGGTTCATTTCATCCAGCCCTCAAGCGTGAAGCGGTCCTTGGTCAGAACTGCCGGGAGCGCGCCTGGATTGGCCCTTCTGGCCGCCATGTTCGCGGTGGATCCGGCGGCGAGTTCGCGGGCGGACGGTGTGGCGGCCGGTGCGGGGGGAGGTTCGGCGAGTTGGACGTGGAAGGGGCCGTTGGCGAGGACCTTCGCGAAGGCCCCGACGTTGGCCGCGAGCGAATTCACGGTGCGTCCCGGCGCATTTGTCTGGGCTGCACCGGCCAGTTGCAGGTGCCAGAGCGAGCCTTCCCGCCTCACCGAGACCGTGGTCAGTCGCATCTCCGCGGGCACGATCTCACCCAGATAGGCGAGAAAGTACGCGGGCACCGGCGGAAGGTGGTCGTCGACCACCGTCTTCACCGTCTCCGCGCGGCGGTTGAGCGCCTGATGGGCCAGTTGCAACTCATGATGCTCCGCCTGCAACTGCTGGATCCGCTTTCCAAGCGCCGCAATCCCCTTCCGCTCACGAGCCGAGACCACAAGCATCAGCGCGACGGAGGCCACCGCGACCAAGGCCAGCAGCAACGAAATGACCGTGGTCAGCTTGATCAGGGCCTTGCGCTGCGGCGCCAGTCGTTGCTCGGAACTGATGAGATTAGGCGAGAACTCCGGCGGGAGCCGGAGGGCGTCCTCTGCCCAGTACGCCGGCTTGTCGATCTCAGGACTTATGCGGACCGGGGCATGGATCTGGGGCTGTAACTCGGTCGCCCGTTCCGCCGCTCCGTTCCCGAAAATCCAGACGCTGCCGACATTGACGCCGAACTGCTGGCTGACGAACAGGACGGTGCGACTCAGATCAACCCCGAAGCTCGCAGCTCCCTTGCCTCGGGAGACGTCCAACGACCGGGCCAGAAGCAAATCCCCGTTCTTGCGGCCCACGACCACCGTGACCCGGTCCCCGCAGTCGGCTGCGATGACCGCGACTTCGTCGTCCGCAATCGGGAGGCGCGTCAACTGCCCATGCAGCACCGCGGTCGGAGGCAATACACTGACGAGATGGAGTCCCGCCCTCTCCACGCTCCGGAACATCTGGTCGAGGAGCGACTGGGGCAGGAGATGGAGCAGGTGACTCTGCGGATTGTGGGATCCCGCGGTGGTCTGGAAGCTCCAGGCTGCGGGCCCCTCGAACGCCTTGGCCCGATCCGCCTGCCGCGCGATCATCGCCTCAAGGGCTGAGCCTTTGGCGGGCGCCGTCTCGATGAGTTGATGCGCCAGGCGCGGATGCGCCAGCAGCAGCGAGACGGTCGAGCCACGGTAGCCCGTGGACTTGACCGCCTCGCGGACCAGTTCGCCCAACTTCGACAAGTCATCCGGTACGTCCTCCCGACTCCAGGTGCCGATCACCTCGCCCTTCTGCACGGCCACCGCCGCGACGCGGCCGTGGAGCCAGGAGAATCCGAGGGTGTTCAGGTGACTGGATAAGTTCTGGGCGACCGGGGTGTCAGTTTGTCGGATGCGTAATAGGGACATTTCGGCTTGGACTGAATGTCGGGAGGTTTCCGACCAAGCACGTGAACCGAGAATTGGGAGTCAGCGAGTCAGCGAGTCAGCGAGTCAGTGAGTCAAGGCTTTTTGCCCTTGCTCTTTTCGTCGTCGATGGAGCCGGAAGCATCGATGCCGGGCTTGTTGCCTGGATTGCTGCAATCATACCCATCGATGTTGTTGCCATGACCGTTGTTGGACTTGACCTTGGGATCTTCGCTCGACGTGCAGGTGGTGGTGGTGGTCGTGGTATGGGTCGTGGTCGTGGTCGTGGCTGTCCCGGTGCTCACGCCGGCAGTGGTGCTGGACGCCGCGACCGTCGAATTGGTGCTCGTGTTCGTGGCGACCACAACGACTGTAGGTGCGTTGGTCGAGATCGTGGCGGGAGCATTCGTCGAAGTCGAGGAAGCCGTCGGAATCGAATTCGTCGCGGGTGGGGTCGAAACAACGTCGCCTCCGTCACTCTGGACCACGATCGAGCCATCGCCCGCAGTCGGGGTAGAAGTCGAACCCGAACTCGAGGCCGTGGCATGAATGCATTCGTTGCAGTCGGAGCCATCCCGGTGGAGGCAGAAGCCGCCGGCGTCGTGATCTCCGTGATGGTTGCACGTGCCGTCGCCGCCTTCGACCTCGACTGGGTGGGCATCGCCTGAGCTAGCGGTTTCGTGATCGCCATCGCCTGAGCTAGCGGTTTCGTGATGGCCATCGCCTGAGCTAGCGGTTTCGTGATGGCCATCGTCATGACAGACGTGGTTGGAATGTTCCTCCTGGGTGCAGAGATCATGCACAGCGACGCCGTAACCGTCTCCGTCGAGGTCGTTGTCGCGTTCCGGGATTCCCGGCATGTGGATGATGTCTTCGGTCGAATCGTCGAGGTTATGCTGGGCGGTCGTGACGGCGGCGAGCAGAGGGTCGCCGCTCATGGGGAAGCCTGCGTTGGCCCAGGTGGTATAGGTGACCATGAAGTCGGTCATTTCGGCGAGGGCTTCGCCCAGGGTCGTTTGGGGGTTGCCCTGGGCCTTTGCATTGAGGGTCGACGAGGCGAATATCTCCGCTGAGGTCTGCATGTCGCTCAGGGAGGGCGTGGTGGTCAGATCCGGGCCGATGAGCAGCGGACTGCGCCAGATGTTATTCTTGAAGATATAACACATGAAGTTCTGCAGGACTTCCTTCGCCTGGACTTCGCTTTGATTGTAGAGGCAGAGCAGCGTCCCCTTGACGTAGTAGGAATCGAACGGCAAGGACGGGTTGGGGATCACTTGCGGGACCGTTCCGTCGACGGCGAAGAGTCCCTGAGTGAGCGCCGGCGTATTGGTTCCTTGCCTCTGGTAGCAGAGAGTCAGGCGAATGAATTGCGACGCAAGGTTGACCCGCTGGATGCAGAGGTCCGATCCGTCCCCGTTCCAGCTGAGCCCCTGGGGAATCTGACCCTCGCTCGCATTCCAATACGCCCGGAACGCCTCGGTGCTGGAGGCATAGCCGGTGACAAGTGCGTCGGGCAGCGCCGTGCCAATGCTCGAGACGATCACAACCCCGAGGACGTTGGTGTCGAAGTCGGTGGTGGTGTTTCCAAGAATTCCCTGATTATAGATGTAATCCGAACTGGCCGGAGTCGGGAACTTGCCCGTGACGCCGGGGTCGACCAGGATCACGCGGCGCAATCCGCGGCCGTTCTTGGTGACATCATCGGTGCGGACTCCGAGTTGTTCCGCGATGCGGGCGCTCATGAGGCCAGGGGCCGGGATGTTATGGGTGCGGAGGATGTACTGGGCGAGGCCGTCCCCCAGTCGTTCCACGTTGCGCGCCTCGCTCGAGCGGGCCTCGCGGTCCATCACCTTGATCATGGACGGCAGCAGAGCCACCGCGAGCAGCGACATGATGGTCAGGACGCCGATGATCTCCAGCAGGGAGAAACCACGGTTGCCGGCTCGTGCCATGCCTGACTCTCCCTTCCTGGTGGAAATAGGGGCCGATCGGTCGCTACCGGTGCGGACGGATGGATTGCCGTATGTTTTCATGGGGATCGCTTCGTTTGTGGGCGGTCACGGGGTTGGCGTGATCAGGGCGGTGGTGAAGTCGTCGAGACGTTGTTGACTGTCCTGAAGGGTTCGTAGCACAGGTGCCGGGGCGTTTGAGGTTCCTGAGGCGAATGCGTCGAAGTTGGCGGAACCGGAAGACCAGGTGGCGTAGGTGGAGAGATAGAGGTACATCTCCTGCACAACGCTGGCGGGGTCGATCGATGTGTTCCCCGGAGCCGCGCCGCTGGCGAGGAAGCCCGTCACTGCGGACGCAAACGGGGCCGCTTGCTCGGACTGCCGGCCATACGCGAGATAGCGGGTCCACTGGCCATGCTCGAAGACATAGCTCAGGTCCGAGCGGAGCAGGTCACGGGCCTGCAACGAGTTGTCGGAGAAATGAAGGTCGAACGGGGTGCCGGCGATGATCCAGCGTTCGTAGAATGGTCCCCTCGATGGCGCGCCCCAGCCGGAAACGCCGTTGACGGCAAACCACGCCCTGTTGGCGCTGTCGAAGTTGGAAAGAATGACCCGGTAGAAGAGATCGCTGAGATCGATCCGTTGGATCCGGAGTTCCTCCGCGGACGCGCCGTAGGCGGCCAGCGGGGAGGGAATCGAACCATCGGTGGTGGTCCAGACAGTCTCGAACTGGCTGTCACTCAGCGAGACCGAGGGCAGGGGACCGCCCAGGGACGAGATGACCAGGATTCGGGCGTGCGCTGGGGCGTTGGATATTCCGAGGCTCTGAGCGTAAGGAAGCTGTTGCTCGCCGCTTGCTGTCAGAAGGATCGCCGGGTCGACCACGAACATCCGCGCATAGCCGGCGCTGGTCCTCTGGACACGGTCCGGAGCAAGACCCATCTCGTTGGCGAGGAGCCGGGGCCAGTCGTCGACGACGGGCACGCCGCGCGTGGTTCGGACGTGGGCGCGGATGCCGTCCGCGATGCTGGTCATGCTGATCGCCTCCGCCTCGCGGGCGGCCCGCTTGAGGCGGCCCATGATGGACGTGCCGACGACGCCGACCAGGACGGCGATGATGGCGAGGACGCCGATTATCTCGATGAGGGAGAACCCACCCGTCCGGGATGCGGGCGAGAACCGCGGTCTGATGGAATGAGTCATAGTACGACGGGGTTGGAGGACGGCTCCTACTTCATGGCTCCCATGACGGAGATGATCGGGAGGAAAATGGCCACTGCGACGCTGCCGACGATGCCTATCAGGAAGATGATGAGGGCGGGTTCGAGCAGGCTGAAGACCTTCTTGATGCGCCGTGGAATGATGCTGTCGAAGTAGGTCGAGACATTCTCGAGCGCCACGTCGAGATTGCCGCTGCGTTCGCCCATGGCGACCATCCGGATCAGGAGAGGCGGGAAGATGGCATGACGCCGCAGACCTTCGCTGAGGGGTTCGCCCGCCTCGACCTTCTGGATGACATCCACCAGTGCGGTGCTGACCGTGATGCTCCCAACCAATTCACGGCAGAGCTCGAGCGCGTTCAGGAGGTTGATACCCGAGCGGTAGAGCACCGCCAGATTGTGCGCGAAGCGGGAGATCACCAGCATGTGGATGAGCGAGCCGAAGATCGGGGCGTGCAGTTTGAAATGCTCGAACGCGGCGGCGAAGCGGGGGGAACGACGTTCGCTGGTCTTGATGATCACCGGCACCCCGATGAAGACGAGCGGGAACACCCACCAGGTCGTCTTGGCGATTTCGCTGAGCGAAAAGACCACGCGGGTAATGAGGGGGAGCCCGACCTTGGCCAACGCGAGCAGGGCTACGAACTTGGGGACGACGAAGGTGAACAGGACGAAGACGAAGGCCGCCACGACGGCCAGCACGACGGCCGGATAGACGGTGGCTTGCCGGATGTCCGCCATGATCTGTTCCTGCCACTCGAGATACTTGCTGATCTCCAGAAAGGCATCCGGAACCCGGCCACTGTTCTCCGCCGAGCGGATCAGGCTCATCACATGAGTGGGGAACATCCGCTGATTGTGCCCCATCGCGTCGGCCAGCGACTCCCCGGCCTCGACCTCGCGTCGCAGGTTGATGATGGCCTCGCCAAAACGAGGGTTCGGACAGTCAGCCGCCGCGACGTCCAGGGACTGGATCATGGCCACCCCTGACCGCAGCTGAAAATTCATCAGGGTGCAGAAGTCGATCAGGTCCCGGCGGGTGGGCGCGCCGATGGACGTGAAGAAGGACGGCTTGGAACCCTTGCGCGCCACCTCCTGTGCCACTCGGGCCTCAAGAAGCCAGAGCCCCATGCCCTGAAGCC
>CAIMTB010000496.1 GCA_903844265.1 uncultured Verrucomicrobiota bacterium
CCGGCGCCATCGACGAGGACGCTGCGGAAGCGTTCCTCCCAGAGGGTGCCCTTCCTGGCATTGCGGGCGTTGTACCATTGGGAGAAGCGCTGCTTGAGGAGCTTCAAGCATATAAAAGGCCTGGCCCTTTATTATTCGTCCTTTTATTATGGGTGACACCATGCCACTAAATGGTTTGCTGATTTTGGTCGGGCTGGTTGGCTCCACACATGACGCCCTTGGCTCGGTTCCTTGTCGGTGCGCTTTTCCCAGTCCTTCTGATACCTACTGAGGGAAGCTCTCTGGCCTCGTCCGGATCCCCCGCTCCCGCGACCGTTTCCCAGGTCCGGAGATCATTCAGCCATCCGTCGCGGGAATTTTCCTCGGGGCCGCTGTGGGTGTGGAATGATCGTCTGACGCCTGAACAGATCCGAGACACAATGCACGATCTGGCCCGCCAAGGGGTTCGCCAAGTGTATGTCCATCCCCGGCCGGGATTGATGACCCCCTACCTTTCGGCGGAGTGGTTCGCGCTTTGGCGGATCGCGCTGTCTGAGGCCGCACGCCTCGATATGAATGTTTGGATCTATGACGAGAATTCCTATCCCAGCGGGTTCGCGGGCGGATTTGTCCCGGAACAGATGCCTGAGTCGCGCGGCATGGGGCTGAATTTGACTGAATCGAAGACCGTCCCTGCGTGGGAAAATGACCTTGTCGCTGCGTTTCGGGTCGGGGCCGACGGGGTCGAAGACGTGACCTCGGTCGCTCGTGAAGGAGGTTCGCTGCCTGGCACCTCCTTCCTGATCGCCAAAGTCGCCCACGCAGCCAACTCCGGTTGGCACGGGGACCGAAGCTACGTGAATCTCCTGTCGCCAGGAGTAACAGCCAAGTTCCTCGAGGTGACGTTAGGATCGTACGATCGGCACGTCTCCGACCAGTACGGCAAGCGGATCCCCGGTGTGTTCACAGACGAGCCCAACATCCGGCCGGCCGGGGGCTTCCCTTGGTGTCCCGACATTTCGCAGCAGTTCCAGCAACGGTGGGGTTACGATCTGATCAGTCGCCTGCCCAGCCTGGTCCGTGAAGTGGATGATTGGCGGCGCGTTCGTCACAATTATTTCTCCACGCTGAACGATCTTTTTGTCGAGCGGTGGGGTAAACCCTATTACGAGGCATGCGAGAATCGTGGGCTCGAGTTCACGGGTCACTACTGGGACCACGAATGGCCCCATTGCATCGGTGTCCCGGACAACATGGCGATGGCGGCCTGGCAGCATCGGCCCGGCATCGACACGTTGATGAACCAGTATTCCGAAGGCAACCACGCCCAATTCGGTAATGTCCGCTTTTGCCGCGAAATTTCGAGCGTTGCCAATCAACTCGGCCGCCCTCGCACCTTTGTCGAGCTGTATGGCGCGGGCGGGTGGGACCTCCGCTTCGAGGATATGAAGAGGATCGCCGACTGGCTCCAGGTCCTCGGCATCAACACCATGAACGAGCACCTGTCGTACGTGACGCTTCGCGGCGCCCGGAAACGGGATCACCCGCAGTCATTTTCCTACCACGAACCCTGGTGGCCCGCCTATCACGTCCACGCATCCTACATGACGCGCATGTCCGCGGCCCTGTCATCCGGGGTCCAGGTGAACCGGATTTTGGTCCTCGAGCCCACCACCACCGCATGGATGTACCAGGGGGACGAACCCCGGTTGAAGGTTCTAGGCGACGATTTCTTCAAGCTTCTGATGTCCCTCGAAGGGGCGCAGATCGAGTATGATCTGGGTTGTGAGGACATCATTGCCCGCGATGGAGGCATCGGCGGGGACGCGGGAATGCCCTCCAACTGGTCGTCCGCCGCGAGTCTTCGCGTCGGACAACGCCAGTACCAGACGGTGATTCTTCCAGAGCATACCGAAACCTTGAACCGCCGCACACGGGCGCTTCTCAAGGACTTTGTCATCGCGGGAGGTCAGTTGGTCAGCCTCGGGCCCCCGCCGGACCGGACCGATGGGAAGGCCGATCCGGATGCGATGTCGGATGCAACGCTTCGCAGGCATTGGCATACGATGACCGCGGCTGAAGTGGTCGCGTTGCTCAAGACAAAGGCGGAAGGTGGCGAGGTGGTGGTCCAGCGTTCGGCCGGTGACCTCGGCATCTTGTTCCATCACCGCCGCGAGCTCGCCGATGGCCAGTTGTTGTTTCTCGTGAATACCAGCATCCAACACGCCTCACGGGGAAGCATCCGCACGAAGTTCCAGGGGATGGAACGTTGGGATCTCTATTCGGGCAGTACTCAGCCGTATCCCTTCCGCACGGGCGCTGGCGGTGTGTCCGCCGACTTCGAGCTCCCGCCCAGCGGAAGTCTCCTGATCTTCCTCTCGAAGGATTCCCTGAAGCCTGCGGCGGATCGCAAGCCGGAGATATCCGTCATCGCTTCTTCAGGATCCCCGACTGTGCACCGGGTGGGGCCGAATGTCCTGACGATTGACTATGTCGATGTCTCGGCGGGAGGCGAGTCGAGGTCGAACCAATACTTCTATGCCGCGAACGCGTTCGTGTGGAAGAAGAACGGAATGGCCCGCAACCCGTGGGACAGCGCCGTCCAGTTCAAGGACGAGCTTATTTCCAAGAAATTCCCGGCGGATTCAGGCTTTGAAGCGACCTATCATTTCACGATCGAAGGTTCGGTTCCACCGAACCTCTCGATCGTCGTCGAGCGCCCTGATCTCTACTCCGTGATGTGCAACGGGCAGCCGGTAGATATCCGGGAGCACCCCGGTGGTTGGTGGCTGGACAAGGCGTTTGGGCGGCTTCCGATCTCCAAGCTGGCGCATCCGGGCGAGAACCAGCTGACCCTGAAGGCTTCCCCCTTTACCATGTTCCATGAGCTGGAGTCGGCCTATCTGGTCGGGGATTTTTCGCTGAAGCCGGCCGCGGCAGGTTTCGTGGTGATCCCTGAGATTCCCCTGAAGATGGCGGTCTCGGAAGGGATCGTGACCCACGGTGGGAATCCCGACGGGACGATGTGGTTGAGCGGTGGCATCGGGTTTGTTGGAGGCGCGGAGGATCGCG
>CAIMTB010000497.1 GCA_903844265.1 uncultured Verrucomicrobiota bacterium
GGCCACGCGGTGAATATCCCGAAGAGCGTCTTCGATCCGGTCCGCACACTCACCGCCACCATCGCGGCCGAACTGGGTGAGGCGTCGGTGGGCTCGGATCATTACGAGGTCCTGTTCATCATCGGGATCCTGCTGTTCACGATCACCTTCGCCGTGAACCTGACCGCAGATCTCATCGTGAAGGGCATCCGCAAGCAGGCGTAGGCCCCGGAAAGACGTTGCCCATGTTCACCGAGACGCCATTTGTCAGGACCAAGCTGCGCCAGGAGCGCGTTGCCCAGACCGTCTTTGGCCTGATGGCGCTCGCGATGATTGTCCCGTTGTTGCTCATCATCGGCTATCTCGTCGTCCGGGCGTGGCCGCTGCTATCCTGGGATTTTCTTGTGACCAACCCAACCCAGGGCATGAGGCAGGGCGGCATCTGGTCCGCGCTCCTGGGGACGATCTATCTCGTGGGTATCTCGTTGTGCCTGTCTGCACCCATCGGCGTTCTGGCAGCGGTGTATCTCAACGAATACGCCAAGGACAACTGGTTCAGGCGGATCATCAATCTCGCGGTCGTGAACCTCGCGGGCGTACCCAGCATTGTCCACGCGCTGTTCGGACTTGGCGCATTCGTACTTTTTGCCGGCCTGGGGCGTTCCATTCTCGCGGCCTCCCTGACGCTGGCGATCATGACCCTGCCCGTCATCATCGCGAGCACGAAGGAATCGCTGGCCTCGGTACCGATGTCCTTCCGGGAGGCTTGCTGGAACGTCGGCGCGACCCGGTGGCAGACGATCCGACGTATCGTTCTGCCGAATTCGGTGAGCGGCATCCTCACTGGAGTCATCCTTCAGGTGTCGCGCAGCGCCGGGGAGACGGCTCCCATCATGTTCACCGGGGCGGTCTTCTTCAAGAAGCTCACGGAAGGAAACCTGCTTGCCTACAGCCTCAAGGACCAGTGCATGGCGCTTTCGATGCATCTCTACACCGTGACCACGCAAGTCACAAACGCACCCAAGGCCCTTCCGTTCGCCATCGCGGTGGTGCTCCTGGGGACGGTGTTATTGGTCAACACCCTCTCCATCGCGCTCCGGGTCTATCTGCGATCCCGCAAGAAATGGTAAGCCCACGATGACGACCGACGCCAAGATCAGGGTCTCGGATCTGCGCCTGTCCTACGGGACCAGGGAAGTGCTGCATGGCATCTCGTTTGATGTTCCCCGCAACCAGATCTTCGGGATCATCGGCCCGGCCCAGTCCGGCAAGACGTCCCTGTTGCGTTGCATCAATCGGACCGTCGATTTCGCCGCCGACGCCCGCGTGACCGGCGGGGTGTGGGTGGATGGTGAGAACGTGCTCAAGGTACGGAACGTCCATGATCTTCGCCGGAAGATCGGCATGGTGGCCCCTCTCCCTGTCGGCTTGCCGCTTTCGATCTACGACAACGTGGCGTTCGCGCCGCGCGCCGCGGGGGAGCGTTCCCGCAGCCATCTCGATGGCTTGGTGGAGCGCTGCCTCCGACAGGCCGCTCTCTGGGATGAGGTCAAGGATAGGTTGGACAGCCTGGGAACCAAGCTCTCGGGCGGCCAACAACAGCGGCTTACGATCGCCCGCGCGCTGTCCCACCAGCCCGAGGTCCTCTGCCTGGATGAATTCTCCATCGCCATCGATCCGGTCACGACGATGCGCATCGAGGATGTGCTCAAGGAATTGCAGCGGGAGATGACGATCATCCTGGTGACAAACCTGGTCCAGCAAGCCCGGCGCCTGGCGGCGCGGACGCTGTTTCTCTGGAATGGGGAGATCGTCGAGTTGGATCGCAGCGAGGTGATCTTCTCCGCCGCACCAGGCAACAGGAAGACCTACGAATACGTGAACGGGATCTTTGGATGACTGCGCCGCGAGCCTACAGCATCGAGACGAAGGACCTGTGTCTCTGGTACGGTAAGTTCCAGGCACTCGTCGACGTCGGACTGAACATCCGGAGCGGGCTGATCACTTCCTTGATCGGCCCCTCCGGCTGTGGGAAGACCACGCTGCTGCGCTGCTTCAACCGGGTCAACGAACGCTATGGCTCGGTCACCACGCGCGGGGAGATCAAGATCCTCGGTAAGAACATCTACGACGCAGACATTTCCCTGGTCGAACTGCGGAGATCGGTCGGGATGGTCTTTCAGCGTCCCAATCCCCTGCCGCTATCCGTCGCGGAGAATGTGCTTTTCGGTTTGCGCATCCATACCCCGGGCCGTGGGTTGACCCGGGCGGTCGCCGAGGAGGCCGTGGAGAGGGCGCTCACCGAGGTCGGACTCTGGAAGGATCTCAAGGATCGACTCGACGATCGGGCCACCTCGCTGCAGCTCGAGCAGCAACAGAAGCTCTGCATCGCCCGGATCCTGCCGCTGAAGCCGGAGATCATCCTGATGGATGAACCTTGTTCCGCCCTGGACGTGGAAGGCACGCGGGGGATCGAGGAGCTCATGTTCGAGCTCAAGGGCCGCTATACCATGCTCATCGTGACTCACAACATGGCCCAGGCGCGCCGGGTGAGTGACGAGTGCGTGTTCATGCTGCTCGGTAAGATGATCGAACATACCCCCACCAAGGAGCTCTTCCTGGCGCCAAGAGATGGCAGGACGGCCGAGTACATCGAGGGCCGATACGGCTGAGGTGGGGCTGATCTGTTCCTCAGCGTCCCGAGCGATGTGGACCCACGATCCAGCGCTTATCCGCACCGGCGTGTTCCCCCATCATCTCGGCTGGAAAGGCGCGGCGGCCTTGTAGAAATCCGCATCCAGTGCGTCCGCCCAGAGGCGCGCAGCTTTCCTGGCACCCGCTTCGCTCAGATGGATCTTGTCCGTCGTGTCCTCCTTCGCCATGCGGTCGTAGTCCGGGCCGGGGAAGCAGTGGGGGTGTTCCTTGATCATGCGCTCCTGCACACGGCGGATCTGGCCGAACCCATCGGGCGGCGATTGGCGGTTGATGACCACGGCCAGGCTGGGGAAGCCGGCGTCCCTCCGAGCCTGGTCGATCCAGGCCTTGTAGTTCGCCAGGATCCTGGCCTCGTCCCTCTCCGGCCAATCGTTCTGCCCCTGGTCGGCGAGGATCGCGCGAAGCCCAGTGACGGCGCCGTATTTCTTCAGGGCATGTTCCAGGCGGATGTAAGGCATGCGGAGCGACGAATTCACGAATGGATGCTCGAACGGTTCGCCGAGGGCGGACTTGGCCCAGTGTTCAAGGCTGGTGCCGCCGAACGCCGCGTTCAGCACGAGCACCGGCACACCTTGCGCCCTGGCGACGTGCTCCGCGAAGGCAGCCCAGAAGTAGGTACCGCTTCCGGCTGGAGCCGGCTGGACGTTGGAATCGAAATGCCTGCCGACCGGGTCCGGCAGAAAACGAGGGTCCCCCGTCGCCTGGTAACGGCGTTGCGACTCCCTGTCGCCAGCCGGGAGCGCAATGGTGTTCACGCGGTCGTCTTCGGCTCCCGGAAGATTGATGAGTCCGCCCTGTGCGACCGAATGGCCCACAACCACGAAGACTTCGCCGACCCCCACGCGCTCGACCCTGGCGATGGCTGAGTGCCCTGTGTCACGAGCGCGGACCTCCAGGGAATACCAGCCCGCCGAGACCCTGAGCTCGCCTCCGTAGCTGCCATCCGACAGCACAACTCCGAGCGGGGTCCAGTCTCCCGCCTTTCCCGTGGCGGCGTCCAGGATCCGCGCCTCGACCGCCGCCCCCGGCCATGCACAGCTCCCGGTGACGTGGATCTTCGCATCCCCGCCCGGGCCGCGCTGAAAAACCAAGCGGTTGGCGGGCCCTGTGATCGAGAGCGTCGGAGCCGCCGAGGCGCCGCTGGTCGGACGTAGCCGAATGAGCGCGATGGCTGGCGCCCTCACCGTCAGGCGCAACGAAGCGCCCTCGTCCGCGAGGGTAGCCGTCCTCGGAATGGCCAGGTCGTTGGTGGCATCGATAATGCGGATCTCGGCTGTCACGCCGCCGGTCCAGGAGAAGCTCCTCCAGTCCAGGGTGAAGTCCGATCGCGGGTCGGCGAAGTTACTCAACAGCATCGTCGCCGTGCGACCCTCCGTACTCAGGCCGGCAGCGAAGGCCAATTTCCCGGCAACCGAGCCGCGTGCCTCCACGCGTCTCGGGGTCTCGACGAGGCCCTGGAATGCACGCAGGGCTCCGTATGACTTCAGTGGCACGCCCTGCTCGGTGAAGATACCGAACCCGCCCAACTCACCGTGGTAGAAATTACACACATCCACGGGCGCGTCCTGGAGCTCGAGAAGCGAGGTGACGATGAATGCGGCTCCCCGCGGGCCCGCCATTTCTTCGTAGTAGCGTTGGCGGTCGGTCGGGGTTCCCGACTTCGTGATGGGTTGCCAGGTGTTCCCTGGAAGGTAATTCCATTCGTTCAGGTGGCTCTCAGTCTCGGTGAAACCCTTCGAATCAAGAAACCGCCGGATGCCACGCGATCGTTCGCCAAGTTCTGCGGGATCGGCGGTGTAGCAATGCCAGGAGAAGAAATTCACCGGAACGTCGTCCTTGCGGCACATATCCAGGAACTTCACCGCGAAATCCGTGGGAACGAACTCCCCACGGACCATGCTTCCGCTCGCTCCAAGCGCCGGCCCGCCGACCCTCAAGCCCGGGAACCGACGCCTTATGGCCGTCGCAGCGGTGCGATAGAGCCGCAGATAGTCGTCGTCCGTCCCGCTCCACATGAGCGGGCGGTTCTCGGGTTCATTCCAAATCTCCCAATACCGGATGTTATGATGAAACCCGTTGGCCCATCCCTCGTTGTAGTGCCGGATGATGCCGAGGCAGACAGCCGACCATTTCTCCATGTCACCGGGCGGGTGGACATATCGCCTGACGCTCGTGTGCTCGATGCTCTCCCCCAGTCGGTAAATCGGCTCCGCGCCCGTCTCGCGTACCGCGTCGATGTATGCGTCGGTGAGACGGAAGTCGTAGCTCTCGGGCAGCGCGGGATCGGCCTTCGCGTCGGGAAAGACCGCATGGTGATCGACGACATACGGGTTGGGCCACCCGCAGTCATGGAGTCGCGTGAACGGAATCCCCAGTTCCTTCTGCTCCTTGATGACGTCGAAAATCCCCCCGGGCGCGAGCGGTCCCTTGTTGATGCCATGGAGCGGGCGGATGGCTCCGATGTGAACGGAGAAGTCGGCGCGGAGAACTGGATCATCGGCCCGGAGCGGAGTGGAGGCGAGCAGGCCCGTCAGCCACGCGCAGGAGAACAGAATGACGAGTAATCGGTGAGTGTTCATGGGTGCGTTCGTCGAGGGACGTGCCCTGCCCTGGAAGCTATCGTCCGTCCGCCTCGGTGGGGCTCGGCGCGACGGCCTTGACCATCCCCTCGCCGGCGACCCGGTAGAGCCTGCCCTCCCACCAGGCCGCGCCTGCTTTCCATCCGCGCTGCGAGGTCCAGACCTCCTGCACGGACTTGCCGCGATTCGCCATGGCGTATAACGGAACCGCCACGAACTCTTTGCCCTCGGCATCTTCGCCGACGACGACCCGGACACCACCCAGCATTTGAGCCCTGGCCTCGACCCGGAACCGGGGCAGCGCCGCCAATTCCGGGGTGGCTCTTCCGCCGTTGTCCACGCCCTCGATTCCATAGATCAATGGGCCGCGTTGAAGGGCGACCTTGCCGCCGCAATCCTTAATCATGGGATGGGCTTCGATACGCTGCACCGGCATGTCCATGTCGAAGTCGATGACATCGCTCTCGTGCCAGTCGCGCTCCAGGCGGATGTACCCGCGATCGGTCCTGGGGATGGGCATGACCCTCACCCCGTTGATCGAGAGAGTCGCGGCCTGGCACCATCCTGGCCAACGGAGATTGACGGCGAAGCGCGGCACTTTGCCGGGCGTCACGGTGATGCGAACCCTGCCTTCCCATGGATACTCCGTGTCGACTCTCAGTCCCACCCAGCCGCCCCCCATCGGCAGCCGCACGGTTCCGGCCACGAACAAATTCAGGAAGGCATCGCGGTCTCCGCACGCGAAGGCGTACCGTCCGACCTGAAACAGGGTCCGTGACAGGTTCGGGGGGCAACAAACCCAGGAATTGTAACGGACGCGGTTCGCATCGCTGAGAGGGTTCTGGTAGTAGGAATTCGTTCCGTCCAACGAGATGCCATGTAGGACGGCATTGTAGAGAACGCGCTCCAAGACGTCGACGGAGTCGGCTCCACCCTCCAGAAGGAACATGCGTTGCGCGAAATCAGCCAGGCCGCACGCTGCGCACGATTCGTAATAACCGTCGTTCGGCAGCTCGTAGTCCTCCCCGAAGGCCTCGTGCTCATGGCGAGGCCCCGTGTTGCCCGTGATCGTCATTCGCCGCAAGGTGACACTGTCCCAGAACCGGTTCGCAGCGAGACGATAGTCCGGGTCGCCCGTGGCCAGGGCGAGGTCGGCCACCCCCGTCGCGAAGAACGTGGACCTGACCGCATGCCCGTCGAGGTTCCGTTGCTGGCGGAGCGGAACCAGATCCTGGAAATAGGACCGCGGGGTTGCGCTCACGGGCTTCACCAGCCCACGCCCGCGCCATTCGACAAAGGCCCGGGCCAGGTCGACGTACCGCGGCCGCCCGGTGGCGCGCGCTAATTCCACCAAGGCCATCTCCAACTCGGCGTGCCCGCAGAACCCGGGCACGCCTCCGGGCCCCAGGAAATGCTCACACGCCTCGTCCGCCGCTCTGCAGGCAATATCGAGGAAGGCGCGCTTGCCGGTGTTCGCATGGTACTCGATGGCGGCCTCGATCATGTGGCCGAGCACATAGCCGTCATGGGAGCCATCCAGAAAGGCCGGATCCCATTCGGGCTTTCCTTCATTGATGATAAAGACATGGGCGTACCCGTTGGTGCGTTGGGCCCGACCGATCAGGTCGACGATGTCATCCACCTTCCGTTCCAGCTCCGGGTCCGGAAACATGCCGATGGAATGGGCGATGGTTTCGAGGAGCTTGTAAAGGTTCGCTTCGTCCCAGGTGCCGTTGAACGGGCCGTCGGTCACCTCGCCCGCCGCCTTGTGGAGCGAGCGCAGGTTGTAACCCATGTACTGCCACGAATGGGGAATGGTGCGCTCCTTATACAGCCGCATCTTCGGTCCCCAGAAGCCGCCCTCCAGGCGGACGTCGCGCACCGCCACCGGTGAGATCTTCCCCTCCCTCCCAGCCCACTGCCCGATGGAATCCGGGACCGCGGGCAACGCCGCCGCCGAGACGAAATCTCCCACGGCCGCTCCCATCAGAAGGAGTGCGGCGACGACCTTGAACCGGTTCATGCATCGGTTTTCCAGCATCCCCCGAGGACCGACAAGACCAATAGCCGAAGTCCGTCCGGGTCCTGTGGGGTGGAAATGCGCGAGTCATTGCCGTGGCGTTTGGCCGGTGCCAGGCTGGGTCGTGCTGCGCCGGACTTTCTGCCATGTGCCCAGGTTTGGGATCAAAGCCGAGCAGAAGCTCTGGGCCTCGGGAGTGACCTCCTGGGACGCCATCGAGCAGGCGGCCATGAGCCTCGGCGCAGGGCGACGCGAAGGGTTCGTCCAGCATCTGGAGGAATCGGAGCGGCAGTTGGCTGAAGGCAACCCCGCGTTCTTTGCGGAGACCATGAGACGCCCTTTGGGGTCTCGGTCGCACTCAGCCCGCCCACGCCGCCACCAGAGCCGTTCCGAGCCCACGCGCCAACGGTCGACCGGCTCTTGCGGCAATCCGCCTCCTTCGGTCCACGCTGGGGGTCCCGCTAGAGCAGGACATGAAGGAACAGCGAGGTAACCGCTGTATTCCGACAGGTCTGCCGACAAACGCCCCGTCTGGGTGATCCGGCCCGACGGAACGGAAGCCTCCGTCTTGGAGTCGTTCCGGTTCCAGATGGCAATCGACGATGTTTCTCCCCACTGCGCCCATTCCACGGCATTGCCCTTGCCGCGTTTCCGCGACTGGGGCGGAGTGGGGTCCATGATGGGTGGGCATCGTTCTTCTGGTTGGGCTCCCGGGTCTGCTCGGCTCGCGCGCCGTGATTTCCTGAGGCTTTCGGCGGCCGGGGCCGGGGTGGTGTTAGGTTCTCAGTTTCTCGGGTTGGTCGTTCGTCCGGCCGCCCATGCCGAGCCGGCACCCGCGAAGAAGAACCTGATCCTGATCATCACGGATCAGGAGCGGCCGCCGATGTGGTTTCCACCCGGGTGGGATGACTCGAACCTGCCTGGGATGAGGCGGCTGAAGAGTCGTGGCCTGACCTTCCAGTATGCGTTCACGGTGACCTCGATGTGCACGGCCTCGCGCAATTCGATGTTCACCGGCCTCTTCGCGGCACGGCACCATTCCAAGGACACACTGACGGACGGCCTCTCGCAGTCCGCGACCGAACACCAGCTCGATCCCACGCTCCCGAACCTCGCGACCTGCCTCGGGGAGGCCGGCTACGACGTGTTCTACAAGGGCAAGTGGCACATGAGTTCCCCGGTGGAGGGACCCGATGGAACGCGCATCGAGGATGACCTCTCGAGGTACGGGTTCCAGGGATGGGATGCGCCCGACGCCGGGGGCGACACGGCGAAGCAGAACTTCGGGGGCGCGGATGCGCTGCACACCGTGAAGAACGACCAGCGTTACGTGGACGATGCCGTGGCCTTCCTCAAGGATCGCATCAGCCAGCCCTCGACCAGGCCCTATTGCCTCGTCCTCTCGCTGGTGAATCCGCACGACCTGCTGAGTTACCCCAATGATTATGATGTGAACGGGGGCTACAAGGAGGCCGGGGATCCCTGGCTGGCCGCCACCTCGCCACCGATCCAACTGCCGCCGACCGTGGATGAGGATCTGTCCTCCAAACCCGCCGCGCACAAGCAGGTCCTCAACAAGCTCGCCGTTGGGTTGGGCACGCTGTTGTCGTCCGCCGAAAAGCAGAAGTACCTGAATTTCTATGGCCGGCTGATGATGGCCGTGGACCGTCAGATCGGGCAGGTCCTGGACGTCCTGGATCCCGCGAGGGACGGCACGGGAGCCGCGCTGGGGGAGGCGCTGATTGTGCGGACCTCCGATCACGGGGAGATGGGGCTCTGCCATCGCGGGTTGAGGCAGAAGATGTTCATGGCCTACGAGGAAATGCTCCGCGTGCCCCTGGTCTGGTCGAATCCCCAGTGGTTTCCCACGGCCAAGGCCACCGAGGCGATCGTGTCACATGTGGACCTGCTCCCGACCCTCTGCGCGGTGGCGGGCGTCCCCAACTGGCAGGCCAAGGGCTTCCAGGGCATCGACTACAGCCACGTCCTGCTGCATCCCGACGACAACCCATCAGCGACCGCGGTGCAGCCGTATGTGCTCTTCACCTGGGACGACATCTACGCGGGGAACGACAAGGCGGAGACCGGCGCCTCGGGGTTGGTGGATCCCCCGAACCGCATCCAGATGGTGCGGACACCGGGCTTCAAGATGGCGCGCTACTGGGATGGCACGCCCAGCACCTCCCGCCCGGCGGCGGACCAGGGTGAGTTCTACGACCTCAGGCCGGGCGGCGGGGACTATTACGCCAATGACGGCGCGAACGGGTCCGTGGTCTACAACGCCGCGGGTCCGCTGGAGGCGCGGAACCTGTCGGACGTGGGGTTCACCCCGCCGCAGCGCACGCAGGCCCAGTTGGCGGCGTACGCGGACTTGAAGAAGATCCTGAAGCAGGAGACGGGGGCCGGGGGGCGCCTGGCTGAGACGCCGCTCCACGCCGCGGCCGCACCCGAGGGCCTGGGGTTGAAGGTGGTCCGATGGACGGACGGTGCGGTCGAGAAATCGGCGGTGCAGGTGACGTTTCTTTCGCGCGAGAACACCCGCTACCAGATCCAGAAGTCGACCGACCTCGCCGTGTGGTCCAACGTGGGGGATCCCATTCCCGGCAACAACGGCTGGGTCCTACACAGCGACGACCTCGTGGACGACAAGGCGTTCTATCGAATCCAATGGTCCGCGGCGGGATCGTCGGCCTGAGGCCCATGGCCCCTGACACCTTCCAGGTCATGGCCAAGCCGTCAGGGGCGGCCTGCAATCTCCATTGCAGGTATTGCTTCTATCTCGACCGGGGATCGCTCCACCCCGGTCCGGGGGCGCCCTGGATGAGCGACGAGGTGCTGGAGTCCTTTGTCCGGCAGCAGCTCGAGGCGCAGGCGGGTCCGGAGGTGGGCTTCGCGTGGCAGGGCGGGGAGCCGACGTTGATGGGGTTGGATTTCTTCGAGCGGGCCGTGGCACTTCAACGGCGTCACGCCCGGGGGCGGTTGGTGCGGAATTCGCTCCAGACGAACGGCCTGCTCCTCGACGATGCCTGGGGCGAGTTCCTGAAGCGTGAGGATTTTCTCGTCGGGCTCAGCCTGGATGGTCCGGAGGCACTTCACGACCTCTACCGCGTGGACAAGGTCGGTCGGCCCTCCTTCGATCGGGTCATGGGCGGGTTGGCGGTGTTGAAGAAACACGGAGTCGAGTTCAACACCCTCTCCGTCGTCCATCGCGAGAGCGCCCGGCATCCGCTCGAGGTCTACCGATTCCTTCGTGAAATCGGCTCCCGCCATCTCCAGTTCATTCCCCTGGTGGAACGGCAGCCTTCTCCGACGGACGTCGCCGCGGGCCTGGACCATGCACCCCCTCCGGGATTGGACACCGACCGTCCGCAGGTGACCGGGTGGAGCGTGGACCCCGGGGAGTACGGCGAGTTTCTGGTGTCCATCTTCGAAGAATGGGTCCGGGCCGATGTCGGGCGGGTTTTCGTGCAGTTGTTCGATGTCACGCTCGGCCTCTGGCTGGGTTATCCATCGGGCCTCTGCCTGTTCCGCGAGACCTGCGGGGACGCGGTCGCCCTGGAGCACAACGGTGATGTCTATTCCTGCGACCACTACGCCTATCCGGCGTATCGGTTGGGCAACCTCCTGCGCGAAGGTCTGGGCGACCTGGTCCGCGGCGCGCGCCAACGCACCTTTGGCCAGGGCAAGGCGGAAACCCTGCCGTCCTGCTGTCGGGCGTGTGACGTTCTGCCCGCCTGCAATGGGGAATGTCCCAAGAATAGGTTTCTCCGGACGCCCGACGGCGAACCGGGCCTGAATTATCTGTGCGCCGCCTACCAGCGATATTTCCGGCATGTGGCACCGGCGATGCGGCGCATGGCTTGGCTTGCCCTCCATCGGCGCCCCCCCGCCGAGATTATGACTCTCGGCATCCCAGGGAGGGCGCCCGCAGGGTCTCACCGCGAGGCGGCGACGGGATGAACAAGCCCTGCGCTCGTGGATCCTATCGGAGCAGGGTCAGGTCCCCGTAGCAGTCGACGTGAGGAGACTCCAACTCGATTCCGACGGCGAAAGCATGACCTTCACCGGTAACCGCGGCGGGATCGCCTTGAATCATTCGAAGAAAACGTCATCGACGGGAACCACAACGTGGAACTCTGGGTCACACAGGGGGACGGCAACGTCATCTGCGGCAATGAGTGGAGCGACAATGTCTTCGAGAAGGACAATGAGATCGGCGCGAACGCCGGACCCGGAGTGGGCTGCGTCCAATGACTCCTGTGGCCGGGGCGGGCAGGGGTCGGAAGCATCGGTCCTCCTCCCCTGCCCGACTTTTGGGGTCAAGCCGCTCCTGCCGGCACGGGATGAACAGTCGGTCCTGCCTCCCAGTCACGCCTCGAAACCAATGCGATGCTGGTGTGGATTCGCGGCCGACTTGTTCCGGGCCTGACAGGAGCTGGCCGGGCACCACGTGACCCGGAGTAGCAATCACCGGCCGCCCGGACACGGACGGAGACCGTCCCTAACCCAGCACCACAACCTCGTGGTCGAGAACGGTCTGGATCACGAAATGGCACCACTCGGCCTTCCGGTGGGCGCTGACCGAATGGCCCGAGACGAGCATTCGAACATGCCGACTCCGGATTCCCTCGGGCAACTTGAGGCGGATCCGAAGGGGGCCGACAGGAATCAACTCGTGCACCGGCTGGCGCCAGGAGCCCGCGCTGGTCAGGTTCACCAGATGCAGGATCAGCCGGCCAGCCTGGCGGTACAGGTGGCAGTCCAGCAATCCCGGGCCTTCGACGATGAGCGGCACTTCGTCCTTTGCCGGCCAGCGAACCAGGTTCGCGAGCAGGTCCCCGTGATCGGGGAGGTTGTCGCGCCCAAAACGACGATCCAAGTCGCTCGGCAAATAGGCGACGCGCGCACCCGTCGTCGTGGTGTTTACGAGCAGCCCGGGCACGTCCGTCGTGGGCTCGCGCATCCAGGACGTCTCCGGAGGGTAGACCGGGAATGCAGGGACGAATGTCGCAAGCACCTTTGCCGTCGGGTCCAGCGTCAGACGCTCCAGCATGCCTCCAAACGGGAGGAGGTCGGTCTCTTCGAAGCCGCGCAGCACCGGATGACGCTCGCCCCCGGCGGCGGGTTCAGTGCCGGCGATCGGGCCGTCCACACGACCGCGGAGTTCGGGAACCAGGCGCAGATACGTGTGGGCCGTCTCGGTTGCTTCCAGACGACGCCGGGCCTCGCCGGCGGCAGCGGGCGGAACCCCCACATGCGCTCCGAACAGTTCGGCGAGCGCGAAATCCGGGCGCGGGTCCCCCCACTCGTTGAACCGACTGCTCTCCCCGGTGGCGAGCAATCCTCCACCTCGCTGGACGAAGCGCCGGATGGCATCGACCTGCGCATCGGACAAGGCGCCGAGGTTGGGCAGGACCAGGACCGCGAAGCGGCCGCCGTCGCGATCCACAGGGTCGGCATGCACCGGCAGGTAGGGAATCCGGGCCCGAATCAACGCCTGGGTCATGCCGCGCCACGGCAACTCCACCAGCAGATCGGCGTCGTCGCGACCGTAGAAATCCTGGTTCTGCTGTGACCAAACCACGCCCACCGTGGCGACCGGCTCCCGGTTGACGAGGAATGCTTGCGCCACCAGGCAACATCGTAACGGACGGGATCGATCTCCGTGATGTTGGTCTGTCCCCAGCGCAGGGTCCGACCGTACCACGGCCGCTTCGCCATTGCCGCCGGGGTAACAGCCGGGGGACGCGAGGCCATCGACGACGTTGTGAACGCAGCCGCCCCACTTCCGCCCCGCCCCTTGACCCCCCATCCCCGCCCGGCTATCCCCAAGCATCACCAAGCGAGTTCGCATGAAAACCGCCTCCCATCCTCTCTCCGCCCAGGACGGCAGGCCCCCTGCGTTCACCCTCATCGAACTCCTCGTGGTCATCGCCATCATCGCCGTGCTCGCCTCGATGCTCCTGCCCGCCCTCGGCAAGGCCCGCGAGTCCGCCCGGGCGGCCAAATGCGTGAGCAACCTCCACCAGTTCGGCATCGCTTCCATGGTCTATTCCATGGACTACAAAGGTAATTTGCCGTCGTTCCTCAGCTGGCTCTACACCAAGCCGGGCGACCTGACCTCGGGCCGACTCTACCCCTTTCTCAATTCCAAGGAGGTCTATCTGTGTCCCACCGACGCAAACTGGCTGGCCTCCAGGAACCGTGGCAAATCCCCGACGGCCCCGACGCCGAACGGCCCCATGTTCAGCGGCCACACCCAACAGCGGAATTACAGCTACGCCATGAATTGCGCGATCTGCCACGCCACGGACCTGGCCAACTTCCGGGACGCCACGAAGACCATGATATACATGGAGGGCGACCTCGCCTCGAACGACTACACCGGACAGGTCGGTCCCACGATGGTCTCGCAATCGCTCGCCTTCCGTCACAACGCCCGCGGACATGCGGTCATGGCGGACCTCCGCGTCGACCGCCTCAACCGCCCCGCCTTCACCAACGTCGCCAAGACGATCCGATTCTGGTTCCCCACCGACGACACCAGCGGCCCCGGCGGCATGGCCCTCGGTCTTGGGCTTCACTGAGCTCAGCGCGGCCCCATCGGATCTCCAGCAACGCCAGGATTCGTCTCCCCCAGGCCCGGCCCGGTCGATGACGCAGACTTCCAAGTCCCTTCACGGCTGGTCGGATCCGTGCTGACGTCTACACTCCGCGCATGAAAGCTGGAACAGCACTCCTCGTCCTTGGCCTCCTTTCCGGCTGTGGGCGCCAGGGCCCAGTGGCCGAATCGCCGCCCCTGGAAGCGACCTCTGCCAACCTGGCCACTGCCAGGCTGGACACCGCGAGAAGCGCGCAGGACCGGTTCTACCTGCTCAACGCCGCCGCCAAGCAAAGTCTCGTCGCCGGGAATGTCAGCGACGCCGAGAAGTTCGCCCGGGAATTGATCGCGCTGGCGCCACAGTTCAAGGGCGACTGGAACTACGGCAACGCGATCCAGGACGCCAACCTCGTGCTCGGCCGTATCGCCGTGAAGGCGGGCCACCTCGACGAGGCGAAGCGACTGCTCCTCGAAGCAGGCAAGAGTCCGGGCTCCCCCCAGATGAACAGCTTCGGCCCCAACATGAGCTTGGCGAAGGACCTGCTTGAAAAGGGCGAACGTGATGTGGTCGTCGGGTACCTCGAGCTCTGCCGGAAGTTCTGGAAGATGGACACCGGCCGCCTGGACCAGTGGAGCCAGCAGGCGAAGGCCGGGAAGATCCCGGACTTCGGTGCGAACCTTGTCTACTGAGGCGATGGCGGTCGGGATGGACGCTTCTGGGCACCCAGAAAGCTCCTGTCGCCTCCGTTGGAGAAGCCCGTCGCAAACACGGCCCGCTCGTCCAGCCCAAGATTGTCCAGGCCCGCACCGTAAGGAAAGCGATGAGCACCATCGCTCCCGGACGCGAGGAAGGACATCAAGGATGTCCTGAAGTGGCCTGGGCACAGTAGGACATCGAAAGGCTTCGGGTCCGGCCGCCTTCGCTCTTCGTCGATCGGGTGGTGCGTTAAACAGGGTCGGTTCATTTATTAAATCCAAGCCATTCAATCTTGAATAACAGAATCCGTTATTCAAACTTGCCGCATGGAGCGCCCCACCACCGGAATCTATCGCGTCACGTCCGTCGGAGGCGAGGTGGTGAGGGCTTTCGTTCCCCTCCCACTGCCCCCGGTGCCACCGTTGGAACTTTCGAGCGAGCGGCAGCGACTCTTGGAACGCGCCACACACGCCGTGGGTCGGCTCGACAGCATCGGCACCCTGCTCCCGGACCCGCAGTTGTTCCTGTACGCCTATGTCCGGCGCGAGGCCGTGCTCTCGTCCCAAATCGAGGGGACCCAATCCTCCCTGTCTGACCTGTTGCTCTTCGAACTCGAAGAAGCACCCGGAGCGCCGTTTGACGACGTGGTGGAAGTCTCCAACTACGTCGCCGCGCTGGAGCATGGCATGACCCGTCTCCGGGAGGGTTTTCCGCTCTGCAACCGCCTGCTTCGCGAGATGCACGCCCGCCTGATGTCGCGCGGGCGCGGCAGCGAGAAGCAGCCCGGGGAATTCCGCCGGAGCCAGAACTGGATTGGCGGGACCCGTCCCGGCACGGCCCACTTCGTACCGCCGCCGCCGGAGGAGGTGGAGTTGGCGATGGGCGCCCTCGAAGCATTTCTGCACGACGATGCGGGAGGACCTCCGGTGCTGCTCAAAGCCGCCCTTGCACATGTCCAATTCGAGACAATCCATCCCTTCCTCGACGGGAACGGGCGCCTCGGGCGCCTGCTCATCGCGATGCTTCTCCATCAGGGCGGCTTGCTGGCTCAACCACTGCTTTACCTGAGCCTTCACCTCAAGCAGCACCGGGCCACCTACTACGACCTGCTCGACCGCGTCCGCGCCCGGGGCGATTGGGAGGCGTGGGTGGACTTCTTTCTTGAAGGCGTGGAGCGAACGGCGCTGGGCGCGGTGCAAACGGCTCGCCGCCTCGTGGCGCTCTTCGAGCAAGACACCCGGCGGGTTCAGGCCCTGGGCCGTGGGGCCGCCAACACGTTGCGGGTCCTCGCCGCCCTTCGAGGGCGCCCGGTGCTTGCCCTCCGTCAGGTATGCCAAACCGGAGCCCTGAACTTCCCGACTGCTTCGAAGGGCATGATGAACCTCGTCGGCGCCGGTATCGCCCGCGAACACACCGGCCAACGACGCAACCGCGTCTTTATCTACGACGCCTACCTGAAGATCCTGAACGAAGGCGGGGAACCCCTTTAAGTCCGAGGTTGTTCGCTTCGTCGGGCCAGACGCGACCATCTCCTTCGGAAGGCGCAGTTCCGGCGGTGGCTCGACGTCCACGGCCATGCTTCGGAGCGGCGCCCCCCATACCGCCATGAACCTCACCGACCTCCTGCAAAGCACCGTCCGGGTGGAACCCATCCTCGTTCGCCCTAATCAGGCGGCGTTGATCCTCGGGAGCGTCGAATTGCTCGACGACCTGGTCGAGGCCGGGTGGCTGTCTCCGGTGGTGAGCCGCAAGCGCCTGACCCTCTATTCGATGGCTGCCCTCCAGGCCTGCGTCGCCAGGCTGCAGGCAGGCGAAGAACTGGATGGAGGCAGGTGACTGACTGCGGGGCTTGATCGCAGCGGCCTTTGAACCCCAAGCCGAGAGGCTCCTTCAGGGTACCCCTGCGGGACAGCCATTGTCCCGGACAACTCTTCCGGTGAAGGCGGGGATTCAGCCGCCCGCCGAGAGTTCGATGTCGGGATCGACCGGAAGCAACTTGGCGTAGTGCTTCTGGGTCGTCGCGACCTCGTCCCCCATCCAGATGGCGATCTTGTAGATCGAGCAGCCTCGACTGGCGAGGAGGCTCCCGAAGGTGTGGCGCATGATGTGCGGCGTCACCCACCGGAACCCCAGCGGCTCGATGTAGCGGTAGTAGGGTCGGTCGAAGTCGTACCGGTAGATCGACTTCCCCTGCTCCACCTCGGGTCGGAGCATGAACGGCGAGTGCAGTCCGAACTCCGCGAGGAATTCCCGAAACTCCTTGGTCAGGGGGATCGTGCGCTCCTCCTTGTCCTTGGGCTCGAAGGTCGGGGTCTTGCGGACGTGCAGCAGCCCCTGTTCGAGGTCGAACCAGTCGGGGCGGGTCTGGATGATCTCATTCTTCCGCAGCCCGGCATGGAACCCGCAGTAGAGGACGAACTTCAGCTCCGGCGTGGGCGCCCCGGCGATGATCTGGTCCCTCTCGGCGAAGGTGCAGAACCGGCGCCTCGGTGGGGAGACGACGCGACCCACCTTCACCTCGGCCACCGGATTGACGCGAGTGAGCTTCTCCCCCACTGCCCAGCCGAAAAACGACCGCAACGCCATCACGTACGTCTGGGCGCTGCCCTCCTTCACGCTCTGCCGCTGATGGTCGTAAAAGCGTTGGATGTCCTCCGTGGTGATCGAGGCGGTGTCGATCCAGCCGATCCAGCTCCCGAACTTCCGGAGGATCGCGCCCTTGCTGTCGGCCGTGGCGGCGGTGAAGAGGTGAAGGTCCCGCTGGTGCTTGAGGAAGGCGTCGATGTCCGCCCGCAACCCCTGGGTGGGGTTGAGGCTGGGGGTGCGCAGGATGACGCCGGCCTTCTGGACGGCCTGGACGTAGTCGTCCGTTTGCAGGCTGACGAAGAACCGGCGGCCATCCTTCTGGTGGGCGAGCCAAAAGGTGTTGCCGCGTTTGTAGAGCCCGCGTAGCCTCGTTTTCATGTCGCGGAGCCAGCCGGGAAAGTGCGATCAGCCGACGGGAGCGAACGTAGGATCGCTCGGCGGAACTGTCACACTTTTTTGTCACACTTCGGCCTTCCATGGGGGGCTATGGAGTGTTACAGACATTCGCAAGTCGTTGATGCGCGCTTAGCTCAGTGGTAGAGCACTTCCTTCACACGGAAGGGGTCGCAGGTTCGAACCCTGCAGCGCGCACCATCTAAGCCCCAAGTACTTACGACGGTCTTCCCCCTCTTAGTCCTCTGGTGCCAAATGCCTTGGTGCCAGTATGGTGCCGGCATTTTGCGCGTCCGGAGGCCCGGAGACACGCCCACCGCTCGCCATCGCCGAATGGCTACGTCGCCCGGTAAGCGCCGCGTACAGACTTCCGAATACCCTCAGGCGCGTTGGGAGCGGAATGGCGGCTGCATTGCCCAGGCCTGGACCGGGTGAAGGCAAGTACGACGCCGATTGTGTACGGGATACACCTCAACCGCCGTGTCTCCTGCTATCCACTGGACGCATGCACGAACCAACTAAGGGCCAACCGGACTTCGCCGGAGAACCTACCGCCTGGACTCACCAAGAATCACCGCGGGGTCCAGTTCCCCGGTCCCCCGAAGCCTCGGAAGTCGATGCGAAAGCAGCAGCGACCACCGACCTAGACCGTCCGATGACAATTCCCGAGTTCGCTCGCTGGATCGGAGTGAAACAGTGCTGGGTGAGGAAGCGCCTGAGGCTGTTGCCCGGGGTCATTGTCGAAAGTCGCGAGGTTGTACGAACCCACGGAGGAAGGGCATCCCAGTGAGCGCAGCCAGTCAAGCCCCACCCCACCACCAACCTCCTGCCCTTGGGACTCAGCGACGTTGAGGAATTGCGGGCCCCCAGGTGAACCCCGGGGACCGAGAGTCCGAACCATTCATCCCCCGGCAGAAGGCAACCAACGCACCAAGCGAGGCGCTCCTGCACGCCCGCTGACAGCGGGCCGACACATCCTGGGAGGACCGCTGGCGGCGACGGGCGTGCGCGCCGGGAGGACCAGGATGGGGAGGTGCCTGAAGCGGCTTGCCTCGGGGCGCGGAGGCTCCGCCGGCACGCAACCCGACGCGACCCGGTAGAGATCGACGACCTTGAGCTCAGCTCAGGCCGAAGGTTGGGTCAGGGTCTCTTATAGATCTCGCGACGGTGACCCACGTAATGCAGGTAGATTCGCCCGAGGGTCAGGTCGAACTCATAGAGGACTCGGTAATCGCCAACGCGCAGTTTGAACTCCGGACGACCGGTCAAGCGGTGGTGGGGAAAATTCTCCAGCCCCGTCCCCATGGCATCGACCTTGCCCTGTACGGCCTCCCGAACCTCGGCCGGCAGAACGTCGAAAGATCGAGTGAATGTAGCCGACCAGATCTGAAGCGCGGCAGCCACGACTTCTCAGGGTTGCCGTGTGGTGTATTGGCCGACCGTGATTTCGCGACGCGATCGGGCCAACTGCTCCTTGATGTCATCCCGCAGCTCAAGCTGGTCCTCCAGGTAATCCTCGATCCAGGCCCTGAGCGCCTCGACCTCCTCGCGCTTTAGCCGAGGGATCGCGGCTTCGATCTCTTGAACCGTGCTCATGATGCTTAGGCTAGCGGGTGCAGCCCAAAGTGAAAGACCGGAACTGGGTTCGCGACAGCAACGGGCCCCATCGGTCGGCCATGGAGTCGGCGTGGTTGCGTCTCGTACGGGTGGAAACCCAGGCTCAAGCTTTTCCGACGCAGGACTGAATGCGGGCTTGCGATCGGAAGCCCTTGTCGATGGTGACATTAGGCGGATGCGTCACCATCGACAAGGGCGTCCTTCCCATCGATCACGTAGAGCCCATACATCTGCAGTGTGATCAGTTCGAATTTTCGCTGTAGTCGCGACAGCGCGAGGTGGGCCAGGTCGGCCAAGTCGGTCTGCTCCTTCGCAGCGCGTGCTGGTAGAAGAGCAGCTTGAGGAAGGTGTTCACATACCGACGCTCGGTCTGGAACTGCTGCGGCATGGTGACGAGCAGGATCCTGCCCGAATCCAGGTCCCGCATCTGGAAGGTGCTGGGGGTGGCAAACACCTGCGCGACCTCCGGGGCGAGGAAGTGCTGCAGGTGGTTGGCGACCGTCTCACGCACACCCCCGAGCTGCTCCGGCGGTTGCCGCAGGAGGCGGGTGTGAAAGTGATCGGCAAGAGCCTCTCGAGCTGGGGTCTCGAGGAGCTCGGCCAACTCGTCGAGGGAGCGAACCAGCTCGGTCTTGCGCTCCACGTTCACGTATACCCCCGCTGGCTTCCCGTTCAGGTACACGCGAGCGTAGTTACAGCGCGAGGCCTTCACACCGACCCCACGTAGGATGTCGGTGACCAAGCGCTCGCTAAACAGGCCGCCGAATTGGATGCCGTTGTCCAGGGCCACATGGAGGTGCTCGATCATGTCGTCATGTGATCGGACGGTCCGGTCGCCAAGGCCTGAACGTCGGCCCCCCGAAACGCCTCTCCGAAGGACCGGAGGGGCGTTTTGCCTTTCTGACGCCAGCGCCGACGCCATCTGAACCGGCTTGCTCGCCTTGACGCCGACGCGGGCTCACCGGACGTTCACAGGATGCAGATTAGTGTTGGCACCCTCAGCCTGTTGTCGGCGCTGGCCACGAGCCTCCTACTCTCTGCTCCCACAGTGGCGCAAACCACCTGGACCAGCGCGGATGTGGGACGAAGCACCCCAGTAGGGCGAACCGTTGGCACCGGCTGAGGGGGTTCCTCACTCCTCCGGTCACAGGCTCCTACACGTTCTTCATCGCTGCGGATGATTCCGGTCGCCTACTCCTGAGCACCGACGATAACCCGGCGAACGCCCGCATCATCGCGGAGTGCCCGTACTGGGTGAACCCCCGGCACTGGGATTATTACAACGATCAGCAATCGCTTCCAATCCGCTTGCAGGCAGGGCGGCGTTATTACGTGGAGGCACTCTTCAAGGGCGAAGGCAGCCCGAACCACGGCGCGGTGGGGTGGAGCCTGCCTGACGGGCGATTGGAACGTCCCATACCGGGAAGTCGCTTTATCGCGGGCATGCCGAACCTTCAACTCAGCACGGGAGGAGTGGTTCGCCTCGAAGGTACGCTCAACAGCCCCTATCTCCTCGAATCGAGCGCCGACCTGCTTCGATGGTCACCCTTGGAGACCAACCGAGCACCGTTCGAATACCGCCCCCTCCTCAATCCGATCCCCGCATTTGAGTTCTACCGCGCCCGCTCGGGTCCATAGAACGGGCAGCGCGGCTGGGTGGGCCCGTTGCGACGAAGAAACCGTTTCCATCCCTCCGCCATTACGGCCTCCATCGATCGTCGATGAGCAGCGTCGTTGCGGTTCAGAACGGCCAAGTAGAAGAACGCATCCGCGAAAACCCGCTTCATAGCTCCGATTTCTTGGGGGCCCCATGA
>CAIMTB010000498.1 GCA_903844265.1 uncultured Verrucomicrobiota bacterium
ACAATTGAGGGACGGGTCTTGAATCGGGATGGCTAGATCTAGTTTGCGAACGGCATCTTCGAAAATGGCCAAACTCCAGGCACTGCCGCTATCGTCGCCTGAGAGACCTTGGACTCCCCAGCCCAACAGCGTTCCGGAAGTCACAGGAGCCGTATCCTGCGGGTTGCAGCGGCAATCCTTTTCGTGGGGGCCTGCGAGGGGGCCGAGCCATCCGGTGGCGTCCACGCGATCCCGGTCACGCCCGCTCCCATGGGCGCCCACGCAGGTCTTCAACGGGTCCCTGGCAGCCAGTCGGGTGTCACCTTCACCAACGCCGTCGACCCGCAGCGGGTGGCCGAGAACCAGATCCGACTGAATGGGTCCGGCGTCGCGGCCGGAGACATGGATGGGGATGGTCTCGCAGATCTCTTCTTCTGCTCGCTCGGGGGTGGCAACCGACTTTACCGCAATCTCGGCAGATGGAGGTTCGAGGATATGACCGGCCGCTCCGGGGATATCGCCATGCAGGGACGGGATTGCACCGCCGCGGTGTTTGCCGACGTGGATGGGGACGGGGATCTCGACCTGCTCGTCAACGGCATCGGCGGCGGAACCCGGTTGTATCTCAACGACGGACACGGCCGCTTCTCGCTGAAGACAGACAGCGGCCTTGAATCGCGGCACGGCGCAATGTCCATGGCCTTGGCAGACGTGGACGGGGATGGCGACCTCGATCTGTACGTCGCAAATTACCGAACCACCACCATCCGCAGCACCGGCTTTTCGGTGCTCAACGTCAATGGGCGAAGATCCATACGCCCCGAAGACAGGGAGCGCCTCGAGTATCTTCCCGACGGCCGAATCCTCGAGCACGGCGAGCCTGACATTCTATATCTCAACGATGGCTCCGGGCATTTCAGCCCGAGCTCGTGGACCGAAGGTCGCTTTCTGGATGAGGCAGGGCAGCGGTTGACGCGACCACCGCTGGACTGGTCATTGTCGGCGATGTTCCGAGATGTTGACGGAGACGGCGCGCCGGACCTCTATGTCTGCGGCGATTTCCACAGCCCGGATCGCTTCTGGATCAATGATGGCCACGGCAATTTCCGAGCCCTGTCCGTACTTGCGCTTCGCAACACCCCGACGTTCTCGATGGCGGTGGACTTCGCGGACGTGAACCGGGACGGCGCGGATGATTTCCTGACCGTGGACATGTTGGATCCGCGCCATGCAACGCGGATGAACCAGAGCCTGGGGTCCATGGCCGAGGTTGGGCAGTACGAGACCCTCCTGAGCCGGCCCCAACTGGGTCGGAACACGCTGCAGATGAACCGCGGCGACAGCACCTTCTCGGAACGTGCGTATGCGGCGGGGATCGAGGCCACGGGATGGACGTGGAGTCTGGCGTTCCTCGACGTCGATCTTGACGGCTATGAGGACCTGCTGATGACCACAGGCAACCTTTTCGACACCCAGGATCAGGACGCCAACGAGCGCATCGCCGCGTCGGGCCCCTATCGCACCGACATGATTCCGAAAAAGCTGCTGATGTACCGACCCCTGCCGTTGTCGAAGCAGGCGTACCGGAATGACGGGGGTGTGAGGTTCGTGGAGGAGAAGGGATGGTGGGGGGAGGAGGAGAAGGGGATATGGCACGGGATGTGTCTTGTGGACCTGGACAATGACGGGGATCTGGACGTGGTGGTGAACCGGATGAACGGGGAGGCGGGATTGTACCGCAACGAGAGTGCCGGGGGCCGTGTGGGGGTGAGATTGAAAGGGGAAGGAAGGAACACGCGTGGAATCGGTGCGCGGATCGAGCTGCGAGGCGGGGCAGTGCCGAGGCAGAGTCAGGAGATGATGAGTGGCGGGAGATACCTGTCTGGAGATGACGGGATGCGGGTGTTTGCGAGTGGGAAGGCGGCAGGAGGGATGGAACTGGAGGTGAGATGGCGTGGCGGGAAGGTGAGCGTGGTGAAGGGAGTGGAGGCGAACCGGGTGTATGAGATCGAGGAGAAGGGGGCGGTGGGTGAGAGTGTTGGGGGTAGAAAAGTAGAGAAGATGGAGAGACTGTTTTCAGACGAGAGCGGGCGTCTGGGGTACCGGCATTACGACGAGGAGTTCGATGATTTTGTGAGGCAACCCATGCTGGCGCACAAGCAGAGCCAGGGCGGGCCGGGTTTGGGATGGATGGATGTGAACGGGGATGGGAGGGACGACCTTGTGATCGGGAGCGGGAAGGGAGGACGGCCGGGATGGTATGTGAATGAC
>CAIMTB010000499.1 GCA_903844265.1 uncultured Verrucomicrobiota bacterium
GGGCCTCGTCGCGGACGAGGAGCGTTTCGGCATCGCGGAGGAGGCTGGAACGACGGTGGATGTCGGATTCGGCGGCGGCGGCGCGGAGGAGTTGGTCGTAGCGGGTGTTGGACCAGCCGGTGCGGTTGTTCCCGTTGGAAGCCATGAAGAGATCGAGAAAGGTGCTCGGGTCGTTGTAATCCCCGATCCAGCTCGAGCGGCTCACCATGTAGTCGAGGCCGCGCTGCGCGACGAGGAATGTCTTCTTCTCCATGCGCCGGATCTCGACGCGGATCCCGAGTTCGCGTTCCCACATCTCCTTGAGTTCGACGGCGGTGCGTTCGTAGGTCCGGCCGGCGCTTCCGGCGGAGCTGTCGATCAGGAGGTCGACCGTGGGGAATCCGCGGCCGGCGGGAAACCCGGCCTCGGCCAGGAGTCGCCTCGCCGATTCCGGATCGTGCGTCTGGCCTTCGCCGCGGAGGTAGTGGGCTGTCACGGTGGGGACCATGTGGAAGGCTGGTTCCTCGCCGGATGCGGTGATTCGATGGGTGAGGCGCGGTTTGTCGGTGGCCCTTGCGAGGGCTTGCCGGACGCGAGGATCGTCGAGGGGTTTTCGCGTGACGTTGATGCGGAGGAAGAACGTGCCGAGGATGGGGAAGGTGTGGAAATCGGGCTGACGGCTGAGCGCCGGCATCAGTTCACTGGGGACGAGAGGTTTGTCCCAGATGATGTCGGCGCGGTGCTGCAGGTACAGGTTCAGGGCGGTGTTGGCGGACGTGACGGACAGAAGGTCGATCACTTCGGAGCGCGTGTTTGCAGCATCCCAGTAGCGCGGATTGCGTCGCAGCCGGACGCGGTCGTTGAGGCGCCAGAAGTCCAGCTGGTAGGGGCCGCTGGAGGGCACGGGTTGCTCGATAGCCCAGCGGTCGCCGTGACGCTCGATCGCATCCCGCGGCACCACGGAGAGTGTCTGGAGCGAACACAGGTCGAGGAAATAGGCGCAGGGACTCGCCAGTTCGACCTCCAACTCGTGCTCCGACAACTCCCGGATCCCCACGGTTCCAAAATCCCTTGTGCGGCCCATCAGGAAATCCTCGGCGCCGCGAACGGGGAAGAGGAGGTTGGCGTACTGGCAGGCATTGGTGGGCTCGAGCACACGGCGCCAGGAATAGAGGACGTCCCGGCTGGCGATCTTTCCACCCGTGGACCACGTGGCGTTGGTCCGGAGGTGAAACCGGTAGACCCGGCCGTCCGGCGAGACATCCCAGCGTTCGGCGAGGCCAGGCGTGGGGCGTGAAGACGCGGGGTCGGGACGGGTCAGTCCTTCGAAGAGGGGTTGGACGGCCCGCAATTCCTCCATGCCTGAGACCTGGATCGGATCGAGGGAACTGGGTTCAGCGCCATTGAGAACCGTGAGGTCCGCGGGGGGGAGCGGGTGACAGGCCGTCAGCGAGAGCATCACTGCGCCGGCAGAGATGAGGCGGGACAGTCCAAGCGTCATCGAGTGATGGAATCGCCGCAGGATCATGGAATCGGCGCGATGGCCTGGGGGATTCTCAGACGGGCAGGACGATCGGCAAACCTGAAAAAAAGCGCGTCCCCGGGATGCCCGGGGACGCGCGTCGAGAGTGGATGCGGTCAGAGATCCCGTGATGCGGACTACTGTGCCGGCTTATTGGTGGGCGTGGCGGCGGGTGCGGATGTCGCGGGGGCGGCTGGAGGTGTGATTGGAGCTGTGGCTGGCGCCGCGATTGGGGCGGGTGTCACACCGGGGGTGGCCTGGGCCTGCGGGGCGGCGGCGTTGGTGGCGAGGGGTAGAAGGTCGCGGGTCGCGGGAACGACAGGCGCGGCGGCGGGTTTAGGCGCGTTGCGGGCTTGTTCCTCGATGGCACGTCCGACGCTCATGCCGCTTTTGCGGGCCTGGCCGGAGACGAGTACCGAGAGGATCAGGGCGCCGCCGAGGAAGCTGATGACCGTGTACTTGGTGATGCGGGTCAGGAGGTTGCCCGAACCTGCGCCGAGCAGCATTTCGCTCATGCCGGCGCCGAACGCCATCCCGACGCCCGCGTCGCCCGCGCCCGCGTCGACGCCGCGCAGTCGATGGTCGATCAGGCCCAGTCCGCCTGGCGCCCGCAGGTTTCCCTCTCCGGCCGCTATACCGACACCA
>CAIMTB010000500.1 GCA_903844265.1 uncultured Verrucomicrobiota bacterium
ACCCTGTGGATGCACGAACTCTCGGCGCTCCACGGATCCCGCTTGCGCCGCTTGCGCGGCTCGCGGACGCCCACCAATCTCCCCGCGTGAGTGCCGTACCAATCCAGCCTCGCCGCGCGCTTCCCAGCCTGGCGCTCGTGTTCGCCTCCGCCCTGTCCACCCTTGAACTACGGGCTCAGATCGACCCCGTGGAACGTGAGCTGATCCATATCGGCTACAACCAACCCATCGCGGGCCGAACCCCGCTGTCGGTCTACGCCTTCTACCTCCATAACCAGACCAACTTCATCCGCGACGATTGGACGCTGCGCGCCGCGATCGCCCCGGTCTGGCTCGATACCCAGCTCGGCTGGAAAGGGCTCCTCGGCCCGGACACCGACCTCGCCATCATCGCCGCAGGCGGCGGATTCGCCAGGGACTACAACGAACTCCGGCTCGGCGAATGGAAGGAAGGCGAGAGCTTCAACGGCCACGGGTTCACCGCCGGGCTCGCGGTGTATCACCTGTTCAATCCCTCCTCCCGCCTCCCCCTCAACGGCCTCGTCGCCCTCACCACCGAGGGCAGCTACTACACGCCCACCAGCGACACAGACCCCGACTTCACCCTCCCCCGCGACAGCACCTCGCCGGTGGCCCGCGTCGGCCTGCGACTCGGCGGAGAGGAACCCGACTTCCGCTCCCCTTTCGCCCTCGAAGTCTCCGCGTGGTACGAGGCCCGATGGAGACCCGAATTCGGCGCCTACGGCTTCGGCGGCGATCGTCAGGTCGAGGAGTTGCCCCAACTGTTCTGGGCCCGCATCCTCGGCCGCGCCGCCACCGAGGACCGTCGCCACGACGCCGAGGTCTCCCTCACCGCAGGCTCCGGCGTCCACGTCGACCGCATGTCGGCGTATCGCCTCGGCGGGATGCTCCCATTCTCAAGTGAGTTCCCGCTCATGATCCCGGGCTATTACTACCAGGAACTGTCCTCCGACGCATTCATCCTGCTCAGCGGCAACTACTCGTTCGGCATCACGCCAGACTCCAGCTGGCGCCTCGCCCTCTTTGGCGCCACTTCGAGCCTGTCCTACGTCGACGGCCTGGATTATCCGGGAACCACCCACTCCGGCGTCGGCGGCGGCGTGAGCTGGCATTCCCCCCACCAGAACTGGATCGCCACAGGCTTCTACGGCTACGGCCTCGATGCCCGCCGCGGCGACGACACCGGCGGCCAAATGGTCGGGCTGCTACTCCAGTACGACTTCCTCGGCTCCGGCGGATGGCAACGATTCCTCGCCACACCCCGCCTGTCCCACGGACTTCTCCGGCTCTTCGGACGATGACCCGCAGGCCGTCTCCAGGCGCGTCACCGACGGATCGCGACAACATCCCGTTGCACGCCCCGTGAACCTCCCCAAGCTCCCCACGTGCGCCCCAACGCCACCGAATCCGACACCATCGCCGCCATCGCCACACCCCCAGGCGAGGCCGGCCTCTCCGTGATCCGCGTCTCCGGCCGCGACGCCATCCCGATCGTCCAGCGCGCCTTCCTACCCGCCGGCCGCAGCCAGACCACGCTCCCAAACGCCCCCAGCCACACGATCCACTACGGCCACGTCGTCCGCCACGGACAGCGCATCGACGAAGTCCTCGTCGCTGTCATGCGCGCCCCCCGCACGTTCACCCGCGAGGACGTCGTCGAAGTGTCCTGCCACGGCGGAACCTTCGTCACCCGACAGGTCCTTGACACCCTCCTCGCCGCGGGCGCACGCCTCGCGCAACCCGGGGAATTCACCCGCCGCGCATTCCTCAACGGACGCATCGACCTCACCCAGGCCGAGGCCATCGCCGACCTCATCCACGCCCGGACCGAACTCGCCCTCGCCGCCGCCAACGAGCAGCTCGCCGGAACCCTCTCCCGCAAACTCATCCCGCTCCGCGACAGCCTCATCTCCGTCCTCGCCCACGTCGAAGCCCACATCGATTTCCCCGACGAAGACATCTCACCCGATACCCGGGACCAACTCCTCGCACGCATCGACGCCGGGCTCGGCATCACGGACAGCCTCCTCGCCACCGCCCGCGAAGGACAGGTCCTCCGACGAGGCGTCCGTGCGGTGATCGTCGGCCGCCCCAACGCCGGCAAATCAAGCCTCCTCAACCAACTCCTCGGCCACGACCGCGCCATCGTCTCCCCCATCGCCGGCACCACCCGCGATACCATCGAGGAAACCGCCAATATCCGCGGGATCCCCGTCGTCTTCATCGACACCGCCGGTCTCCGCCACCCCGGCGACCCGCTCGAACTCGAGGGCATCCGACGCACCCGCGCCGCCGCCGACCGCGCCGAACTGATCCTCCACCTCCTCGACGGCTCGCTCCCCCTCGACCCGACCGACGCATCGTTCCTCGCGGAATTCTCATCGCGCCCCAGGATCGTCATCGCCAACAAATCCGATCTCCCCCGCCAACTCGCCCCCGGCCACAGGACGGAGGATGTCTGTAATCTCCTGCCCATCAGCTGTGCCACAGGTGACGGGCTCGAGACGCTGAAGGACGCCATCGCGGTCCGGATCCGATCGGGCGGGGTGGACGTCCGACCCGAGATCGCCATCAACGCCCGGCACGAGGACGCACTCCGGCGTTCCCGCGAGGCCCTGGCCCGCGCGCGGGAGGCATTGGCCTCCGGTCTCTCCGTCGAATGGCCCGCCATCGACCTCCGCATCTCCGTCACCGCGATCGGGGACATCGTCGGAAACACCACCACCGACGACCTCCTCGACGTGATCTTCAGCCAGTTCTGCCTCGGCAAGTAGGGGAGAACCAGGGGCGTCGGACGGGCGCCTTGCCATTTGCCCATCCCGCCACGCTGGGTTACCAGTGGACGTGGTCTTTGGCCGCCATACCCCCACCGCCACCCGCCGGACCGCGCACGCTTTCACGTTGATCGAGCTGCTCGTCGTCATTGCGATCATCGCCATCCTCGCGTCGCTCCTGCTGCCCGCCCTGTCGTCCGCCAAGGAACGTGCACGCCGTACCAACTGCCTGAGCCGCGAAAGACAGTTCACCCTCGCGGCACTCCTCTACGCGGGCGATCAGGAAGAGTACCTCCCCGGCGGCGGCACCGACAACCGCGACCCGACCGACACCCACACGCCGATCCTTTCCACCCCGATGCGGGCGGCGTTCACGAAGTACGGCGGCGATGAGAAGATTTTCGACTGCCCAAGCCTGTCGAACTGGATGGACCGCAAGTCGGGCTGGCGACTCCACACGGACTACGGCATCGCCATCGGCTACCATTACCTCGGCGGCCACACCAACACGCCATGGACCGCGATCGGCCCCGCAGGCACCAACACCTGGATCTCCCCCGTCCGCACCACCGACGATCCAACCCTCGTGCTGCTCGCAGACCTCAACGTCTTCTGCGCCAGTTTCCAACGCATCCTCGCCCCCCACTGCGCCGCCGGACCGATGGTCCGTGATGAATCCTACTTCGAATCCAATCCCGCCGCCGTCGATGAAACCCCCCGCCACATCGGCGCCAAGGGCGGCAATGTCGGCCTCCTCGACGGTTCCGTCCGATGGAAACCCATCCAACAGATGCGCCCCTTCCGCGCCTCCCAACTCTGGGATCTCGACGGTGCCTTCGGGCTCTGGTGATCCTTCCTACTCCGCCACGGACGGCCGAGGCACAGCCCCGTGTCGGCAAAATGCCGGCGCTCCGGAGGGTGTGGGAGCCGAGTCTTTCGCAGACTCAGACCACCCTCATAAGCAAGTCAAATGGGGCCTGAATTGAGTTTGGTCTTGCCACACCCGCCGCCGCCATGGCTTATGCCGGGTCGGATTTCGGCAAATCGGGGGCCGTACCCTCCCCAATGTTCGGCCCCTGGCTCCCGTGGATTTCGCGTAGCCCGCCAACACCCGCTGCAACATCCCTCACACCGTGGCACTCAAACCAAAACGGGCCGCCAAACGCACGGCCCCAGCCAAGAAAACCCCGGCGAAGACCGCGAAGGCCAAATCCCCTTCCGCGCCACGCGCAACATCCGCCGCGCCACCGCCACCGCCACCGCCACCGCCGGCAGCCAAAGCACCTGCCGCCCCTGCGCGCACGCCCAAACCCGCTCCAGCGGAACCCGCGCCCCCCCCGATCTCCACACCCGCCTCCCCAACAGCCCGGTCCTCTTCCAACACCATGGCCAAATCCGGCAAATCCAATTCGCGCCAACCCAAGGCCGTCAATCCTTCCCCCACACCCGCTCCCGCAGCGCCCAAGACCGCCGCAGCCAGCGCTCCCTCGGCTCCCGCCGCCCCGGCAACTCCGCCCCAGCAGATTCCAAAACCGCAGCCCCAGCCTCCTGTCGCGCCGCCTGCGCCCGCGAAGATTTCACCCGTGATCCCAGCGGCCACGGCGAGCCCCTCGAAGGTCCCGCCCACCGACCGTAAACCCGAAAGCAAAGCAGCAACCCGCAAGGCTGTCCCGGCAAGTCGGCCCCCCTCAATTCTTGAGGAGGGCGACGTCACCCCGTCCCCCATTGCCAGCGGGCCAGGAGGCCGTTTCGTCCTCGGACCCGTCCCCACAACCTCCCACGGCGCACCGCCTCGCAGCCTTCCTGAAGCGTACGGAACCGGGCGGCTTCTACTCGTCGCCCGCGACCCGCGCTGGCTCTATGCCCACTGGGACCTCACCGACGCACAAATCAGGGATTACAACCGTCAGTCATCCACCGGTCACCTCCTCGTCAGGGTCCACGAAGGTTCCTTCCAAAAGCCCCACATCCTCGAGCAGGAGGTCCATCCCGAATCCCGGAGCTGGTTCCTGAACGTCCCCGGACCCGGAGCCTCGTACCTCGCCGAACTCGGCTACCGCGACAGCGCGGGCGTGTGGCAACGCATCTCGCAATCGGGCGCGACCCTGACTCCCTCCGACGAACTCTCCCCGGAGAACTGGGTGCGATTTGAGACGCTCCCCTTCGAGGTCAGCCGCGAAAAAGTGGTCGAACT
>CAIMTB010000501.1 GCA_903844265.1 uncultured Verrucomicrobiota bacterium
CTACCCCGGAATCAAGGTGACCCTGGCCGTCGCCGACGCGCTGCTGATCCTGGACCACGGGCTTGCTGCGCTCCGGATCACGTCAGGTTTGTAGACGATGATGGCGTCCGGGTGGCCGCGCATCACCCTACGACTACGTCGTCGCCAATCCCCCGTTCTCGGTGAAGACGTGGAGCACCGGACTGACGCCCGCCAACGATCCCTACCAGCGCTTCGCCTGGGGCGAACCGCCCGCCAAGCAGGGCGACTACGCCTTCCTCCTGCACATCATCCGGTCGCTCCGGGGCATCGGCAAAGGCGCCTGCATCCTGCCGCACGGCGTGCTGTTCCGGGGCAACGCCGAGGCGGTCATCCGCACCCAACTCGTTCGCTCCGGGTACCTGAAGGGGATCATCGGACTCCCGGCCAACCTGTTCTACGGCACCGGCATCCCGGCCTGCATCCTGGTGCTCGACAAGGAGAACGCCACCGCCCGCAAGGGGGTGTTCCTGATCGACGCCAGCAAAGGCTTCATCAAGGACGGCAATAAGAACCGGCTGCGCGAACGCGACCTCCACCGGATCGTCGATGTGTTCACGCACACCGAGGAACACTGCGGTTACTCGCGCCTGGTGCCCTTCACCGAGATCGAGAAGAACGAGTTCAACCTCAACCTGCCGCGCTACATCGACACCCAGGAGGCGGAGGACATCCAGGACATCGGCGGCCATCTTCACGGCGGGATTCCCACGCGGGACATCGATGCCCTGGCGGAGTACTGGCAGATCTGCCCTGGCCTGCGCGCTGCGCTGTTCAAGCCGAACCGGCCGGGCTACCTGGACCTCCTCGTCGAGGCGGCCCAACTGAAGGCCACCATCCACGGCCACCCGGAGTTCGCGGCGTTCGTGGCCGGTCTGAAGACTCATTTCCAGAACTGGCAGACCACGGCCAGCCGGAGCCTGCGCAAGCTGAAGGCCGGGTGTCATCCCAAGGAGGTCATCCGAGAATTGTCCGAGAACCTGCTCGCCCACGCCGAGGGGCCGCAGTTGATCGATCCCTACGCCGTATATCAGCACCTGATGGACTACTGGGCGGCGACGATGCAGGACGACTGCTATCTCATCGCCGCCGATGGCTGGGTGGCGAAGACGGCGCGAGTTCTGGAAGCCGACAAGAAGGGCAAGACCAAGGACAAGGGGTGGACCTGCGACCTCGTGCCCAAGCCACTCCTCGTGGCCCGCTCTTTCGCGAAGGAACAGGCCGCCATCGACAGCCAGCAAGCAGCGCTGGAAGCCGCCACGGCCAGCCTCGCTGAGCTCGAAGAGGAACACGGGAGTGAGGAAGGCTGCCTTGGGTCCCTGGACAAGATCGCCAAGGCCGAGGTCAGCGCCCGGTTGAAGGAGATCCGGCACGACAAGGACGCCAAGGAGGAGGTCGCGGTGCTCCAGCAATGGCTCAAGCTCAGCGCCGAGGAGACCGACCTTAAGCGCGCGATCCGCGATGCCGAAGCCGCCCTCGATCAACGGGCCTACGCCCACTATCCCAAGCTCACCGAGACCGAGGTCCAGACCCCCGTCGTGGACGACAAATGGCTTACCTCGCTGTCAGCCGCCATCCAGAGCGAGTTGGACCGCGTCTCCCAGACGCTCACAAGCCGTATACGCCTTCTCGCCGACCGGTACGCCGCGCCGTTGCCGCAGCTTCTCGATGAGGTCGCCGCCCTTGCCGCCAAAGTGGATGGGCATCTCAAACGGATGGAGGGCGCGGCCCGATGAAGCCTGGCTACAAGCAGACGGAGATGGGGGTGATACCGAAGGAATGGGAGGTGAGATTCTTACCCGAGGTTCTTCGGTTTCGCGGGGGAAAGGCCCACGAGCAACATGTTTCAGAGAACGGGCGATATGTTTGCGTAAACTCCAAGTTTATTTCGACCGACGGCAAGGTCCGCAAGTATTCCACAGCTAATTTCTGTGCAGCCAAGACGGGTGATATACTCATGGTCATGAGCGACCTTCCCAACGGCCGGGCATTGGCGAAAGCCTATCTGGTGGAGGCCAACGATATCTATGCCGTCAACCAACGGATTTGCGCCCTGACGGTGTACCGCGATTGTCCCGAGTATTTCTTCTACGTCCTTAACCGGCACCCCTATTTCCTCAAGTTCGACGATGGAGTTAGC
>CAIMTB010000502.1 GCA_903844265.1 uncultured Verrucomicrobiota bacterium
ACAACGCCCGCAATGCCAGGAAGGGCACCCTCTGGGAGGAACGCTTCCGCAGCGTCCTCGTCGATGGCGCCGGTGAAGCCCTCCTCACCATGGCCGCCTATATCGACCTCAACCCCGTCCGCGCGGGCATCGTCCAGGATCCCAAGGACTACCGATGGTCCGGCTACGGCGAGGCCCTGCATCCGCCTACTTCACGTTTCCGACCGGTCGCACGCTCCGAGCCGCGGTAATGAATGCTTCTGCTATCCTCGTCAGTTCGGCCCAATCCTGATTCTTGAGAATCTCGGCGGAGACAAGGGACGACCCGACACCGAGGGCGGCACAACCGGCGGCGAGGAATTCCGCGGCATTCGATAAGTCGACGCCACCCGTCGGGACGAGTCGCAGATGCGGCAGCGGGGCGCGCAACGCCCTGACGAATTGCGGGCCAAGGGTATCGGCGGGGAAGAGCTTGATGAAGTCCGCACCGCCCTCGTAGGCGAGTTGGGCTTCGGTGGGCGTGTAGGCACCCAGCATGACGGGGACATCGGCCGCGTGGCATCCCTGAACCATCGAGGGCCGCATGATGGGGCTGACCACAAACTCCGCGCCGGCATCGAGGGCAGCGCGGCAGGTGATGTTCTCGAGGACGGTGCCGACACCGATCATCGCGCGGTCCCCAAAGGCGGCCCGGGCGTCACGGATCGCGTTGAGGGCATCAGGTGTGGTGGTGGTGATCTCGATGGCCACGACACCGCCCGCGATGAGAGCATTGGAGAGAGGGACGATGAGGTCGCGTCGAGGCGAACGCACCACCGCGATCACCGCGGCATCGATCAGGCGCTGGACACGTTGTTGGCGTTTGTTCATGAGCGATCGAGGGGGTTCGAATGGGGCATGAGACCACGAAACACAAGCCCTGGTCACGCGCAACCCCGTACATCTGACACCTTGGACCCGGTGGGGTCATTTTCCATCCCGGTAAGCCTCGGCGAGAAGCGTGACGGGATGCGCCACACGGATCTCGAGCCCCTCGTCACGGCAGCCATTGATCAGCTGCAACAAGCAGCCAGGATTGGCCGTCGCCACCACGCGGGCGCCCGTGGAACGGATGTTCCGGATCTTGCGCTCGAGCAGTTGTCCGGCCATCTCGGGTTGCGTCAGGTTGTAGATGCCCGCGCTGCCGCAACACCACGTGGCCTCGGGCAACTCGACACATTCCAATCCGGGGATGGATTTCAGGATCTGCCTTGGCTGATTCACAATCTTTTGGCCGTGACTCAGGTGGCAGGACTCATGGTACGTCACACGCACCGCCGGCCGCCCCGTCGCTGCGGGAGCCTGGAAGCCAACACCGACAATGAATTCGTGGATGTCCTTGAGCTTCCGGTCCCAGATTTTCGCGCGTTCCGCGTAGGCCGGATCCTTCTCGAGCAACTTGGAATAGTGCTTGAGGTGCGAGCCGCATCCGCCAGCGTTGCTTATGATGGCGTCGAACTTCTCGGGTGGCAGACAGTCGATCATCCGACGAGCCAACTGCTGGGCCAAGGCCCATTCGCCATTGTGCGCGTGGAGCGATCCGCAGCACGGCTGATCAGGCGGGGTATGAACCTCGCATCCGTTCCGGGCGAGAACCTCGACCGTATCGAGGTTGACGTTGCTGAAGATCAGGTCCTGCGCGCAACCGGTGAGCACGGCGACAGTGAATCGGCGCACACCGATGGCCGGGGTCACCGCGGCGATGAGTTCATTGGAGAACCGCGACTGGACGGGTGGCGTCATGGCCTCGAGCTCGCGCAGACGCCGGGGCAACAAGTTGAGGACGCCACTCTTGCGGACGACCTGTTGCAGCCCGAGTTCCTGGTATAGCCGCATCGCTCGTCCCACGGCGGTAAGGCGGCGGTGATCCATGAACAGCCACTTCACCGTGAATGCACGGATCGCATTGCGCCGCGGGGAATCGAGCAACCCGCGCGCCTCCACCTCGGCCCGGGCGTTCTCGAAGAGTTCCGCATAATTCACCCCCGCGGGACACGCGGTCACACAGGCCAGGCAGCCGAGGCAGAAGTACATCTCCTCAGCGAAGGTCTTCGAGGCTTCGAGTCGATCATCAGCGATCGCCCGCATCAGGGAAATGCGACCGCGCGGACTGTGTCGTTCAAGCTTCGTCGCATCGTAGGTCGGGCAGGTCGGCAGGCACATGCCGCAATGCATGCACTGCTGCACGACCGAGTAGTCGAGCCCCTTCAGGAAACTGGGTTCGGACGCATTCATGGCAACTGTTTCGGACCCATAAACCACTTGAGCGCCCCGGTCTTGTGATCGGCGGAATCGATCCGGATAATGGCGCACTTCGGCAGGACGAGGGCGCCGGCCGATGAAATCCCGAGGAACCGCCGAACGTGTCCGCTCATTGACGGTTCGTGTCCGACCAGAAGCACACTTGAATCGTCAGGCAGCGTCCCGACCCAGCGGCGAAATCCCGCGACGGTCGCACCATTGAGCAACTCGACAGCCTCCATGAGCTTGCCACGCTTCGCGACGGGGCACGCCTCCAACACGATTTCGGCGGTCTCCCGGGCACGGACCAAAGGGCTCGCGAAGGCGTGGGTGAAGTCGATTTCCGTGGCCTTGAGGTATCGCCCCAACCCTCGGGCATCACGGCGGCCCTTGCTCGTCAACGCGCGCCCGGCATCGACGGGTCCATCCTCGGCTTCGGCATGGCGTAGAAAATAGAGTCGCATAGGTCGGGCAATGGGGCGGCTGGGACATCGACGGCGGGATCGGGCGATCCGCCGTCAGTCGAACATTTTGCCGGGGTTCAAGATCCCGCGGGGATCGAGGGCGCGCCGGAGTTCACGCATCACGCGCATGGATGCGTCCCCTGCGAACTTGGGAAGGAATCCCTTTTTCGCGACGCCCACTCCGTGTTCGCCGGTGATGGTCCCCCCCAACCTGATGGCCTCGTCGAAGATCTCCTTGAACGCCTCGTGGACACGCTCCATCTCGGCGTGGTTGCGTTCGTCGGTCAGGAAGGTCGGATGCAAATTGCCGTCGCCCATGTGCCCGAAGGTCCCGACACGAAGGCGATATTTGCGGGCGACCTGATCGACGAAGCGGATCATCCGCGCGAGTTCACTTCGCGGAACGGTGGCGTCCTCGAGGATCGTGGTGGGTGCGACCCGGGCGAGCGCTGAGAAGGCGGATCGACGTGCAGCGGCGAGGCGGTTGCCCTCGGCTTCGTCCTTCGCGATGCGGACGTCCATGGCTCCATTGGCGCGGGCGCAGGCCTCCATCTGGGCAGCCTCCTCCTCGACAGCCGCGGGATGACCGTCCGTCTCCATGAGGAGGAGAGCCTCGCAATCGAGGGGGAGTCCCACCTTCGCGAAGTCCTCGACGCAGCGGATCGTGGTACGGTCAAGGAACTCGAGTGTGCACGGGATGATCTTCGCCGCGATGATGTCGGAGACCGTCTGTGCGGCCTTGTCCATCTGGTCGAACGTGGCGACCAGTGTCTTCTTGGCGGCGGGCCTGGGGAGAAGTTTGAGGAGCACGCGAGTGATCACGCCGAGGGTTCCCTCGGAGCCTACGAACAGATCGCGCAACGAGTAGCCCGCGACGTCTTTCACGCACTTGTTGCCGGTCCAGAGCACCTCACCGTCGGGCAGGACCACCTCCAGGCCCATGACGTAATTCCGGGTGATGCCGTACTTGAGTCCACGCAGGCCGCCGGAATTCTCGGCCACATTTCCGCCGATGGTGGAGATCTTCATCGATCCGGGATCAGGCGGATAGAAGAGGCCGGCGGCGGAGGCTGCGTCGGCGATGTTGACGGTGGTCACGCCGGACTCGGCCAAAAGCGTGAGGTTCGCGGCATCCACCTCGATGATGCGATCCATCTTGGCGAGGCAGAGGATGAGGGCGCCCGGCGAAGGGAGGCTTCCGCCGCTCAGGCCTGTGCCAGATCCGCGGGTGACGATGGGTGTGCCGGTCTCGTTGGCGAGCCGGAGCACAGCGGCGACCTCGTGGGTCGTGCGTGCGAAGGCGACGGCGTCGGGGAGGCTTTGAAGCGCCGCCGTGCCGTCGAACGAGTAGGGAATCAGGTCCTCACGAGAAGTGAGCACGTGGTCCCGACCCACGATTTCCCGGACCCGCCGTAGAATATTTTCGGTGAGAGCCATGGTGCAACCAGGCGCCAAGCTTCGAAGCCGGCCGTCGCAGGGTCAAGACATCCGCCGGGATCGATGTTCGGATGAGAGGCCGGAATGCAGGCCATGAAGGCGCGCTGGGTCGCGACAGCGGGACGGGCTTCCTGCGGGAACCGATCAGAATGTGGACACGCGCGCGGCGGCGAGGGACCGCGCCCTCGATCGGGCGGAACTCAATCCCCTGCGGCGCCTCGCCGCTGGCGGGTCGTGTCTTTGACTTTCTCCCTTGCGGCGTCGATGAGCTCGCGGTGGTCGTCGAACCGCTGGGCGATTTCCGCCCTCAGCTCCTTCTGCTTTTCCAGGAGGTCGTCGAGCTTCACCTTGAGATCGTCCTTGAGTTGGGCTCGGACCTTGTCGCGTTCGTCGCGGGAAGTGTCGGTCGGTATCTGGACTGAATCCCGCCATTTCTGCAGGAGATCCTTCTGCTGTTGCTTGAAGGTCTGTTGGATCGATCGCACTTCGTCAGCCAAGGGGCCTACGGTCCAGTTCGGGCCGTCCCCGGTATCGCTCGTCGCCGAGCCACTGGACGAACCCGCAACGACTCCGGAGGCGGCAACAGCATGGGCGGCGGGAGTGGCAGGCGAGTGGTCAGCGGCGGGTGCGGAGAGGACAGGAACCGAGAAACACGTGAGCGTGAACACCACGGTCACTGCGATGCGATGGGCCTGGGTTGGCAGGGTCGGGGAGGTTTCCATAACGGGCGGCCTCAAGGAGGAAGCCACTCCTCTCACAGCAAGAGCCTTGCCAACGGGAGGCGCGGGTGATCCTGAGCTTCAACCCGCGGCCCGATCACAGGGGCAGTTCGCGGCTTGCGCGGTGGAAAGTGGTGGCGAGGCACCGCTTTCCACAACGGAGTGGGACGCCCGGAAAGGCGACTTGCCGACGGCGGCTGAGGGACCGACGCCGCCGGCACGAAACGGTTCATGGAACGTTCCCATGGGGAGAAATCCCCGGCGACATGGGCAGCGGTCCCCGATTGGGCGGGCGACCACAATTGGGACACGGGGAAAGAAAAAGGGCCGGTCCCGTGTGGGGACCGGCCGTGAAGGGGACAAGCCCTGAAGGGCGCCCGGAGCCAGAAGCGACTAGAAGCGCTTCGACACCTGGACGTACCAGAAGCGCTGGCGCAGATCGTGGAGATCGCGATCGTAGCTGTCGGCGAATGCGGCGACCACGAGGGGAGGCGGCGAGTCGGCGACGTTGAGGCAACCGATCGTGGCCTTGATCTGGTACGGGAACTTATACGAGCCCTGGATATCGAAGGTCAGGTAGTCGTCGATCTGGCGGTCGACCACCAGCTTGTCGTCGAGGTAGCTCCCGGTGTAGTTGGCGTAGAAGCCGAGTTCGAGATCCTTGTAGAGCCAGAACATGGAGCCGTAGCCCTTGAGGCGCGGGAGGCTGTTGTAGCCGAATTCGTCAGCTGAGAAATCGCCCAGACGATCCACGCTGGCGGCACCGGGGATCTGGACCTGCTCATAAGAGATCAGGTATTGGGCCTCGATTTCGAAGCGGAGGGTTCCGAAGCGCTCACCGAGCTTCCAGTCATAGGAGGCCGCGATGTCGAAGCCATCCAGGACGTCGGAGCTGAGGTTGAGCGTCGGGACCTTGACGTTCACGTATTCGCCCGTGGCGGCGTCGTAGTCGATCAGGCTGGCATATTGACCCGGCCTGGCATTGGCGCCCGGCATGAGCGGCATGTTGGACGAATCGATGGGCTTGCTCGCGTCGTAGGTGGGATTGGCCACGGCATTGGCCGGACCGCCGGTGCGGGCGTTCTGGTCGATGACGTACTGGGTGCTGCCGCCGGGGATGTTCTGGCGCTCGATGCGGAAGTAGTCGAGGGAGACCTTGAGCCCGGGAATCTGCTTCACGCGCCACTCGCCACCGACGAGCCAGTTCTGGGCTTCCTGGGGCTGGAGGGTCGAGTTGCCCAGATTGACCGCCTGGATCTGGGTGAATGCGCCGGAGTACGGATCGCGAACTTCGGGGAAGTTCTCGGCGGCGGTGGTGTAGAGGTCCGAGTAGGTCGGCGCGCGGAACGACTCCGAGTACGAGAAGTGAACCGTGAAGCTCTCGTCGATCGGGTTGTAACCCAGCTTCACGCCCGGCTTGAACGTATCGCCGAAGTCACTGTAATTCTCGTAGCGGCCCTGTCCGCGGAGATTGAGGGCGTAGATGCCTGGGATCTCGTTCTCCTTGCTGAAGATCGGGATGAGGAGCTCGCCGTAGCCGGCGTCGATCTCGCGGCTACCCTTGAGGACGTCGGCTCCGTTGAAGCCGATCAGATCGCCCGAGCGTTTGTTGTCATCGGGTATGGACTCACCCTGCTCGGATCGGTGCTCGCCACCGACCGCCACGGCGACGGCGCCGGCGGGCAGGTTGAAGAGTTCGCCATGAACGCGGCCATCGACCGAGATGAGCGACGATTCGCCGCGGGTGAGCAACGTCCGGCTGACCTGGTTGACGAGGGCGGCGTTGTTGGCCTGTTTGCCGAACGGATTGAAGGCATCAGCCGTGCCCAGACCGGCGAGTTCCTCGAGCTTGGAGCGGTTGACATCACCGGCCTCAACCACGGTGCCCTTCTCGTCCGAGTAGGTGACCGCGACTTCATAGCCCCAGGACGATTCCGGGATCTTGCCGCGGAGGCCGCCCACGAAGCGGAACGCATCCTTGTCGGTGGTCTCGAGGCGAGGTCCCAGTTCCACGAAGCGATAGGCCCATGTGCTGACGCCAGTGCCGAAGGGATTGTAATAGTTCGAGGCGGGGATCGCAAAGCCGGCGGAGCCATTGCTGATCGGGGTCGGGGCCAGCTGGTTCTGGCTCCAGCTGTGCGCGAACGACGTCTCGGTGAAGAAATCGACGACGTCCTCGATGAGTTTGTAGTTGCCGTTGCCGAACACGCTCCAGCGTTCCGCAGGACGGATGGCCGGGGTATAGGTCGGGAACGGGAACTTGTCGAAGGGATAGGTCTCGAGGGTCGGATCTGCCAGGGACTGGCCCAGGCCCGAGATGCGGGCGTCGCTGAGGTGATAGTCGCTGGTCGAGAACTGGCCTGCAGCATTCGCGACCGCGCCCTTGTTCAGGGACACGGGGACGAGTGTGCCGGCAGCGGCGGCGGGGTTGAACAACCTGCCTGCCCCGAGGGAATCATTGCGGACCTGGAATCGGCCGGGGTTGCTGATGGTCGTGGCGACGCGGCTGAGGTAACTCGCGTCACGGCTGGTGATATCCACCGCGGAGCGCTCGCGGTCCTGGGAGAACAGCGCGTTGGCGTGGTAGTAACTGCCGCCGACGACGAAGGATCCCTTGTCGCTGGTGGTGCCGCTCACGAAGGAATACTGCTGCTTGCCGGCGTCCCTCTCGGTGGTATTGCCGTAGTAGGCGTTGAGTTCAACACCTTCAAACTCCTTGCGGAGGATCACGTTCACCACACCCGCGATGGCGTCGGAACCGTACACCGCGGAAGCGCCGTCCTTGAGGACCTCGATGCGCTCGATGGCCGCGATCGGGATCATGTTCAGGTCGACCTGCGAGTCGGCGAAGGCGACGGGGGCGACCCGTCGGCCGTTGATGAGGACCAGAGTGCCGCCGGGGATGCCACGGAGCGCGACGCGTGCGGAGCCGTCACCGCCGTTACCCCGGGACTCGTTGAAGTTACCAGCGCCGACGGCGGCTGGCATCTTGCGAATGACCTCGGTGACGTTGGCTGCGCCCATCTTCTGGATCTCCACCTGGGAGAAGACATCGACGGGTGTGAGACCGACGATGGAGGTGGTGGGGATCAGGGACCCGGTGATGAGCATCGGGGCCAGTTCTGTCGCCGCTTGATCTGGGGCGGCGGACTGCTGGGCGAGCACGGAGGGTACGGCCAGGAACTGGCCGACCGCGCTCGCTGCCAGGGCAAGCTTCAGAGCCTGCCCGGCAAAGGTCACATTTCGCTTGGTCATGGGAGTGTGTCTCAGGGGTGGGGTTGGGGGTTACGCAGTCGAACTTGAAAACGACCGAGAAAAATCCGCCGTGCAGCGGCTGAAGAACCGCGCTTCGGCGGAAAGAGCACCACACAGTCCCGCCCTTAACGGCTGTGGTAGCGCCAACATTTGAACGCGTTGTAGAGGAATCGTCACCGGATCGTCAAGCGACAGGTGGGCAAAAACTTAGAGTGCCCTACTTCAACCGATCAGGGTTCAGGGCCATCAGGTCCTTCGGGACGAAGACGCCATCCTTGCGGATCAGGACATCGTCGAACCAGATCTCGCCCCCGCCCCATTCCGGGCGCTGGATGAGCACCATGTCCCAGTGGACCGCCGAGCGATTGCCGTTGTCGCATTCCTCGTAGGCCTGGCCCGGGGTGAGATGGAGCGACCCGGCGATCTTCTCGTCGAAGAGGATGTCGCACATGGGGCTGAGGATGTACGGATTGAAGCCGAGGCTGAATTCGCCCGTGTAACGCGCCCCGGCATCGGTATCGAGGATTTCGGTCAACTTGGCCTGGTTGCTCGACGTTGCGGCGACGACCTTGCCAGCCTTGAACTCGAGCCGGACGTTGTCGAACCGGGTTCCTGCGTAGAGCGTTGGGGTGTTGAACTGGATGACCCCGTTGATGGAGTTGCGGACCGGGCAGCTGAAGACTTCGCCGTCGGGGATGTTGCGGTCGCCCTTGCACATCTTGGCGCCGATGCCCTTGATGCTGAAGGTGATGTCGGTGCCTGGGCCTTTGATATGGACCCGATCGGCTTGTTCCATCCGACTTTGCAGGGGGTCCATGGCCTTGGCCATCCGGCCGTAGTCCATGGTGCAGACATCGAAATAGAGGTTTTCGAACGCCTCGGTGCTCATGCCCGCCGCCTGGGCCATGCTCGGAGTCGGCCACCTCAACACGCACCAGCGGGTCTTCTTCACGCGGTGATCGATGACGGGCCGGAGGGTCTTCGAATAGAGGCGGAGCTTCTCGGACGGAACGTCCGACGACTCGTTGGCGTTGGCACTGCCGCGGACTGCGATGTAGGCCTGCACCCGCTTCATGCGGTACATCTCGACCTCCCGCACGAGCTTGGCGTGGGCGTCATCGGTGCCCCGCATGACCTCGCGAGTGACCCGGCTGTGACGGACCTCGACCAACGGCGTTCCCCCCGCCTCCCGCACGGCCCGCATGAGCTCCACCGAGAACTCGTCCGGCACGTCGATCATGTCGAGCAAGGCCGAATCGCCGGGCTCGATCTTCGTGGAATACCCGACCAACAGCTTCGCCAGCTTCGTGTAACGCGGATCAGTCATCGCGCGATGATCCTATCCGGGCGCGGTGGACGGTGCCAGCCTTCCGAGCGGGCGACCGCGGGATGCCGGCGCTCCGGGAGCGCTCCTTTGGACTGCGGTGGCCTGCCTTCGTCCCCGCGCCCGGTGCATCCACGCGTTGTCGGTGGTAGGGCGGCCTCTCCGAGGGCGCCGTGCCTGGGTGCGTCCGCGAAGGACGGCGCGCAGCGGAGTGCGCGCCCTACCGTCAATCTGTG
>CAIMTB010000503.1 GCA_903844265.1 uncultured Verrucomicrobiota bacterium
CCAGGGCCGTGGTGCCGAGCCCGAACGCATTCGCGCCGATGAAATGGCGGCGGGAACAAAAACCGGAACTCGCGCGGGATGGATTCATTTCATTCCTTCTTGGCAGCAGCAGTCGGTCGAAAACAGACGCCTGGGTCGTGGCAGCCGAGGCGGGGAGACTCCGTTCATTGGCGTTGGGATGAAATGGGAGTCTCCTAACGTCGACTGCTACGGGTCTTCGACACGGGTCACTCGAGGTAGAGGAATCGGTTCGACCCGAGCAACGCCTGGCAAAGGCTGGCCAGGGCGAGTTCCTCGGCAGTGCGAGCCGCTGGGCCCGCCCCGGCCTTGGCCCCAGCCGTTCCGGGTTTCGCCGCAGGGTCCGACGCGGCCCCCCGGGCGCCGAGGAGCCTCGCCTGACTCCGCAAGTAATCCACGGCGCGCTCCCTCTCGAGCTCGGACGGCGCGCTGCCGTACACCCACCGCCAGGCGAGGGCCGCCTGGGTTTCCAGGTCGCGCGGTTCGCGGCGACGGACGCGGTCGGCAAGCTCCGAGGACCGGGCCAGCACGAACGGGTCGTTCAGGAGCAACAGGGCCTGCAAGGGCACGGTGGAACTCGCGCGCGCCTCGCAGTTCGGGTTCGCCAGGGGCGCATCGAAGGTCTCGAGCACGCCCACCGGGGCCGAGCGCTTGGCCGTGAGATAGACGCTGCGGCGATACTCCTCCGCGCCGGCCGAGGCGGAGGTGGTGGGATCGCCGTTGCCATCGCGGTTCTGCACGCCGACCACCACCTGACCCTGCGCGGAATAGGCGATGGGAACAGCCTTCCCGAACATCCCGGAATCGGTCCGGCCGGTGACCGCGATCATCGCGTCGCGCACGCTCTCGGCGTCCAGGCGCCGAAGGTTCTGGCGGCCGAGGAGACGATTCTCGGGATCAGCCTCGCGCGCCGCGGCGTTGACGCTGTCCTGGCGATAGGCACGGCTGGTCACCAGCGTCCGCAGGAACGGCTTCAACCGCCAACCGCCCTCCGTGAAATCCGAGGCCAGCCAGTCCAGCAGGTCCGGATGTGACGGCCGTTCGCCCAGCGCGCCAAAATCCGCCAGGGTCCGGACAATCCCCGCCCCGAAGAGGTGGTGCCAGAATCGGTTCACCAGCACGCGCGCCACGAGCGGATGCCGGCCATCGGTCAGCAGGCGGGCGAACTCAAGACGCCGGCCGGTGGTCCGCAAGGTGGCGTTGGTCGGGGCGATGTCCTGGCAACCCCGCGTCTCAAGCACGGTGAGTCCGCCGGGCGCAATGCGCTCCTTCGGCTGTTGTGGGTCGCCGCGGTGGAAGCGGAAGGTGTCACAGTTCCGCCCGGGTTCCTCGATGAGCACGTGCAGGCGGCTGTCCTCGGGCTTGGTCGCGCGCAGCTTCGAGGCGCGTTGCCGGACTTCGTCGACCTTCTTCGCCCCGTCACGATCCACCTCGCCGAGGAGGATGCTGTCCTGGAAGGTCGGAAACTCGCGCAGGATCGCCAACTGCTGCGGGCTGCGTTTGTCGGCCGGAGTCCGGCGCGCGGCGAGCACCTCGACCCGGCGGGACTCAGGGACCAGCAGCAACTGCTTCTGGACGAACGCCTCGATGAAGTCGTCGTGCAGTTTCTGCGCCTCCTTGTCGATGGGCACCGCCTCGGCCTCAATGGCGTCCGCGCGCTTCCGGACCTCCGACTCCAGCAACGAAATCGAACGCGAACCCGGATCCTTCCAGTGCCCGACATCGAACGCCGGCTCGAACACCGCCCGCATCCGGAAATAGTCGGTCTGCGGAATCGGGTCGTACCGATGATCGTGGCACTGCGCGCATTGGATCGTCAGGCCGAGCAGGGAGGTCGAGACAATCTGCAGCGTGTCCGCAATGACCTGGTTGCGCGCCAACACCGGATCGGCCGGCCCGTCACCGGTCGGGTCCGGGGACATCCGCAGGAATCCCGTCGCCACCAGGCGATCCAGGTCGTCGCCCCTCAGCGCCTCGTACGGCGGTGCGACCAGTTCGTCACCCGCCAGTTGCTCGGTGATGAAGCGATCGAACGGCTTGTCCGCGTTGAAGGACCGGATGACATAGTCCCGGTAACGCCAGGCCCACGGCCGGTCCGAGTCCGACTCCGGGCCGCCGTTCGAATCCGCGTAACCCGCCACGTCCAGCCAATGCCGCGCCCAGCGCTCGCCGAATCGCGGCGACTGCAGCAGACGATCCACCAACCGCTCGTAGGCGTCCGGCTCCTCATCCCCCACGAACCCGGCGGTCTCCTCGGGCGATGGCGGAAGACCGGTCAGGTCAACGAACACCCGACGCGCGAGCGCCGGACGACCGGCCTCGGGGGCGAAGCCCAGCTGCCGCGAACGCAGGCCCGCGAGAAGGAACGCATCGACCGGATTGCCGTTGTGCGCGTCGCGGCCGGCTTCGGGCGGAGCCGGCCGCCGGATGGGCTGGAACGACCAGAATGCGCGCTCCTCCTCGGAGATGAAAAACCTCGGGACAGTCTCGGGCTCAGGCCGCGCCGTGGGAGCGCCTTGTTCAACCCATTGCCGGAGCCTGGCGACCTGAGCCGGGGTGAGCTTCTTCTCCGACTTGGGCATCTCGCCGGAGGCGGTCAGACGGACGAGCGCGCTGGCGTCAGGGTGACCCGGGACCAGGACGGCGCCGGATTCACCAGGTATGAGCATGAGTCGGCGCAGCCGGAGGTCGACGCCGCCCTTGAGTTTCTCGCCCTCGCCGTGGCACGGAAAACATTGCGCCTTGAGGATCGGGCGAATATCGCGTTCGAACGAGAGGGACGCCTCGGGGGGCGCCGAGGGGCCGGGCTCCGCGGCGGAAGCGAGTCGAGCGGCCAGGGCGAGACCGAGGCAGGCGGTCGTGATGGAGGAACGGCGGCGCATGCGCGGATGGGTGGGGGATTGGTAGCGCGGAAAGCTCGAAGGAACGAGTTCAAAGTCAGCCTGCATCGGGCGGCGTCTCCGGACTCGCACAAAGGACCCGGTCGTGGCGACATTGGGGCATGCCCCTCCCTGCCCCGGACCCCGGCACCTCCACCAACCGGCGCACGTTCATCACGCGGACCAGCGGGATCAGCGCCCTCCTGGCCTCGGCACCCCAGCTTCTCACGCCCGCGACAACGACCGCCGCCGCCGCCGCCGCCAAGGAGGCCACGCCTTCCGTCACGGGACCGACCGGCTCGAGCGTCGGGTCGCTCTTCCCGTTCATCCAGAGTCAGGCCGTCCACGGGGAGTTCCCGATGTCGTTCCTGAACGACCGCTTCCACTCGGCACGTTCATGGAAGAAAGCCGCTCGCTCGCGGCTGCTGGAACTTCTGCACTACTCCCCGCCCCGGGTCGACCCGGCACCGGAGACCCTCGAGCGTGTCGACTGCGGCGATTACTTCCGCGACCGGATCCTTTTCAACACGACCCCGGATATCCGCGTCCCGGCGTTCGTCCTGGTTCCCAAGAACAGGGAAAAACCAGGTCCCGCTCTCGTGGCCCTGCATGACCACGGCGGTTTCTATCTTTGGGGAAAGGAAAAGATCACCGAAATCGAGGGGGAGAACCCCGAGCTGAAGGAATTCAGGAAACAGTACTACGGAGGCCGCAGTACGGCGGTGGAGTTGGTGCGCCAGGGCTATCTGGTCATCGTGATCGACATGTTCTACTGGGGCGATCGCCGCATGCTTCTGGACAATGACCCCGAGGACTGGCGCACCCGGCCCGCAACCCTCCCTCGGGAACGGATCCAGGCGTTCAACCGCCGCGCCGGCCAAAGCGAATCCCTGGTCGGCCGGACCCTCTATTCCGCCGGGTTCACCTGGCCCGGGGTCATGTTCTGGGATGACCTCCGGACCGTCGACTATCTCGTCACCCGCCGTGATGTGGACCCGCACCGGATCGGCTGCGTCGGGTTGTCCGTCGGCGGGTTGCGCTCGTGTCATCTGGCCGCGCTCGACGACCGCATCAAAGCCTCGGTCGTGGTGGGGTGGATGACGTCCTTCCCGTGGCAGCTCAAGAAGCAGGTCGAGAACACCATCGGCCATACCAAGGTGGTGCCCGGCCTCTATCGACATCTCGACTATCCGGATGTCGCCTCGATGGCCATGCCGCGTCCGATGCTGGTGATCAACGGCAGCCGCGACGGCCTGTTCCATCTCGATGGTGTGAAGGCCAGCTTCAAGAAGCTCGAGGCGTGCTACGCCAAGGCCGGGGCAGCGGACAAGGTCAGGACCCGCCTCTACGACACGCCCCATGAGTTCAACGTCGAGATGCAGTCCGAGGCCTGGGATTGGCTCAGGAGGTGGGTATGAGTGGTCTCTCAGCCTGCCAGCACGGATCCGCCTCGAGGTTGGCTCGGCGGCTTGTTACGCAAGACACCTCACTCCCAATCATCTCCATGAACCGTGAAGGTAGGGCGGGCAGTCCCTTGCCCGCCGCCCTCCCAACGCTACCCGAAAGTGAGCCTTACAAGGCCGGCGCGCAGCGGAGTGCGCGCCCTACCCCCTGCACCGGTTCAGGGTCCCCGTACGTGTCCCAATTTTTGAAAATCCTGCTCCCCATGAAAGTCCGTCCCTACACCCCACCGCTCCCCCGCCTAGGTCTCGTCGTTGCCTGGGTCCTGCTGGCGTCAGCCGGTGGGTCATCCCATGCCGACATCGCCTACCCCGGCCCGCTGCCCGGCCCCGCGATCGCAAGTTCGGATGTCTCCGGGATCTCTCTGGGCAACCGGGTGCTGTCGGCCCGATGGACTCTCGATGCCCGCGGCCTGCGGCCCCTCTCGTTCGCGGACCTTCCGGGTGCACGCACCGTCACATTCACCGGCGAAGTCTTCCGGGTGATCCTCACCAACGGCGTCGGTTATCCGGCCTCGTCCTTTCAGCCTGACGGCCAGGCCCGGGTCACCAGGATCGATCCAACACCCAACTCCGCGCGACTCGCGGGGCACTTCCCGGCCACCTCGGTGGAACTGTCCCTGCACTCGGCTGACAACCGCCTGCGCGCGACCTGGAAGGCGCTCCTCCACGACGGGGCGAACTACCTGCGGCAGGAACTTCTCCTCGAAGCCACCGGGACCGAATGCCCGCTCCAGGAGATCGTCTGGCTGGAAGCTTCCATCCCCGGGGCCAGGACGATGGGCGATGTCGATGGCTCGCCCATGGTCGCGGGTGGTTTCTTCATGGGCGCCGAGGATCCGCACTCGGCCAACCGGGCATCACCCGAAGGAGTGACCCGTTGTCGCCAACCCCGCCGCGCGACCCTCCGGCCGGGCGAGACGTTCACCTCGAGCTTCGTCACCGGGGTGACTCCTCCCGGCCAGCTTCGACGTGGATTTCTCTACTATCTCGAACGCGAACGCGCGCATCCCTATCGGCCCTATCTCCACTACAACTCGTGGTATGACACGGCCTGGGCTCCGTTCGCGTTGAACGAGAGCAACTGCATCGACGCGATCCGCCAGTTCGGCGAGAAACTCATCAGGCAACATGACGTGGTGCTCGACGGGTTGGTGTTCGATGACGGCTGGGACAACCCGAAGTCACTCTGGCAGTTTCATTCCGGATTTCCGAAAGGCTTCACCCCCCTGTCCGCGCTGTGCAGGGATTATCATACCCGGCTCGGCGTCTGGCTCTCGCCCTTTGGCGGCTATGGCGAACCCAAGGACCAGCGGCTCCGGTACGGACGCGAGCAGGGTTATGAGACCAACGCCACGGGCTTCTCCCTCGCCGGGCCGAAATACTACGCGGCGTTCAGGGATTCCTGCCTGCGGATGATCCGGGAATACGGGGTGAACCACTTCAAGTTCGACGGCATCGCGAACGGGATGTACGCCAACGGCGCGTCCGACTACGTGCGCGACACCGAGGCGATGCGGCGGCTGATGCTCGAGCTTCGAGGCGCCGAACCCGAGCTCTACATCAACCTCACCACCGGCTCCTGGCCGTCGCCGTTCTGGCTGAGATACGCGGACTCCCTCTGGCGCCAGGGCGGCGACATGGGCCTCGCGGGAAAGGGCACCCAACAACAACAGTGGCTGACCTATCGCGACCAGGAAACCTATCGCAACATCGTCCAGAAGGGACCTCTCTACCCGCTCAACTCACTCATGACCCAGGGCGTTGCCTACTCCCGCCAAGGTTCCGCCGGCGAACCCTCCTTCAATTCTGCCGGGTTCAAGGACGACGTCCGCGCCTTCTTCGGCAGCGGCACCAGCCTCCAGGAACTCTACATCCAACCCGGCAAACTCACCGCCGAGGACTGGCGTGTCCTCGCCGAGGCTGCAAAATGGTCGAGAGCCCACGCCGACGTGCTCGTCGACACCCATTGGATCGGCGGCGATCCGTCCAAGCTCGAGGTCGGCGGGTTTGCCTCATGGTCGCCCCGCATGGGAATCGTCTCGCTGCGTAACCCGGACGACCGGGCGCACGAATTCGCGCTCGACGTCGGCACGGCTTTCGAGCTGCCGCCCGGTGCGCCGACTCGGTACTCCCTCCGCGCCCCATGGCGCGACGCCCCCCAGCCGCCAGCGACCGTCGCCGAGGCCGGCAAACCGGTCATCATCCGCATGTCCCCCTTCGAGATCGTGGTTCTCGAGGCTATTCCATGAGGCCACCGCGCTTCATGAACCGCAAAGGTAAGGCGGGCAGTCCCTTGCCCGCCGCCCTCCCAGGGCTACCCCTTCCTGAGCCTCAGAACGCCGGCGCGCAGCGAGGTGCGCGCGCTATCGCCCCGGTTCCCGGTCCCCCTACGTGTCGAATTTTTTGAAACCCCAGCTTCCCATGAAATTGCCCGCGCTCAGCCTCCGCTCCGCCGCTCTCGCCTCGGTGCTTCTCGCGAGTCTTTGTCACTCGGCACCCGCGGCGACCGATGACATCGGCAAGCCGTCATCCCTCGCGCCATCGCGCGTGGTGCTGACCTACCTCCAACCCGCCCGCCGTTGGCTCGACTCACTTCCTGTCGGCAACGGTCGGATCGGCGCCATGATCTTCGGCGGCGTGGCTACCGAGCGGATCGCGCTGAACGAATCCACGTTCTGGTCCGGAGCACCAGGCACCGATCACGACAACCCCGCCGCGCGCGAGCAGCTCGCCGGAATCCGGTCGAAACTCTTCGCCGGCGACTACCGCGAGGCCGTCGGCCTGATCAGCCGCCACATGCTCGGCCGACAGGGCAACTACGGCACCCACCTGCCGGTGGGAGACCTGTTCCTCGACATGCCCCACGGCGAGGCGGCCGTCAGCGGGTACGAACGCCACCTGAACCTCGCATCCGCCGTCGCCGAGACATCCTATTCCGTGGATGGCGTCCGATTCACCAGGGCCGTGTTTGCCTCCCACCCCGACCAGGCGCTGGTCATCCTGCTGACCGCCGACAAGCCCGGGAGTATTTCATTCAAGCTCAGGGTCCAGCCCAACTCAAAATCCGCTGAACTGACCACCACAGCCGCCGACACGCTCGCGATGACCGAGTCGGCGCGTGAGAACAAACATAGTGATGGCAAGACCGGGGTCCTCTTATCCGGCCTGCTTCGAGTAGGGATCGACAAGGGCCATTGCCGTTCAGGAAGCGACCTCATCGAGGTCAGCGGGGCGGATTCCGCGACGATCCTCGTCTGCCTGGCCACCGATTTCCCGGGGCTGGGCGAGCCAAGGAAGATCGACGCCTCCGACGCGATGGGGCGTTGCCGGGACCAACTCACCGCCGCCGCCCGCCATTCCCCGGCCGAGTTACGCCGGCGGCACACGGCGGATCACGCGAGATTGTTCGGCCGCGTTGGCATGGACCTCGGTCATTCCGCGGCGGACACGTTGCCGACCGACGTACGGATGAAGCGGGTGAGGGAGGGCGCGGAGGATCCCGGGTTGGCGGCGTTGTTCTTCCAGTACGGCCGCTATCTCCTGGTGGCCGGGTCGCGTGAGGATTCACCGCTGCCGACCAACCTGCAGGGCATCTGGAACGACAACCTCGCCTGCAACATGGGTTGGACCTGTGACTTCCACCTCGACATCAATACCCAGCAGAATTACTGGCCCGCCGAGGTAGCCAACCTCAGCGAATGCCACGCCCCGCTGTTCCGGCTGCTCGAGTCGATGCGCAAGCCCGGACGTCGGACAGCCCGCACCGTGTACGGCGCGGATGGCTGGGTCTGCCATGTGTTCACCAACCCGTGGGGCTACACCGCGCCCGGCTGGGGACTGGGCTGGGGACTGCATCCCACCGGCGGCATCTGGCTCGGGTCCCACCTCTGGCAGCATTATGATTTCACCCGGGACCGGAAATTCCTCGGCGACACCGCCTACCCGGTTCTCAAGGAGGCCGCGGAATTCTTCCTGAGCTACATGGTCATCGACCCGAGGAACGGCTGGCTGGTGACCGGTCCATCGACGTCGCCTGAGAATTCGTTCACAGGTCCGGACGGCCAGGGATCGTTCAGTGAGTCGATGGGACCGACCTGCGACATCGTGCTGGTGCGGGATCTGTTCGAGTCCTGCGTGGAGGCCAGCCGGATCCTCGCGAAGGACGCGCCGTTCCGCGCCCGGCTCGAGGAGGCGCTGGGGAAGTTGCCGCCGCTGCGTGTCGGCCGGCACGGGCAACTCATGGAGTGGCTCCAGGATTTCGAGGAAGCCGCACCCAACCACAGGCACACCACCCATCTCATCGCGCTTTATCCCAGCGCACAGATCACCCCGGACCGGACCCCTGCCCTCGCGGAGGCCGCCCGCACGACGCTGCAACGCCGCCTGAGCCAGAAGGATTGGGAGGACGTGGAATGGAGCCGCGGCAACCTGATCCATTTCTATGCCCGCCTGGGTGATGGAGAGTCGGCACACAAGCACCTGCGCGGACTGCTCGCCGAAGATACCGACCTCGATCTCCTGACCTTCTCCAGGGGCGGCATCGCCGGTGCACCGGAGAATATCTTCTGCGTGGACGGAAATTCCGCGGGCGCCTCCGGCATCGCGGAAATGTTGGTCCAATCGCACGGCGGCGAACTCCGGCTCCTGCCGGCACTCCCCAGGGCGTGGCCGACCGGGTCCGTGCGCGGGTTCAAGGCGCGCGGCAACATCACCGTCGACATGGACTGGCGGGACGGCCGGGTGGTCGGGCTCATGCTCAGCGCCAGCGATCGGACCCCGGTGAAGGTGCGCGTCAACGGGGAGGAGCGCAGCCTGGTACCCGGGCGGGCCCGATGACCGGATACGGCCTGGAAAAGGGGAGACGACCTCCCAGTCCGGACCTCTTCTTTCCGTGCTTGACGGACTGGGGCAACGGTTTCAAACATGTGTTTGAAACGGCGGTTTGAAGATGAGCACTCCCTCCCTGTTGGATCCGGAACGGGCCGCGACGCGCGAGCAGCTGATTGCGGCGGCGGGGGCGGTGTTTGCGGATTCCGGGTTCCGGGGCGCGACGGTCCGGGACATCTGCCAGAAGGCGGGGGCGAACGTGGCGGCTGTGAACTATCATTTCGGGGACAAGCAGGGGCTTTATACCGAGGTTCTTCGCCGCAACTACCAGCGCGCCATCGAGAGGTTTCCAGGCGCGGGCGGGATTCCGGCCGGGGCCAGCGCGGAGGCGCGGTTGCTGGCATTCATCCGATCGTTCCTCCAGCGGATCTTCGCGGAGGGGGTGGATTCCTGCCATGGGCGGCTCCTTGCGCGGGAGATGATCGATCCCACGCCGGCGCTGGATGCGTTGGTGGCGGTGGAGATCCGGGCGCTGGCCGACCAGTTGACGGCGATCGTGCGCGAGCTGCTACCCCGGGGTGATGACGTGGCCTCGGTCCGGCTTTGCATGGCGAGCGTGGTCAGCCAGATCGTGTTCTATCATCATTGTCAGCCGGTGATACGGCGCATGTTTCCCGAACTTCATTTCACCCCCTCGAACCTCGAGGCCCTGGCACAGCACGTCACCCGGTTTTCCCTCGCGGGAATCCGGGACGTCGGCCGGGGGCGAACGTCGAAACGCCATTGAACCCATGAAAACCACTCGTCACCCGCGGCTCGCGGCCACGCTGGCCGCCTTGGTCACCCTGCCCTTCGCCCTGTCGCTCCCGGGTCGCGGCGCCACAAACGCGCCCCCCATCGCCTGGCCGGACCACCCGCTGTCGGTCGTCGATTGCCTGAACCTCGCGGAATCCCAGAACGGAACGATCGCCAGCGCCCGCAAGGAACTCGAGGCCAGCGAAGGCGTGGTCATCCAGACACGCGCGATCCTGCTTCCCAAGGCCCAGATCACCGGTGATTTCCGCGGAACCGAGGAGGATTCGATCGAGTCGGCGTCGACCCCATTCGGCACGATCAAGTTTGGCCAGACCGAGAGTTGGGAGACCGGCGTGAGGCTCGTGCAATCCCTGTACGAGGGGGGGAGGATGGCGTCGGCGAGGCGCTCGATGCAGCTGACTCGCGATGCCGCGATCAACGGTTTCCAGACCACCCTGCTCGATGCGTTCCTCGAGGTGCGGCTGGCCTATTACAACGCGCTGCTCGCGCTGGAGCAGGTCGGCGTGCAGGAGGCCTCGGTGCGACTCCTCGAGCGCGAGCTCCTCGACAACCAGCGGCGCTTCGATGCCGGCAGCGTGCCGCGCTTCAACGTGCTTCGTGCCGAGGTCGAACTCGCGAACGCGAAGCCACGCCTCATCCGCGCCCGAAACGCCTGGCGCAATGGCAAGACCTACCTCGCCAGCCTGCTCGGCTACCGTGTCGCCAACATCATCACCGAGGACATCCCGCTCCAACTCGCCGACAAGCTCGAGACGACACCGTTCGAGATCGAGCTGGGACGCGCCCTCACGCTGGCGCAGGAACGGCGCACCGAGCTCAAGTCGCTCCGCCTCGGGGAACAGCTCCGCCGCGAGGGAGTGGTCAATGCGCGGGCCGGCTATCGTCCCAGCGTGCAGGCCTTCGCGGGTTACGGCATCCGGCGTTCCCAGTTCGGGTCCGAGATCGACAACGAGCTGCACGGCTGGACCGCGGGAGTGCAGGCGAGCTGGAACATTTTCGACGGCCAACTGACCCGGGGTCGCGTGGTCGAGGCCAACGCCCGCCACGAGCAATCCGAGATCGAGTTCGACAATGCCGCCCGTCAGATCTCCGTCGAAGTACGGACGGCCTATTCCAACTTCAGCGAGGCGCGTGAAGTGCTCGAGTCCCAGGTCAAGGTTCTCGAGCAGGCCACGGAAGCGTTGCGCCTTGCCACCGCACGCTCCGAGGCCGGCAGCGGGACCCAGCTCGACGTGCTCGGGGCGCAGACGGCACTCACCGAGGCCCGCACCACGCAGAACCTGGGGCGGCGAGACTATCTCGTGGCTCTGGCGAAACTGCAGCGCGCAGTGGGTCAGAAAGTAGAGACGCGGTCGAAGGAATAGGACTCCACGAACCGGACTCCAGACGGCTTTGACCACCTTCCGCTGGCTTCTTCACGCGATCCTGAAACGCTCGCGATCAGGCCATGAGCTACCCGCCACACCTTCCCCATCGCAGGGACGAACTCCCGCGAGTCCACGCCGCCTGCGATCGCCGCTCCGTTCCAGCCTCGCAGGAACTCGACCGTCCGGATCAGGCGAAGCACTCCAAACAAACCGCCTCGCCGTGGAACCGTCGCGCGATCGCCCTGGTCTGGTCCATCCTGTCGATCGGCCTCGTCCCGCCGTCAATCCACGGCGCGGACACCCCGGCACAACCGATCGCTGCGGACGCCTACCGCTTCGACCGCATCATCTCCCGTCCCGTGCTCGAGAACTATCTCTCCCGGGCGATCACCATGGAGGGCCTGTTCAACGGCCGCGGCGATCTGGACGACAACCTCCGCATGCTGACCCGCATCGGGGCCAAGTTCATAGGCCGCAGCCTCTGCCTCTGGGGAGGTGAGGCCCAACTCCTCTCCAACCTGGAACGTGCCGGGCGTCAGGTCCCCAAAGCCCTCGCCGCGGACCCCGACATGATCCTCCAGGCCTGCATCTTTGAGATCGTCACGACCCAGGCCGACCAGGTGCCCGTTCCCGAATGGGCATTCGAGGCGCTGGGCCAAAGCCCGGAGAAGAGGAACTTCCGCTACGCCGACATGCTCTATCCGAGCGGGCGCCTCAAGGATCACTGGCGCCCCGGTCAATCCGTCCCCGATGTCAGCCGCCCTGAGACAAAGCTTTGGTTCTATTTCCTGGGCGCTTCCTTCATCGACGCCGGGTTCGAGGCCATCCACTTCGGCCAGACGGAGCTGATGAACGGCAACGATCGGAGCCTCGACCATTACTCGCAGGTCCTCGACCTGCTCCGGGCCCACGCATCGCGGAAGGCGCGGCGGCACATCCTGCTCTGCGATTCCCATGTCCCGGGCGGTGGGTTGTTGAAGGAAGGCAGGTTGCTCATGGACTTCCATTCGTTCCCGCTGCGCATCAAGGAGACTCCCGAGAAACCCCAGGAAGCCGTCCTTCAACTTGGATTTTCCGATGGTCTCTATCTCCGGAGCAAAGGCGGAAAAACTCCCAGCGGCTGGACCTGCGACCACCTTCCCTATCTCGCGGAGATAGATAATTGGGGCGTCAGCAAGCAGCCGGGCCAGTCCGGCGCGGGCAGCATCTGGATCTGGGGCTACGACGAGATCACCTGGTTCGCCCACCAGTCGCCTTCCTACCGGAGCAATTGGCTGTCCTACGCCACGCAATGGGTCCGCAAGACCGACCCGAATGGACACCTCCAGATGCCCGGGAGCCGGACCCTCAGCTCCCCGCTCGACCGCCGCCATTGGTACTACGCCAACCGGCCGAGTCCTGCGGTGCCCGACGGCCTCGACGACGAGGAAGCCATCCGGGCCATCTGGGCTCAGGCCCGGTAACCACGAGCCCGTCGTGGCAGCCGGCGTGAGGAGGCTGTATTCATCCGCGCTTGGATCACGCTGGAGTCTCCTGACGTCGACTGCCACGGCCCGTTCCAGCCCTAGGTCGTGCTTGCCGACAGCGTCAACAACCCCACCGACCAGGCTCCCAACCCCGGCACCTTCAGGCGGCGTTGCGCCTCTGAGGTCACGCCAGCCACCCGCGGCCCAGGTGCCAGTCGCGTCGTCTTTCCATCAAAGTCCGTCCAGCGCAGCTGTTGCATCCGGGCCGGCACCCGCACCGCCAGTTCCTCCGCCGGATCCAGCGAGCCATTCAACAGCAGGCAGGCCACACGATCCGGCCCCTGCTCACGCACCCAAAGGTGGACACGCGCGAACGAATCCACCACCACCGGGAGTCGCCCGTCCGCAAGCCAGGCGCACACTGATTTCATCTGCGTGGACTTCGCGAGATGATGGAGTTGCATCCAGGGAAAATAGCCCATCACCACCACCCGACCGCCCAGTTCATTCTTGAATAGAGTCATGGACGCCCCCAGGTCGCGCCCCGAGTAGTCGATCATCCGCGCCAGGACGTCGGTGGACGCGCTGTTCGGACGGAGTTCCTGGGCGGTCTCATGCCAGAACGACTGCCGGCAGTCGCGGGAGTAGCCGTGATAACTTCCGTTCAACGCATGTTCCGAGAGCACCTCGATGGCGTCGCGCGCCCTTACCTCCCCGAGGCTTACTCCCGTCCACGAGGCCAGTCCGAGCCGGTTCAACGACTGCCAGGCGGCGGCATCCATCAGAACGCCGCCGGAGAAGTGTCGCCGCAGGTCGTCCTTCGAGAAGGCGAGTAGGCCCGGTCCGGAAAAGACCGCGACGCGCGAGCCTTCTGGCCCGTAGGCGATCGGTATTCCTATTTCGGAGAGCACATAGCCCCGGGACAACCCACCCACGGCATCCGATCCGCCCTCAGGCCAGGCGCCATCCACGCTGTTGGCCGAGAAGATATCCGGCGTCCACGCCGGCCACACGCCGACCACGGGGCTGCGGCCGAATTCCTCACGGAGCGCGCGATAAAACGGGCGGGCCCGGTGGATCCTGTGCAGCAGCCGGTCATATTCCGCCAGCGGATCCGGGCGCTGGGAAAGCACGTTGAACGCGGTCCCCGTGCAACCCGCGGCCATGTGCGCCGCCGCCTCCACCACCGTCGTCTCCGCCGCCTTGCGGAGCAGGTCGTACGGAAAATTCTCTATCTCCGACTGGATGACCTCGACCTGTCGCGGCAATTGCGAAACCTGGCGTCCGATATCATGCGCCTTCCCAGCCAACCCGGTGAGTGACTCGTCAGAATAGAAGCCGCCGCCGGGCCGCCACCGCACCGGGCCGCGGTCCGCTCCGGCCAATGTCCCCGCCCAGCGGGAGAATCCATAACCCTCATAGAACCGGTCCCCGGTCATGAACCCCAGCGCGAGACCGGGCCGCACCCGATGCACGGTCTGTTCGATCAGGGCGAACAGGCTGTCGAGCATGGCCCGGTTGTGATCCAACCAGCGGACCCGGGCCGCCAGACGTTCCTCCAAGGATCCGGACTGGAACGATGCGAGCAGGGTCCCGCGCGTAAACGGCCGCCCCGATTCCTTGGAGTACCGGGCCACGCAACCCTCACAGAAGCAGGTCATCCCCACCGGCATGTGGCCCGCGAGACGGACGTCGTCATCGATCCAGATGAAGTCGGGATCCGCCTCGGCGAGCGCCGTGTAGACCTGCGCGACATAGGCCCGCAACTCGTCGCTCGCGGGGCAGAAACTCCCGCGCGAACTGCGACCCTGGGGGTCCGTGACACGCGCCCAGTTCTCGGCGAGCGACCCATCCAGATTCTCCTCATGATGCCCCATCGTGGCGAGAAGGTTGATCCCCGCCGACATCCCCTCGGCCCGGATACGAGGCATCCGCTTCGCCAGGATCTCGGCGCGCTGCTGGATCTCCGAGAGCGGAAGCGGTGGGTGCGTGCTCGACGTGAAGAACGCGATCTCGTCCGCGACACCTGGACATTGCCGAAAGAAGCGGATCAGCGCCTCGAAGCGTTCGTCGGTCTGCCATTGCTCGTTCGAGATCCGGAAGGCGACCAGGCCAGGATGGGATCCGGGTCCTGACCGACGGGTGGATGCGGCATCCACGGGATGCATCGTCGAGAGAAGGCTCGCTGTGGTTGCCGCAGCTTGGAGGAACGAACGTCGGTTCAAGGGCTCATTCATGGCGATGATCGCGCCTGACTGGAAATCTCAGGGGAGCGCGAACGCCAACGTATCCCGACGCCCCGAAAAAATGAAGACCGCAGAGAAATCGTATGGAGGGACAGGTCTTTGGTACGTTCGGCGCGCCGTCCTTTGCGGACGCGCCAAGGCACGGCGCCCTCGGAGAGGCCGCCCTACCCCCGAGGACCGGAAGATCTCCTGTGCGCCTTCCAGTGCATCCATAGGCTGACGGTAGGGCGTGCACTCCGCTGCGCGCCGCCCCTTGCGGACGCACCCAGGCACGGCGCCCTCGGAGAGGCCGGCCACATCCTGTTTGCCGAGGTTCGTTTTCTTGGGGAATCTGGACCTCGCACTTGAGTCGTATCGAGTGGCCGTAAAAAAATGTCCATGAAGCCCCACGTTTCCCCTCCTTCCGTCAGCTACAGTTTCACCATCCGGGTGAGTTATCCGAACCGGATTGGAATGTTCGCCAGGCTGGTCAGCGCCATTGGCAGCCTGGGCGGTGATCTCGGCGCGGTTGACATCGTGTCGCCCGATGCGAAGACGATGACCCGCGACATCTCGATCCGGGCGCGTGACGCCGCCCATCAGGACGAGATCGTCGCCGCGGTGCGCAAGCTGCCCAACGTCACCGTGGTGAACGTTTCGGACCGGGTCTTCCTGCTCCACCTCGGTGGAAAGCTGGCGATCCAGAACAAGGTCGCGATCACCACGCGCGACAGTCTTTCGATGGCCTATACACCGGGGGTGGCCCGGGTGTGCGAGGCCATCGCCGCCGACCCGCGCAAGGCGTGGCAGCTCACCATCAAGGGCAACTCGGTCGCCGTGGTCAGCGACGGCTCGGCCGTGCTCGGCCTTGGCGATATCGGACCCGAGGCCGCGATGCCCGTCATGGAAGGCAAGGCGATGCTCTTCAAGGAATTCGGCGGCATCGACGCCTACCCGATCTGCCTGCGGACAAAGATCCCCGATGAGATCGTCGCCACGGTGAAGAACCTCTCGGTGGGATTCGGCGGCATCAACCTCGAGGACATCTCGGCCCCGCGCTGCTTCGAGATCGAGCGCCGGCTCCAGGAGGAACTCGACATCCCGGTGTTCCACGACGACCAGCACGGGACAGCGGTCGTGGTCTTCGCTGCGTTGCTGAACGCGGCGCGGTTGACCAAGCAGAAACTCGACTCGATGAAGGTCGTCATCTCCGGCGCGGGCGCCGCAGGCATGGCCGTCGCCCGCATGCTCCTCCGCGGCGGCGTCGGTGACATCGTGGTCTGCGACCGCGAGGGCACGCTCGGTCGTCACCGGCTCGCAACCCTCAACGAGAGCAAGGCCTGGCTCGCGCAGAACACCAATCCGCGACAGGTCACGGGCACGCTCGGCGACGCTCTCCGCGGTGCGAACGTGTTCGTCGGCGTCTCGGGTCCGGGCATCGTCGAAGCCAAGGACCTGAAGCGGATGGCGCCCAAGCCCATCGTGTTCGCCCTCGCCAACCCGATCCCCGAGATCATGCCCGAGGAGGCCGCGCGCGTGGCCCATATCATCGCCACCGGCCGCAGCGACTACCCGAACCAGATCAACAACGTCCTCGCCTTCCCCGGCATCTTCCGCGGCGCGCTCAACGTCCGCGCCCGCCGCATCGTCGACTCGATGAACCTCGCCGCCGCCAAGGCGATCGCCAGTTGCATCTCGCCGAACGAACTGAGCACCGAATACATCATCCCCAGCGTGTTCAACCGCGCGGTGGCGAAGAAGGTCGCCGATGCGGTCGAGATCATGGCCGTCAAGGCCCGCGTCACCGACAAGCGCCGGCCGAAGTAAGCCAGGCTCTCATCCGCAAGCGGTCGTTGCGGCGCGCCCCAACGACCGTCCCGTCACCCCGCCACGTCGCCGAACGAGGCGTCGTAGATCGCCTGGCACTTGCCGCACTGCGCGTCGCTTAACTCGAGTTCCGGCGACCACTGGTAGACTTCCCCACAGCCCGGGCAAACCACCCGGTATTTGCGCTGGGCGGGAGCGCCCAGCACATCGGCCAATCCAGAGGGCCACTCGAGGTCGTCGGCAACCAGCAGGGTGAGCGTGGCCGCATCGGGTGGCGGCCCGTTCACCAGGCGCGAAGCCTGGGCTGTGACCATGGACTCGAAGCAGTTCCGGACCAGGCGGGCATTGCCGAAATGCTGATCCCGCCGGGCGTAGTGGGCGTGGAAGAAGGCGATGAGCCGCTCCTTGAGGCCGGGCGAGAGCCGCAGCCCGTTGCGGCGGCACATGAGCGCGAGGATCCGCGTGAGTTCGATCGGGGCATAGTCGCCGAACTCGATGTAGCGGCTGAAGCGTGAACGCAGGCCCGGGTTGGAGTTGACGAACCGCTCCATCTCCTTCGGGTATCCCGCCACCACCACCACCAGCCGGTCCCGGCTGTCCTCCATCCGCTTGAGCAGCGTGTCGATCGATTCCTGGCCGTAATCCTCGCGCTCCTTCGAGAGCGTGTACGCCTCGTCGATGAACAGGATGCCATCCAGGGCCGAGTCGATGACCGCGTTGGTCTTCGGGGCCGTCTGGCCGACATACTCCCCGACCAACGCGGCCCGATCGCACTCGACCAGATGCCCTTTCCTCAGCACGCCAAGCGCCTTGTAGATGCGCCCAAGGAGCCGCGCCACGGTGGTCTTGCCGGTGCCTGGATTGCCCGTGAAGACCACGTGGTACGCCGTCGAGATCAGCGGCAGACCCTGCGCCGCACGCATCTGCTGCAGGCGCGCCACGTTCGCCACCTCGCGGACCTTCTGCTTCACCCCCGCGATGCCGACCAGCGCGTCGAGTTCGCGGAGGATCGACGCGACGTTGTCCGCGGTGAGCTCGGGTCTGGATTGCGCTTGGGATCCATACTCCTCGATCGAGCGGGCGGTTTGCTGGATCAGGTACTGGAGGAACCGGTTCTCGCGGGCGGTCAACCGGCCGTCGATGCCGGCGAAGGCGTCACAATTCTCACGCACGAGGTGATGACAGAAGTGCATCACCAGGGACGGCAGCTCGAGCTTGAGCGCGAGCCGGGTCATCTCCGCGAACAATCGTTCCGGCCCTTCCTTCACGCTCCCAGCCACCGCCTCGTGAAGCTTGCTCAACCGATCCCCGGCCGAGTTCACGTGCTCGCTGATGACATCACGGACCCGCAACGTGCGGTCGGGCACATAACCCTCGTTCAGCACACGGAAACGGTCGGCGTGCTGGTGGCGGAAATAGCCGACGAACCCGGCTGCCATGTCGGCGGGCCGCGCGTTGTGCAGGCACGACACCCAGAACTGCGCCGCAGCGTCGCCCGCCAACGACATCTCGCCCGGCGGGAAAAGCACCGACCACGTCGCGCCAATCAACCTCCGAAACGCCAGCGTAAACGCCGCAAGCAGATCCACCGTGCCCTGCGGCGTCCGCTCATACGTCGACTGCGGCGGCGTGAGGATCTCCAGGTAGTCGCTCAGCAGACGGAAGGCGAACAGCCCCCGCGCCAGGCGATCGACGCTCAGTTCATGGCATCCCGTCACGCTGGCGACTTCGGGGATCATGTGACGGAGCTGGTCGTAGCGGCGGACAAAATCGCAGTCGGCCTCGACCAGGCGCGTGGAAAACTCCTCGGGGATGACGCCGGCCTTTTGCGATTCCTGGAGGACGTCGAGCCAGGGACGACGGTTGACCGCCTCGGCCTCCGCCGGCGTGACGGGGGCCACCAGGCTGCTCGAACCGCGGGCAAGCAGGGCCGACAGGACGGCGGTGGGTACGAGCGGATGGCCCGTGGTGTCGGCGAATGCGAGGCTGTAGGGCATGGGCTTGGCCCCCGGATTTCACGCCCACGGCGTCCACTGTGCAATGCCGCAACCGCAGCAGAGCAATGGGACGGGAGGGCCGCGTTCCCAGGGCGCATGGGAATCTCCTTGTTTCACGGGCGTGCAGTGCTTACGAAAACGGCCTTTGAAGGCTCCGACATCGTACCGACTGGGTGTGCTTGGCTCCGGCAGAGGCTCGAATTTCGTGGCCCTCGCGGAGGCCTGTACCGCGGGCCGCGTTCCCGCGGAGATCGCGATCGTGCTGAGCGATGTCGAGGACGCGGGGATCCTTTCCCACGCGAGGGAGCTCGGGATCCGGGCGGAATACCTGGCCCCGGGCCGCTTTCGCACCAAGCTCGACGAGGAGGCGGAGCGGCTTTATGCGGAAAGACTGATCGAGTCGCGCGTCGACCTGATCGTGCTCGCGGGGTTCATGCGGATCCTGAAGGGTGGTTTTCTCCGGGCATTCGCGTCGCGGGTGATCAACATCCATCCGTCGCTGCTGCCGTCGTTTCCCGGGCTTGAAGCGTGGAAACAGGCGCTGGAACATGGCGTGAAGGTGACGGGATGCACGGTGCATTTCGTCGACGACGGCATCGACAGCGGGCCGGTCATCGGCCAATCGGCGGTGCCGGTGCGGGACGGCGACACGGCGTCGACGTTGCACGCGCGGATCCAGGAGGCGGAGCGGCGGCTGTACCCCGCGGTGGTCGCTGCGCTGGCACGTGGCGAGGTTCGGGTGGAAGGACGTCGGGCGATTGGATTTTCACATGAGCAATGACAAGCGAGTACTTCGGTTGGGCCTTCCCAAGGGCAGTCTGCAGGAAGCGACTCTCGAGAAGCTGGGGAGGGCGGGCTGGAACGTGCAGGTCACCAACCGGTCGTACATCCCGTACGTGGATGATCCGGAACTGGAGATCCGCCTGATCCGGGCGCAGGAGATCAGCCGCTACGTGGAGCACGGCTACCTGGACGCCGGGATCACGGGGCACGACTGGATCGTCGAGAACGGCTCGAAGGTTCGCGAGGTGGGTGAATTTCTTTTCAGCAAGGCGACGCGGCAACCCACGCGCTGGGTGTTGGCGGTGCCCGAGGAATCTCCGATCAAGGGCCCGAAAGACCTCCAGGGGAAGCGCATCGCGACCGAGGTGGTGAATCTCACGAAGGAATATCTCCGCAAGCACGAGGTCACGGCCGAGGTTGAATTCTCGTGGGGCGCGACCGAGGTGAAGGCGCACGAATTGGTGGATGCCATCGTGGAGGTGACCGAAACCGGATCGTCGCTGCGGGCCCATCGCCTGCGCATCGTGGACACGCTCCTGACGTCGACTCCGCGCATGATCGTGAACCACGAAACATGGGAGAATCCGTGGAAAAAACAGAAGATCGAGACCCTCTGTTTGCTGCTCCGGGGGGCCATTGATGCGGAGGCAAAGGTGGGTTTGAAGCTCAACGTACCGACGGATCAGCTCCCAAAGGTGTTGCAAACGCTGCCCGCGTTGCGTAATCCAACCGTCTCGTCGCTGAGCCAGCCAGGCTGGGTGGCGGTGGAAACGATCCTCGATGAGCGGGTGGTGCGGGAAATTATTCCCCTACTCAAGGCCGCCGGCGCAGAGGGGATCATCGAGTACCCGCTGAACAAGATCGTTTACTGATACTGAAACCGGGCCGGTAAGCCCTAGACTGATTTGACCGTATGGGATCGCTGAAAAAACGTCGGAAGGCGAAGATCAACAAACACAAGCGCCGGAAGAAGCTGCGTGCCAATCGCCATAAAAAGCGAACCTGGCAGAAGTAACCGCTTCCTTTCGCTGCGCCTCCCGGGCCTCGTCCCGGGGTCCATCGCGATCCTCACCTGGTTTCAGCCTCCCGCCCGCCAATCAATCTGCGGACGAGAGGCCGATCAGGCTGGACGTCCTGCCGTGGCCACTCGCGCTCTCCATCGCCCGCCGGTTCAACCCGGCGCGCGATTTCGTTCGCTCGTGCCTGGCCGGAAATCCGGGGACGCCATGGACCTCTCACGCGAGGAACCTTGCAATCCGCGCGATCGTGGGTCAGGTCTTGGCGTGATGGTTCTCCCCCCGAGGCTCGAAACTCCTTCCGCTCGACCCGCTATCTCCCTGCTGCCGCGGGGTTTTACCGGCATCGCAGCCCTGTGCCTTGCCCTCCTCGGATGCGCGGGCGCGGGCTGTCATTCACTGCCCAAACCCGGGCGCCCCCAGATGCTCCGTCCCGGCCAACCGCTCGATACGCGAGCCATGGAACTGGACGACGATGAGGAGCAGGAGGTCGAGGCCCACGCGCAGTTCAGCGCCGGCCTTGTCGAGGAACTGAACGAGGCCCCCGAAGCCGCGCTGGTCCACTATCTGGCTGCCATCACGTCCGATCCGGACAATGAAGAGCTCGCGCTCGATGTGGTCCGCAAGCTCGTGGAACTGCGGCGCTTCGACGAAGCCCGCCAGGTGCTGGATCGTTCGGCCGCCCGAAAGGAAGCCTCGGGCCTGGTCTGGGCCTGGCTGGGCATGGTGCACAAACTCCAGGGCCGGCCAGAGGCGGCCATCAGCGCGAGCAAGGAGGCGATCCACCGCACCCCAAAGAATGCGGCGGGATACCGCAACCTCGCACAGATCTATCTCGAGGCCGGACAGTTCTCGGATGCGGTCGGGGTTCTTGAGGAGGCCGCGAGGCAGCCCGACACCGACACGCGTTTCCTTCTCCTCCTCGCCGATGCCTTGGGAGCCTTGCAGCAGCTGAAGGACCCGTCGGTGGGCGACCTGCGGCCGCGGATTCTCGCCCTCCTGGATCGCGCCACTGCGCTGAACCCGAAGGATCCAGCCGAGGTGTTGCGCCTCGCGGATCTCCTCCAGCTTTTCGGCGAGGGCACGAAATCGTTGCCGCTCTACCAACGGCTGTTGGACTCCGACCCGGACCTGCCCGGGCTGCGCGAGCGGCTGGCGGAGGTGTACCTGCGCACCGACAACAAGGACAAGGCCGCGGAGCAGTTGCGGATCCTGGCGCTCCAGAAGCCCACGAACCCCCTGCCCCACTATTACCTCGGCGTGCTGGCCCTGGAGGCGAAGCGCTTCGACGAAGCGGTGTCCTCCTTCAACCAGGTCCTGATCCTCCGGCCCGACAACGAGCCCATCTATCATGAACTCGCACTCGCGCACCTGAGCCACAACCGTCCCAAGGAGGCACTCGAGGTGCTGGATCGTGCCCGCAAGAAATTCCGCGCCTCGTTCCAGGTGGAGTTCTACAGCGCGATCGCGATGACCGAGCTGAAGAAATACGAGGATGCGATCCGGCATTTCACCACCGCGGAGGTGGTGGCTGCGGCGACGGCTCCCAACAACCTGACCTACCTGTTCTATTTCCAGAGCGGCGTCGCCTACGAGCGGGCCAAGCGTTTCGACGACGCAGCCGTGCAGTTCGAAAAGGCCGTCGAGCTCAAGCCCGACTTCGCGGACGCCCTGAATTATCTGGGCTACATGTGGGCCGAGCGCGGCACCAACCTCGAGCGGGCCCGTGAATGGATCCAGAAGGCCGTGGACCTGGAACCGGACAACGGGGCGTTCCTCGACAGCCTCGCCTGGGTCCTCCACCAACAGGGCCGTTCCGCCGAGGGCCTCCCCCTCCAGTTGCGCGCCATCGAACTCGTCAAGGAACCCGACGGCACGCTCCAGGATCACCTCGGCGACATCTATCTCAAGATGGGCCGCAAGGACGACGCACGCAAAGCGTGGCAGCGGTCCCTCGAGGTCGAGCCCAACGCCGAGATCGACAAAAAACTCCGCGACAACCCGCCCTGAACCGGGGCCCCAGATCCGCCACGAACCCGGCGGCCCCGATTCAGATCCCTCGCCAAGGCGTCTCCAAACCCTGGCGCGCTGCCTCCTATCAACGCGGATCACCCTTCACATCGATCCGCACATCCGCCATCGGGACGCCGTCCTGTCCCAGCACCTGCAGCGTGAACCCACAGCCGGCCGTGTGCTGCGTGACTTTCGCGAACACCTCGTTCCAGCCCGCCTTCAGGGAGGCATTCGCACGATCCTGACCCGGGGTCAGCCCGCGCACGGCGTTGGTGGCATGGACCAGTGAACCGTTCAGCCAGAGCTTGATCCCGTCATCGGATCCGATGGCCAACACCGCATCGCGCGCGGTCGGGACGTGCAGGCGTGTCCGGGCATACACGACGCAGTGGTTGCCGCCGGTGACACCGGCGAGATCGACCTCGCCGACGCGCGCGGGGTCGGCGTTGCCTGGGGCGCGACGCCACTCGCCGGAGGCGCCATCGGCGGCGTTCTCGGGCGGGAAGGAGATGTCGAAGAGTTGCTGGGCTTCCTTGCCTTCCTGCCGGAACGGACCGCTGCAGATCCAGTGGGAATCCAGTTTTCGCAACAACGCCTGGGCGTTGGTCTGGACGGCCGGATTGATCGTGCCCGCCGCCAGTCGGCCCAGGGTGGCCTGCACCAGGTCGAACTCCGCGCCCCCCATGCGCTCCGAGAGAAGCAGGCTCGCCAACTCGACGTCCGCCTTGATCGCGGCGTCCTCGGCGTAGGCCTTTCCGAGAATTTCCATCGAGCGCCGGTGCGGCACCAAGGCAGCCGCTGAAAGGAGCGTGAGCTTGTCGCCCGGGCTCGCCGCCATCGAGTAGGCGGTGGCGAGGGCCTCGGCCCGCTGCGCCGCAGGCGTCGTGACCGCCTCGTCCGTCGTCAGGCGGCCAACGGCCTGGAATGCCGCAGACCGAACCTTGGCGTCGGAGGTTTGACGCGCGAGTTCGAGAATGTCGGGCACCCAGACAACGTCGCGGGCCGCGAAGAGCGCCTGCGCCGCGGCATCGCGCGTGGCGAGGTCGCCGGATTTGAGGACCGCACGGAACACCGCGACGAGTCGCGCGTCGGCAAAGCCCACCACGACCGGGAGAAGTTCGTGCCGCAGTCTGTCAGGCCCGCTGGCGAGCCCACGGACGATCGGGTTGAGATCGAACCCGGCGGTGTCGCGGCGGCGCTCGAACAGGGTCTCGAACACGCCCCGCACCATGTCGCGTGTCGAATCGTCCTTCGCGTCGGCCAGGAGTTCGACGAGGGCCCCGATGTCGCGTCCTTCAGCGACCTTCCCGAGGGCCTGGAGAGCCCGCATGCAGGTGTCCTGATTTTCGCTTCGGCTGAGCTTCAGCAAGGCCGGCAGCGCGGCCGGCTCACCCCGCGCCGCAATCGCGCGGAACGCCTCACGTTCCATCGGCGCTGCCACTTTTCCGACGAGGGCCACCAGGGCCGCGGTGACATCGCCACGCGGCAGGACGAGGAGCGCATCCCTCGCCGCCAGTTGAAGCGTGGGATCCTCGGCCGTGGAATCCTTCAGCAGCAAGGAGACCGCGGAGTCGTCCCCGAGCGACCCGAGCGCCGAATACGCGGCGAGCCGGACCGCGGTGTTGGTGCTGCGCGCCGCCATCATAATCGCCGGGACAGCCTCCACATCGCCCCGACGCTGCAACGCCGCAACCAACCCGATCTGCACCGCGGACGACGAGGTCGGAATCAGCTCCGCCAGCATCCCGTTCACGCCCGGCGTCGATGATTCCCCCGCGATCTGCAGCGCTGCTGCCAGCGCGTCGGGGTCGGACCCGCTGAGCCATGCGTGCAGGCGCGCACCGATCCCATCGCCCGCCGCATGGAGGGATCCCGCGAAAGCCGCCTGCCGGATGTTCCCCGATTCGGTCGGCGCCTGGAGTGATTGGTAGATCGTCTCCGCGCCCTGGCGGTCGCCGGCGGCGATCAGACCCTCGGCAACTTGCAGGAGCGCCTCACGGACAACCCGCGCGACCCCGGGCGGCACCCGGTCCCGCGCCGCATTCAACGACGTCAAGGCCTTCGCCCCACCGATGCGGCCGAGGGCCGACGCCGAACTCCCGGCCACGACATCGTCCACCTCGAGGAGCGACGCCGAGAGGAATGCAACGGATTCAGCATCGCGCCGCCAGCCGAGGGAGTCGATCAGGCCGGACTTGATCATTCCTGTCGTCTTGGAGGCGGCTTCACGAAGTGCGGCGGTGGCCTCGGGTCCGCGCATGGCCTCGAGCGCGAAACGGGCGGCCTGCGAGAGGCGCTCGTCGTTGAGCCATGCGGCGAGCGCAGGCACAGACTTCGGCGTGCCGACGATGCGCAGGCGTTTGAACGCCTCGGCGCGAGTTGGAACAGAGCCACCGGATTGGAGCGTGGCGATGAGATCGTCCTCCTCGTCGGCGCGGGCCATCGAGGGCGAAAGACTGAGCCAGGTGGCGATCGCAAGGCCCAGGAAAGGGAGTGTTTTCATGGCGTCTGGTGGTGCATTGGGGCGCGCTTGGATTTCAGGCTCCGAGGCTCCACGGGGGACGAGGGGTGTAGGAAAGGAGGCGATTCGCCTGGTCATCACCGATGAATTCCGCACGGGCCGGGTCCCACCGAAGGGACCGACGGAGGATCATCGAGATGCCACCGATGAGGATGGCGTTGATGGTGTACACCGCGATGGCGGGCTCGCAGATCGTCGGCCGCCGCGAACGGACGCAGTCCAAGAAATTGCCGGACATGCTGTTCGCGCGGTACACCCGGGCGTCGCTGGGCTTGAGCGGCGCATGGAGCACGCGCGGCGGGTCGGCCACGATGCTGGAGCGATCAACCGCGATGCGACCCTCGGTGCCCACGAAGCAGGCGCCGCCTTCGCCACCGACGGGTTCACCGGGATAAGGCGTCGAGTGCACCACCACACCATTCGAGTACCGGTAGTGGACCACCAGATCTTCTGTCCGCGGGCCTTTCGCCTCGCAACTCACCTCGATGGGAGCGGCCGGGTCCGGGTTGATCGTCCACTGGATGATGTCGTAGTGGTGCGGGCTCCAGTTGACGTCGCCGATGAAGCATCCGGAAAGCGCGTGCCCGGCTTCGCCGTTGTACGGCCGCCACGGCAGCGGTCCAAGCCATCGGTCCCAGTCGAATCCCTCCGGCACCGGCTTGCTGGCGTCGGAAGTCCAGGGCGTCGGATGGAAGGCGCCTGGCTGACGGTAGGCGTAGACCTCCTTCAACTGGCCGATGCGCCCGTTGCGGATGAGCTCGCAGGCGAGGCGGAACTTCCCGCCGTACTCGGACCGTTGCTGGGTGCCGGCCTGGTAGATGCGGGCGTGGCGGCGTGCGGTGGCCACGACTTCCGCCCCCTCACGCACCGTGATCGCCACGGGTTTTTCGCAGTAGACATCCTTCCCGGCGCGCATGGCCCGGATGGCCAGCGACGCAGCCCAGTGGTACGGGACGGCGATGAGCACCGCGTCGATGTCGGGACGCGCGAGGAGTTCCTGGAAATCGTTGTAGGCGCGGATGCCGTTGTAGCCCGGTTTCCCGAACTTATCGGCATACATCTGGTTGCAACGCTGGTGTGCGTTCTCGCGGCGTTCGCGCCGGACGTCGCAGACCGCCTGGACCTGGACATCGGGCCGGGCCATGTAACCGCCGGGGATGTAGGTCCAAGCCCCGCCCATCAAATGGCCCGAGCCCTGGCCGCCGAGGCCAATGAAACCCATGTTGATGCGCTCGCTCGGCGCCTGGATTCCTCCGCGTCCGAGGGCCGACGCGGGCACGAACATGGGGGCGGTGGCGACGGCTGAGGCGAGCGCGCCCCGGCGGATGAAAGCCCGTCGGCTGATGCGTGAAGGCTGGTGGTTCATGCTGGACGATGTGTGAGGGCCCGAACATGAAGTGACAAACGGTGAATGGCCAATCGGGAATGGCGGACCGGCGCGGTCGCTTGTCGCTGAAGCGCACTCGACTTGGACCCCCCGCTCGTCCCGGTGGAGCTCGCCCTCGCCCCGGGGGAGAGGGCCGGGGTGAGGGCCGCCGGGCAGGCCGCCTGATGGGTGCGCTTCCCGTGAAGAGAGTGGCACCACGAAGAGCACGAAGGGCACGAAGGACCACAGATCCTCTGGCCTTCGTGCTCTTCGTGACCTTCGTGGTAGATCCCCGCGTGGTTCATGGTCTCAATGCGTTTCCAAATCTTGGAAAACCCGCCTCTCCATGAATCGCAAAGGTAGGGCGGGCAGTCCCTTGCTCGCCGCCCTCCCAAGCCCGACGCGGCCCGGAATCTTCGACAACCCGGAGTTGCACCCCCTGCGACCCTCGCGAAGTTTCGTTTTGCAGGAATGCCTCCGGTCTGCCCACTTTCCCCGGACGATGTCCGATTTTCCCTTGGAGTCGGAGATTCGCCGGGTGCCGGCGGCTCCACTCCCGCAGACCCGGCTCGCCGAACCCCGGACCCTGGAGAGCGCCATCTCGCGTTCTCAGGATTATCTTCTCAGCATCCAGAACTCCGACGGGTTCTGGGTGGGCGAGCTGCTGGTCGATTCCACGCTGGTCTCCGACATGGTGGTCTACCATCACTGGGACCGGAGCGTGGACAAGGAATGGGAGCGGAAGGCGATCCACCATCTTTTCTCGAAGCAGCTCTCGGATGGCGGCTGGAACATCTACGAGGGCGGCCCGGCGGAGGTCAGCGCAACGGTCAAGGCCTACCTCGCGCTGAAGCTCGCAGGCGTGCCGGTCACCGACCCGCGCATGCTGCGTGCCCGGGAGATGTCTTTGCACCTGGGCGGCGTTCCGCGGATGAACACGTTCTCGAAGCTCTACCTCGCGTTGATCGGCCTGGTCGAGTGGAAGCACGTCCCGACCATCCCCTGCGAGATCCTGCTCATCGGGAAGTGGTTTCACGTCAATTTCTGGGAGATGAGCAACTGGTCGCGCGGCATGATCGTGCCGCTCGCGATCGTCAACCATTTCCGCCCCACCCGACCCGTCAGCGTCACCCTCGATGAGCTGTATCCGAACGGGAAATGGGAACTCGATGAGACCCTGCGACCCCGCTATTTCGACAACAGCCTCCGCAACCTGTTCCTCTGGCTCGACCGCCTCCACAAGCTCGCCGAGTGGTTCAACCGCAAGGGCCTTCATCCCTTCCGCTCCCGCGCCCTCAAACGTTGCGAAGAATGGATGCTCGAGCGGTTCGAGGGCTCGGATGGCCTCGCCGCCATCTTCCCCGCAATCCTCAACTCGATCATCGCACTCAAGGCCCTCGGTTATCCGCCAGACCATCCCGTCCTCAAACGGCAGGTCGCCGAACTCAAGCGACTCGAACATCAGGAGCAGGACTCGATCCGCATCGAACCCTGCTTCTCCCCGGTATGGGACACCGCCATCGTCTCGATCTGCCTCCGCGAATCCGGCGTCCCCGAAAACCACCCGGCACTCAGCAAGGCCGCCTCGTGGATGATCGACCGCGAAATCCGGTTTCGCGGCGACTGGTACCACAAGAACCCCGTCGACGTGGAACCCTCGGGCTGGGTCTTCGAGTATGCCAACAAGTGGAATCCCGATGTCGACGACACCGCCATGGTCCTGCTCGCCCTGCGCCTGGTCCCGACCGGGGATCGTCGCCGCCGCGACGAAAGCTTCCGGCGTGGCTACAACTGGATGCTCACCTTCCAGTGCAAGGACGGCGGATGGGCGGCCTTCGACAAGGACTGCACCAAGAGCATCCTCGAGAAGGTTCCGTTCGCAGACCACAACGCGATGCTCGACCCCGAGTGCGTCGACATCACCGCCCGGATCCTGGAGGTCATGGGCCTTGAAGGCGTCGGCCTTGACCATCCGCAGGTCGTGCGCGGCCTGGATTTCATCCGGCGCTCGCAGGAGGACGACGGTTCATTCTTCGGCCGGTGGGGCGTGAATTACATCTACGGCACGTGGCAGGTGCTGCGCGGACTCAAGGCCATCGGCCATGACATGCATGAACCGTGGCTCCTCCGCGCCCGCGACTGGCTGGAGAGCGTGCAGCACGCCGACGGCGGATGGGGCGAGCGCTGCAACACCTACGACGACCCGGTCTTCAAGGGCCAGGGCCCAAGCACCGCATCCCAGACGGCCTGGGCCACGATGGGCTTGTGCACCTTCGAGGAACCCGACCGCCCAAGCCTGGAACGTGGCATCGAGTATCTCGTGAACACGCAGAACGAGGAGGGCTCCTGGACCGAGCCCGAAACCACAGGCACCGGCTTCCCCCGCGTCTATTACCTGAAATACGACATGTACCGGAACGCGTGGCCCCTCCTCGCGCTCGCAACCCATCGCAGACTCCGCGCCGCCCAGTCAGGTCGCGCCAACGGGCACCCGCCCGCACCCCTCGAGCAGCGACAGGCGCCCATCATCCACCCGGGTTGAAGGACGTGCCCGACACGATCCATTCGCTGGTCTGCTTCGCCGTGCCCGAGGAAGCCGCGCCGTTCCGTCGGCGGCGTCCCCGCGGAACCGAAATCCTGGTCACACGCATGGGCGCCGCCCAGGCCCGGCAGCGCTTCCTCGAACGTATCGCCTCCGGTTTTCCAGCCCGCGTCTTCACCTGCGGATTTGCAGGCGCCCTCAACCCCAACCTTCGCGTCGGCACGGTGGTCTACGACACCGATCCTGAACCCAACCCCGGGCTCGAGCCTGCGCTGATCGCCGCGGGCGCCGTCCGCGGGACCTTCACCTGCACACCTCGCGTCGCGGTGACCGCGGGTGAGAAAACCGCGCTTCGAGCCTCGACCGGAGCCGACGTCGTGGAGATGGAATCCGGTGTGATCCGTGCGCTCTGCCGCGACCGTGGAATTCCATCCGCCACGATCCGGGTGATCTCGGATTCGGCGGACGAGGATCTGCCGGTGGATTTCAACGCGCTGATGCGTCCCGACGGACGGCTGGATTTCCCGGGACTGCTCCTCTCCCTCATGCGATCCCCGGGCCGCATCGGCGCGATGATCCGGCTCGGACGAAACACGTCCCGCGCCGCCGCGAACCTCGCGAAGGTGTTGGATGCAGTGACCAACCCCTGAAAACTTCGGGCCCCCGATCCTCCCCTCATCCAGGCGAAGAACTGCGCGATCACACCGCACATTGCCTGGGCGACCAACGCCCGCCAGGTGAACAGCCACTTTTCCCGGAACCCGAAGAAATCGAGGGTCTCCTCACTGGGTTGGCGGAAGTACTCGGTGTCGTGGAATCCCTTCAGCCCGTTGATCAGCAGATCGATCGGCGGAGATCCCCCGGCCACAGCCCGGACGGGATCATCGAACGAAAGGATCAACGTCATTTTGTCGGGCGGCGGTGTTTCACGTTGCTTCTTGAAATGCTGACGCGGGCACCCTGAGGAATCGCCCGGATCCGAGGAACTCCCGTCCGCCGTCGAGTCCCGGCCAAACGTGAGGTGATGGAATCTTAACTCCCCGGCGGCCTTGACCGGCACATACCCGCCGCCGCTCTTCGACTTGGAACGGAAGTGGGTCCGTTGAAGGGGAAAGGCCGCGTAGTCGCTGAGGGCACTCCCGGCCCCGAAATCCATCGGCCTGTCGTCGCTCCCCGGCTCCGACGAGAGCCCCAGCACCCCACCCTCCATCGCCACCGAAAAGGCCACCATGCCGTCGCGCCCCACGGAACTCAGGTCCGCACTCATCGAAAGCTCGAACCGCCAGAACTGCCGGATCCGCTCCATGATCGTCTCCCCCTCCAGCCGGCCCGGCAATTCCTCGACGAAATCCAGGAAGAACGCGTCCTTCGCGATTGCCAGCATCTGCACGGGCGCCGAGGAGAACACGTGCTCGGTGACCGCCTTGGCGTGGATCTTGTTGATCGCATTCAGCGCCCCTCGGGCCACCTTCGCCCGCCAACGCCGATGCATGGGAGCGAAATTCACGGTCGTCGAGTCGAGCCCGTCGAGGATGTAGGCCATCTGCTTGGCCCAGACGAGATACTCGTTCACCGCCTGGTTCAACATCGTCTCATCCCGCTTGGCAGCGTCCGCGTAAGGCAGAACGGTCTCGTTCCACCACTCCACGACATTCGTCCCCAGCGGGGTTGCCGACTGGACGCTCAGCGTGGCCGCCGCCCGCAGCATCCAGAACCACCGATGTCACGGCATTGGTATCCCGTCCCGGAGTCGCCGACATGGGCCGCAAATCAGGCTCGACCACCCCCCGCCGTACCCTGAGGAACAGAACCCGATCGCTGCCAGGCACCGCCAACTCGAGGCCGCCAGCCTCCAACCCCACCCCCGCTGCCAGGGAAATCCATTCCTGGAGATCCGTAGACCCCTCGACCGTACAGACGGTCCCCGACTCCACTTTCCCCAGCACCCGAAGCCTGCCGATGGGCGTGGTCTCGATCCGGGAAATCGACAGCTCCGGGCTTGGCTCGAACGGCGGCACCACGAGAACCATCCCGCGGTCGGCCACCTGCCCCGAGCCATCCGCAACCCTGGCCACGAACGGAAAGCTCCCCGCCTCCCGGGCCACGCCATGAAGCAAACCGTGTTCCGGATCGAGAACGAGCCCCGGCGCTCCAGGCCAACCCCGGAACCGTCCCGCCGCAGGATCGAAATCCAAGCCCTTCGGCGGCGCTCCCTGAACCACGGTCCACGTCAAAGGCTCCACTCCCCCTTCGACCTCGAGCCAGCGAATCCATTCCGCACCCACCGGCAACGTCTGTTTCGACGGGCTGACAACGGTCATCCGATCCGGTGACGGAACGGTCTGCACCAGGACCAGGGTCTCGGTGAAGAGACCGGCCCAGCCCTGGGCACCAGGATAGGTATCCGTGTCGTGCCCAGTGACCTTGAACCTTCGCATGCGACAGACATAGGTCTGCCCGTACTCGAGGCGGTTGGCGGCGAGATCCAGGGATTCCTCGCGGGTCCGGCCCGGCCACAAGTCCGTGGCCTCCAAAAGGGCCCCGTTCGCCGTGGTCAGGATCAGTTGGGCGTGATCGTCCCCGGATCCGCCCTCCCACGAACTCATCCCCAGGGTAATGGCCTGGGCCGGGTCCAAGGACTGCGCCTTCGCATGGTCACGAAGAAGAGGCGGAGGGGGGAAGTCCGCCGGATTCCGTGACAGCTCCAGCCCCACTTCCACGCGGCCTTCGCTGGCCGTTTCGAAGATGAAACCATAGGTGCCAGGGCCGTAAAGCGCGTCGAATGCCACCAGCGTCGCCGCCTCCGCCCGGTGCCAATAGCCCGGGTTGTCGGGATCAAGGAAGAGGTCGACGGCGGTGCCGCCCGGCAGCCTCAGCTTCGCGCTCCGCAGGCTGTCCAGGGTCCGCCCCTCGGCACCCGCCTCGAACCGCAGTGGGCTCCCCGGGTTCAGCGCCGCGGCATCGGGACTGGACTGGATGAAGGCCCGCCCCTGGAACACGCCAAAGTCGGAGACATCCTTCCGGACCACCGGAGTCCCCAAGCCCACGAGCGAGGCGGTGGAACTCAAGGAACCCGAGTAGCCAATCGCCCCGGGCACTGTCGTGATGTCGAGGGAACCCACCCTCAGGAACTCGACCCGCACCTGAAAGGCCGGCGCGCCCCCTGCCGACGCCGCAGGCACCGTCAAGGCCACACCCGGGATCAACACCTCCGAGCGACCGCCCTCAAGCGCGCCGACTTCGCCTGGCCCTGGCGTGTGGAACGTCTCCTCTCCGGTCAGATATTCGACGACCACGCGGATGAAGTCGGGACGTCCAGCCGCGGCGGGAGGCTGCCAGCGGAGAAGGAACGGCTCCCCAGTCGGATGCACCCCATCGAGTTCGGCCAGGTTCAGCAGCACGGGCGCGGCCGGGAAATCGGCCGTCCCGAGCGCCAGCGGGAGGACCTGTGCTGACGCGCCTCCCAGCGTCACTGCCAGCGCGTAGCCCGTTGTCGCCGCCGGATACGCCGTCTCCAGCTCGGCGGCCAGGTCGAACGACGCCGCGAGCGCGGCCGCGGTCCCGCTTACTGACAATCGGCTCGCCAATCCTCCGGGGCGGCGAAGCTCGGCGGAAGTGAGGGTCCGCCCACTCGCCGCCACCACCTCCGCCCGCAGCACAAACGGCTTCGGGGTCCACTCGACGGGCGCGCCCTGACCGAACTGGACGAATGCGTGGGTCTTCACCAACCGG
>CAIMTB010000504.1 GCA_903844265.1 uncultured Verrucomicrobiota bacterium
GGGCGTTTGATCTGGTCGGCAATGCTCGCCGTGCGGCTGCGGATTCCCCGGCAAAGTTCCTCGAGTCCCATCCGCTGCTCCTCGCCGTACCCCCGACCATAGGCCGCCAGCGTCGGCTCGATCTCCGAGCTCAACTCCTGCGCGCGCCGCACCAACCGATCGTCCGCGAAGTGGTCCGCGTACAGTTGTCGAACCTTCGTGAAATAAAGTCGCCGTCCCTCCGCGGTCGACATGAACGAACGCGCCACCATGCCATGCATGCCGGGCTGGACCGAAGCCGCCCCGCCCATGCGACCACCCCGTCCAAAGATCTGATCCATCCCGTGCGGCATGAAGACGATCCGACCCGTCGAACGATCGTGGAAGACCCTGTAGTTGTTCCTGTTCAACCCGTAGCCGTCCCAGTGGCAGATCATCACCTCCAACGCCAGAAGACTTGCGAAACGATGCACGTCGAGCACCTCCCTCAACCTTTCCCAACGACCGCTCCGATCCGGGTTCCGCACAGCTTCCAGCAGACGGTTCAGCTCAACCCGACCCGGGCCATCGTCGCCCGAATTCACTGCCAGGTTCGCATCGATGTCCTGGACAAAACCGCCGTCGTACAGATTTCCGTCCGCGTTCTTGAAGTGCTTCCTGAGGAACGGCTTTCCCCAACCCTCGGCAACCACGTAGAGACCGAGGTCACGGCCATTCACCAGCACCGTCCCATGCTCCGTGTGCGGCACGGGAACACCCGCCGCGACAAACAACTCACGAGCCAACGCCTCCGATACCAGGCTGGGATCCTGCACCGAGTTGTTCAGCGAAATCTTCGGGTAGCCATGGAAACTCTGACCCTTGGCATGCTTCGAAAAATTCAGGGTCATCGCCGGCTTGTCGTCAAAAGGACGGAAGCTGCCCGCGGACCCCTTCAAGTGAAGCGCCACGTTGGTATGCACCGTCCCACCCTCGCGGACCGTCACCAGAACCTCCGACCGTTCGTCTCGCGGACCACGGCGCCATTCAAAGGATGTCCGCTGAAGCGCCGCAATATCCCGCGCCGGGATCTCAATCTGGATTCTCCACAGATTGGTCGGCACGTCCGCAACCGGAGCCTGCAACCGCGACGGCACACGCCACCGTCCCTGCATCCGCTGCTGCACCACCGGACCGCCCTGGGGAAACCCTCCAAATGGCCCGCGCCCGCGCATCATCGGATCCCGCGGCATCAGGACCCGTGCGACAACGACCAGAACAAACACAGCCCAGACCACGCGCCTCGCCCATCGACGCACCGGCGAGTAAAGTTTTGGCGGTCGTTTCATGAGGCTACCAACAGCTGGCCAACGTGACGACCGCGACCCGGGTTTCCAAAACGGCCCAAGGAAAGATTTCAGGCCCTTTCGCCCACCACAGTTGGAATTTTCACCGACGCTGCCCTGATGGCGGCAGAAAGCAAATCGAATGCAGGAACACCCCGCGACGGCATCCCCAAGTAAAAGACCTGTCCCTTCATTGTGGTTTCGCCGGCACATGAAGTCTTCCTCCACAAGTCTGGCTGCCGGGGGTCCTCCCCGTCATGGTCCCCACCCAAGCAATGGAACTTCGCGAATTCGCCGAGAACATCCTGTTCGCGACTCGCCTCGACGAGAAGCTGTGTGACCCCGGGTTGATCACCGACGAACACCCTGGCCCCGCGCTGGCAACCCCGGAATCACCGGGCCGCCCCTCGGATCTCCAGTTCAAGGATCAGGCCCAGGGAAAGTCCCGATTTCCCGGGGTCGCCCACCTCGAGAATGCGGCGGTACGCGGTCGGGTCCTTCACTTTTTCGCGAACCACGAGCTTCTCGCGACCGAACTGATGGCTCTGGTCCTGCTGCGCTTTCCTGACGCACCCCCCGCCTTCCGCCGCGGGGTGCTCCAGACGCTTCGCGATGAGCAACACCACACCCGGCTTTACGTCGACCGTATGCGCGCCTTCGGCATCTCGTTCGGCGAATTGCCGGTCTCCGGCTTCTTCTGGCGCGCCGTTTCCCGGATGGAGAATCCCATGGACTACGTCGCGGGACTCAGCCTGACCTTCGAGCAGGCGAATCTCGATTTCGCAATGCAGTTCGGCCAGGCCTTCCAACAGGTGGGCGACTCCGAAACCGCAACTCTCCTCGACGGGATATACCATGACGAGATCGCCCACGTGGCCTACGGACTCAAATGGTTCCGGCGATGGAAGAACCCCGACGAAAGCGATTGGTCCGCGTACTCCCGCCAACTCAAGTTCCCGCTTTCCCCACGTCGTGCCCGGGGAATGTTGCTCAACACTGCGGGCCGCCAGGCCGCCGGCCTCGACCCCGAATTCATCGCCAACCTCGCGGTGTTCTCACAATCCAAAGGACGCACGCCCAACATCCACCTTTTCAACCCCTTCACCGAAGGTCACATCGCCCACGGTCGCTCCTTCAGTCCAGGCAAGCATCCGTCGTCGCTGGCAGTCGATCTCGCCAATCTCCCCCAATTCCTCTGTGACGAAGATGACGTCGTCCTCGTCACGCGCCGGCCGGCGGTCGCGTTCCTTTCCGGACTCAAGCAGGCAGGTTTTCTTATCCCGGAATTCGTCGAGCTTGACGCCAGCCAGAAGAATCCGGAAGCGCCCCCAGCCCATCACGCGCAACGAAAAGTGGGGATCCTGCGACCGTGGGCGTGGGGTCCGGACAGCATGGAAATCCTGAGGCCGCATTTCGTACATGTGACGGGTGAATCGCGACGCCCGGAGGAAAGATTCCATCCGGGCCTGGCAGCCTTGTACTCCAAGACCTGGAGCGCCCAAGTCCTCCGCGAATTCATCGCGCAACGACGCCTGTCCCACGGTCCGGAGGACTGGCTGTGCCCCGAGTCCGTGGTCGGCGTTGCCGCCGCCTCTCCCGACGCCGCCCGTGCACTCATCGATTCCATCCGTGATCGTGGCCACGCCCGCGTCGTCGTGAAGGAGGCCCTCGGTCTCGCTGGATCCAACGCCCTTCGGCTCTGGGAACCCACGCTCAGCCAGGCTCAGCTCCGTTGGATCACGACATCCCTCCAGAACGGCCGCGAAGCCGTGGTTGAACCCTGGCTCGAGCGGGTGATCGACTTCTCCGCTCAACTCGAGATGGGCCCAAAACACCTCGAACTGCGCGGATTCACCACGCTCATCAACGACGCACGCGGCCAGTACGAAGGCAACGCCGCCGCGCCGGATCACCGACAGCGCCTCCCCACCCGGGTGACACGCCTCCTGTCGGATTCCCCGGATGCGCCCCGGGATCTTCCAACCCGCGTCCACTCGCTCTTCCACGACTTGTTCCAATTCCTCCAGCCGCGACTCGCAAACGCCGGTTTCCTGGGGCCCCTCGGCATCGACGCATTCGTCTACCGCGCAGAAGACGGACGCTGCCGGCTGAAACCGGTCGTCGAAATCAATCCCCGGCATACCATGGGCCGCCTCACGGTCGAACTCATGCGCCATACCTGCCCCGGAACCCACGGCCTGTTCCGACTCGTGAACCGATCCGCCCTGCGCCGTGAAGGCTTCATCGACTTCCCAGCGCTCGCACGTTCCCTCGCCGAACACCATCCGCTGCAACGCGCCGGCGAGCCCGTCGCCCGTATCCGCGAGGGCGCCGTCTGCCTGACAGACCCGGACAGTGCCCAGGTCTGCCTCGCGGTGTTCCACGCCAGCCGCCAACCCCTTCCCAGCCCATGACCAGCCACCGAACCCGGCCCGCCAAACCTCGACGGATCACAATGGCGACCCTGATGCATCTCGCGGCGCGGCTGATCCTCTGTTCCACGACACTGGCAGCCGCCGATCCGCCCGGGCCAAAGCGCGTCGCGGAGACGACATTCAGCGTCGCCAGCGGCTTTTTCGATGGGCCCATCCAGATCGCGATCTCAACCCCTGCTCCAGACGCCACGATCCGGTTCACCACCAACGGCGCCGTTCCGTCCACTCATTCAGGCACCACCTACTCCGGCCCCCTGACCCTCACGACGACCACCATCCTGCGCGCCGCCGCGTTCAAAGACGGCCTCGAGCCATCAACCCCGGACACCCGCACGTTCCTGTTCCCGCGGGACGTCGCGCACCAGGGCGTTTCACCCGCGGGCTTCCCGACGACCTGGGGCATCCGTGAAGGCCAACCCGTCCCGGCCGATTACGAAATGGACCCGGACATCGTCAACGCCCCGGCCTACCGCGGCGAGATAGTGGCTGCGCTCAAGTCACTGCCCTCCGTCTCACTGGTCCTCGACCCGCACGATCTCTTCGACCCTCACAGCGGGATCTACTCGAACCCGCGCGAAAGCGGCCCCGACTGGGAGCGACCCGCCGCCGTCGAGTATCTCGATCCCCGGTCCGCCCGCGGCTTCCGCATCGATGCCGGCCTGCGCGTGCAGGGCGGCTGGAATCGGCGTCCGGAGGAAAGCCCGAAGCACGCCTTCCGGGTCGTGTTCCGGAAACGACACGGGGCAGGCAGGCTGCGGTTCCCGCTGTTCGGCGAAAGCGGAGTCCACGACTTCGACGAGGTCATCCTCCGCGCGGGCTGCAACAACAGCTGGCTCCACTGGAGTGGCGAGGAACGCCGCCGCGGGGACTACATCCGTGATCAATGGATGCGCGACAGTCTCGCCGCCATGGGGCACCCCTCGGCGCGGGGCCATTTCGTCCACCTCTACCTCAACGGCCTCTACTGGGGCGTGTACAATCTCGTCGAACGCCCCGCCGGGCCATTCGTTGCCGGCAATTTCGGCGGAGCACCGCACGATTTCGACGTCCGCAACGGGTCCAATCTCCTCGAGGGCGACGGCCAGGCATGGGATCAACTCGTCCGCTCCCTCGAATCGACCACCTCCACCCGCACGCTGCCCGCCGGCATCGGCAGCCAACTCAACCTCACCCAGTTCGCCGATTACATCCTCCTCAACCTCTACGGATCGAACGGCGATTGGGACGGGTCCTCCAACTGGTACGCCGCACGTCGCCGAGATCCACCGGGCCCCTTCCGCTTCTTCGTCTGGGACGGCGAACGAACGCTCGAAAACCCCGAGGACAACACGCTCGACTACGACGCCGCGGACAGCCCGCCGCGTCTCTTCCAGAGGCTCCGCACGATCCCGGAATTCCGCCGCCTCTTTGCCGGGCGCGCGCGCCTGCATCTCACCGGCAACGGCGCCCTCACGCCACAGGCCGCCGCCAACCGCTACGAACACTGGTCGCGACAACTCGACCTCGCCATGGTCGCCGAGTCGGCCCGATGGGGCGACTACCGCCGCGACGCCCACCCGTACAAGACCGGGCCCTTCGAACTCTACACGAGGGAGGAACACTGGCGCCCCGAGATCCGCCGGCTCCTGACGGATTACTTCCCAAGGCGCACAAGTGTGGTCCTCCGCCAATTCGAGGCCGCCGGACTGATGCCCGAACCGGGTCAGTAGTCGAACATTTCGCCCGGGGCGAAGAAGCGATTCAGTTCCACCGCCGCCGCCTCGAGCGAATCGGACGCATGGCAGACATTGACCATGACGTCCACGCCAAGGTCGCCGCGGATCGTCCCCTTCGCCGCCTTCTTTGAATCGGTCGGCCCGAGCAGGTCACGGATCCGGGCCACGACATTCTCGCCCTCCAACGCCAGGGCGATCACCGGCGTCCGCTGCATGAACGCCTGGACCTCCGGAAAGAACGGCTTCGACGCGATGTGGGCATAATGCTCGCGGAGCAACTCATCGCCGAACCGCAGCATCTTGACGCCGCGAATTTTAAGACCGGCGCCCTCAAATCGCGCCAACACCTGCCCGACCATCGCCTTGGAGACGGCATCGGGCTTGAACAAGATCAGAGTGGTTTCCTGTGACACTGGCCCGGATGGCTACCCAATGCCCGGCCCCCGGTCAATGGTTTCGCGAACCGCCTTGCCAGGCACGATCCACATCCGCACACAGGCAAACCCACCGATGCAAATAGAGGGACAGGTCTTTAAATGTGGGGCGGGGCAGTGCCTTGCCCGCCGAGCAATCGATGGCACCGGATGGCGCGCAGCGGAGTGCGCGCCCCACCGTCATCTTGTGGATGCGCCGGAAGGCGCACAGAAGATCCTCCGGTCCTCGGCGGTAGGGCGGCCTCTCCGAGGGCGCCGCGCTGGATGTGTCCGCAAAAGACGGCGCGCAGCGGAGTGCGCGCCCCACCGTCAACGTGTGGATGCGCCGCCGCCCAGTATCTTCTCCACCCGCGCCCGCACCGCCGGGTCCATCGCGATGATCGGCGGCCAGCGGCGCTTGAATCCTTCCCCGGCCAGTTTCCGTGTGGCGTCGAAGCCCAGCTTCGAACCCATCGCGATCTCAGGGGTCGCGTGGTCGAGGACATCCGACGGCCCCTTCGTGAACAGGGTGTCGCGTTGGGGATCGGTGTTGGCGCAGAGACGGAAGAGGACCTCGCGGGTGTCGTGCACGTCCACGTCGTCGTCCAC
>CAIMTB010000505.1 GCA_903844265.1 uncultured Verrucomicrobiota bacterium
AGCCCCCCTTCCGAACCAGGCGCTGCTCCCGGTCAGATCTAATCCCCTGATCTCTCCGCTCGCACGGCCCCTCCGCTGTCGCCGTGTCTCGTAGAAGAACACCCCCGAGTTGTCGGGGATGGCATCCCATTTCCACCTCCGAGGTCGTGAAGTCCGAAGACGAACTGTTCAGCCGGGGAGTAATACCTCATGGGGTTTGGCCGCCCGGAGTTTGGCCATCCGGGAACCTCGGAGATGTTCCCTGAGTTTTGGCCATTTTTGCACCTGCCCGATCGAAGGCAACTCTCCGGGATCCAATCTCCGAGCATGCCGAAGGCATGCCAGACCCTAGCCGGAGCGTCGGGCGCAAGCCCGACCTCCGGACCACGCAAAAAAAGAAGCTCGACCCCGACGGGGTCGCAGTCCTACGTGGGTATCAGGCCCCGGCTCGGCATTCCCGGCAACCGACAAGTCGGAGATGCACCGAGTGGAGAGGCTACGCCCACCTTTCCCTTGCGACGACTGAACGCCGGACGCAGCATGGAGTCGTAACCCCGTGGCACCGATGACGCATCTGTCGGTCATTCTCGCTATCGCGCTGGGCTTGGGCCTCGCACGCCATGCATCCGGCGCGGAGACAGCCCCGGCCTATGCACCGCGTGTGAGCCATGGAACGCTCGGCGGCGTCGAGAAACTCGATCCAGCCCTCGAGGAATGGATCGCGCCCGATGCCAGGATCGAGGTTCTCGCGGAAGGTTTTGACTGGGCGGAAGGCCCGGTCTGGTCGATGCGTGGCGATTACCTCCTGTTCTCGGACGTGCCGCGCAACGTGGTCTGGCGCTGGCGACAGTTCGAGGGGGTCAGCGAATTCCTCAAGCCCAGCGGTTCCACGGGAAGCAGCCCGGGCAACACCGACCAGGGCTCCAACGGACTGACCCTCGACAACGACGGGCACCTGATCCTCTGCCAGCATGGCAACCGCCAGGTGGCGCGCGTGAAACGTCGCAGCCAGGGCCAGTTCGAGGCCCTCGCCACCAATTACCAAGGCAAACGGCTGAACAGCCCCAACGATCTCGCCCTGCGCTCCAACGGCGACGTCTACTTCACCGACCCCCCCTACGGCCTTCCCAAAGGCGCGGACGATTCCCGGCGGGAACTCAAGGTCCAAGGCGTGTTCCGCGTCTCCCGTCGCGGCAAGATCACGTTGCTCGTGAAGGATCTCACCTGGCCCAACGGGATCGCTTTCTCGCCCGACGAAAAACACCTCTATGTCGCCGTGTCCGATCCCGCCCGCGCGCACTTCATGGAGTATGACGTCGACGAAGCGGGCGAACTGTCCAAGGGACACATCTTCTTCGACGCCACTCCCCTCGTCGCCGGTCGCAAGGGCCTTCCTGACGGCCTCAAGACCGACCTGAAGGGAAACATCTGGGGCACCGGGCCCGGTGGCGTCCTCGTCATCAGCCCCGAGGGAAAACACCTCGGGACCATCAATCCCGGCGAAACCGTCGCCAATTGCGCCTGGGGTGATGACGGCAGCGTGCTCTACCTCACGGCAGGCAAATACCTTTGCCGCGTCCAGACGCGCTCCAAGGGCCCGATCCCCGGCCCGCTCGCAGAACGTCGCTGACCTTCCCCTAGGCCCACCGTCCAACCCGGCTGTCGAGCTGGAACACCTGGCCTGAACAATCAGGAAACGCCGCGATCCGCACGATGGCCCGGGCTGTTCCCTCGAGGGAACTGATCCGACCCAGGGCATTCGCCGCGGCGAACGCGGTCTTCACATCGTCCGCGAGGGACGCCGTCATCCGAGTCGGCAGTACGCCAGGCAGCACTGCGTTGACGCGAATGCCCCGCCCCCCGACCTCCTTGGCAAGCGACAGGGTCAGCCCCACCAACCCCGCCTTGGCCGCGGAATAATTGGCCTGCCCACGCGCACCACGGGCCGAGAACGATCCGATGTTCAGGATATGCCCGGACCGCTGTCGAAGCATGGGCCGAAGCACCGCCTGGGAACAAAGGAAGGGACCCTTCAGATTCACATCAAGGACCCGATCCCAATCCTGATCCTCCATCCTTGCCAGCGGTGCGTCCGAGGCAACCCCGGCGTTGTTCACAAGCACATCCAGACGGCCGCGACGGCCAAGCACCGCGCCCACAGCCTCGTTGATGGAGACTTTGTCGGTGACATCGAGTCGCATCACCTGGACGTGATCATGAGTCACAGGCGGCAACGAAGAATGCCCGGCAGCCTCGACATACCACCCCTCCTCCGCAAAGGCCCCCGCGAGCGCCAACCCAAGACCCGTCGCGGCTCCGGTGATCAGCACAACGGGAACCTCATCACTCGTTGGGAACTTGCGGGAAACTTCAGACATCGACCTGCCCGTTCGGTGCAATGCCCCATTCGCCCCCTATCATCGAAACCGGGACCGGCCCGCGGTGGAACGTCACGGCCTCCACGGCCCGCGCCAGCGGCCCATCCATCGGGACGGCGATAAGGTCCGCCATCGCACCCGCTCGCAGCGCTCCCAGTTCCGAACCCCGCCCGATCGCCTGCGCCGCGTGCGTCGTCACCATGGCCAACCGTTCCACCGGGGAAACCGAAGGATGGTTCCGCCCAAAGAGTTGGAGCTCGTCGAAAAGATCGAGCGCCAATGTCGGGCGGCCAAGCTTCCGCACGCTCATCAGGCTGTCCGTGCCAAGGCAGACCGGCACGCCGGCGGCGCGTAGGCGATCGAAAGGAAACGGAGCATGCCCGAAGTAGTCATGGCTCTGGGGACAATGCACCACGACTGATCCCGCGGCGGCAAGGAGCTCCACGTCGGCCGGCTCAAGGTAATTCGCATGGGCTACAATCGTGGTCGCCCCGAGCAGGCCGCTCGCGGCGACATGCGCCATCGGCGTGCGGTGCCCGCAATCGGACGGATCGCGCTGAGGCTTCAACCAGTCATACATCGGCCCTCGCGCATGCTGGAACATCTGGAACTCCTCGTCGGATTCGGCGACATGGATGGTGACGAGGAGACCTCGCTGACGTGCCGCTCCGATGACCAATGAAAGGAGGTCGGACCTCGTGGAATAAGGGGCATGGGGTGACAGCGCCACCTGGCATCGGGGATGCCGCAAAGACTCCTGGACCTTCAGGGCGCTCCCGAGGATCGCAGCCGGGTCAGCCGAGGCTCGCACCCCAGTCATCTCCAGGGCTGAAATCACCCGCAGCGGCGTGCTGGTCCACGCATCAGGCAGGAGTTCCGGAACGCTTTCGATATCGAGGACCGTGGTGCAACCGGACCGCAGCAACTGCCGGACCCCCGCAAGCCAGGAAACGGCGTATTCGGTGAAACTCCACTCCGCTTTCAAGGCAAGGACGCCCTGGATCCAGGCACTGAAACTCCGCGGCGGAGGCAGGTGCTCCGCAAAACCGGTGTAGTCCAGATGGCAGTGGGTGTTGATCAGGCCGGGCAGCACAGCCACGTCGCCAAGGTCAACCGCGGGCCCCGTAAAATGCCCCCGCATATCCCGCCACGAACCAACCGCGACGATACGGTCGCCCGAAACCAAAACCGCGCCGTCCTCCAAGGGCGGCGCGGCCATAGGGATCAGGATGCGGCTCCGGAGGAGCATCGGTCACTCGGACTTGGTGCGAAGCTTCTGCTTCAAGGCCGCGGCGTCGGTGTGCTTCTCAGCCTTGGCCTTGCTGTGGAGCTTCCGGATCTGTTGCTCCAGCTTCTTCGCAACCAGATCAATGGCCGCGTAAAGATCGGCTTCGACATCCTCGGCGTACAGGTCAGGGCCGCGGACTCCCAATCGGAACGAGCACTTGAAGGCCGTCTCAGGCCCCCGCGTATGGTCGTGTTCGATGATCACCCGGACCTCCACCGCCTTTGGCAGGAGATGCTCCAATTTGTCGGTGCGCGCGAGGATGTGATCCTCGATCGCCTTGGTGAGCGTGATGTTATGCGTCGAGAGAATGAACTTCATCCCGTGGCAAGATGGCCCACCTGCCGTCCCGAATCCAGTCGGAATCCGTGAAATGCCGGCCCGCGAATTGCGCCAGAATGTTTGTTACCCGTAGGGGTGGGGCGGATGGGGGCTGGGGGATACGTTGTGCCAAAGGCATCCAATGAAGGGACAGGTCTTTTACACGACACTCTCCCTCTCCTGACCCGCAGCAAGACGAATCCTCCGGGCTGTGATACGATCATTCCCCATGGGCACGGCCACAGCGAAACCGGAGACCGCGAATGGGTCGAACGTCGGGCTCCCTTCCGCGGGCGCACGATGGCCGGGCGACAGGATCACAAACGTGATCGCCCTGTGCCTCGGCATCTGGCTGCTAATCCTTCAGGCCGACGGCGCAACGCCCCCTTGGCGGACCGACCGCGTGCTCGTCCAGCCAAGGGCGGGCTCCGCACCCGGGGCGCTCGACGATTTTCATCGCAGCCGCCATTCCAGAGTTCTGCACCAGTACCCACGCCTTGGCGGAATCCAGGTGATCGAACTCCCTGCGGGGCTGTCCGTGCAGGAGGCGATCCTGAGCTATCGGGCAAGCGCGCTGGTGGACTGCATCGAGCCGGACTACTGGATCCATACCTGCGTTGTTCCAGACGACCCGCTCTTCACCGATGGCACCCAATGGCACCTCAACAACACCGGGCAATCCGGTGGCCGGGCCAACGCCGACATCGATGCGCCCGAGGCCTGGGACACCCTGCACGATGCACCGAACGTCATCGTGGCAGTGGTCGACAGCGGCATCCGCCTGACTCACGAGGATCTCGCAGCCAACCTCTGGACGAACCTCGGCGAGATTGCCGGCAACCGGGTGGACGATGACCGCGATGGGTACATCGACGACGTCCATGGCATCAACGCCATCACCGGCAGCGGCGACCCGACGGACGACGTCGGCCACGGCACGCACGTCGCGGGGATCCTTGGTGCTGTGGGGAACAACGGGCTCGGGGGAGTCGGCGTCGCGTGGAAGGTGCAGATCATGGCCTGCAAGTTCATCGACTCGAGCGGTTCCGGCGCGACGTCCGATGCGATTCGCTGCCTCGATTATGCGCGGATCCACAAGGCCGGAGTGGTGAATTGCAGCTGGGGCAGCTCGGCTGGCTCCACGCTCCTGCTAGGCGCTCTGCAGCGACTTCGAGACAGCGGCATCGTGGTGGCCATCGCCGCGGGAAACGACGGACGCGACAACGACGTCACACACGATTATCCGGCGAGTTACAACCTCGACAACATCGTCTCTGTGCTGGCGACCACCGCCACGGACACGCTCGCGAGCTTTTCAAACTACGGCCGCTCCTCAACCGACATCGGTGCTCCCGGCGTCGGGATTCGCTCGACCTGGAACACGTCGGACCAGTCCTACTCGACACAGAGCGGCACCTCGATGGCGACACCCGTGGTGTCCGGAATGCTCGCACTCTTGCGGGCCCGATTTCCTCTGGAGACGCCCGCCCAGCTGATCGAGCGCCTGAACGCCTCGGCCGACAGTCTTTCAAGCCTCCAGGGAAAGTGCGTCTCCGGAGGCCGGGCCAACCTGCAGCGCGCGATCTCACAGGACCTCATCGTGGGTTACTCGGCATCCACCTGGCAGGGATCGCCACCCCTCATCGTCCAGTTCACGAACACCACGCGGGGAACCATCCGCTCCCAGCACTGGGACTTCGGTGATGGCACGACTTCCACGGCTGCGGCGCCCAGCCACACCTTCGCTTCGGAAGGCACCTTCTCGGTCCGGCTCGACGTGACCGGCGGCAACGGCCAGACAGGCTCCAAATCCCAGACCGTTTCGGTCGTCGGGAATTACACCATCGCCGCAGCGGCTTATTCCTGGATCGACCCGGCCGGGATGACGCTTCTGACTCTCGGCGACAACAGCGTCAGCACCGCGCAGAGCCTGCCGTTCCCGTTTCCGTTCTACGGCCAGACGTACAACTCGATTCGTGTCGGGGCGAACGGCGTTCTGGGTTTCGCCCCCGACGGTCTTGGCGCGACGGCCAACAGCAATCTTCCCTCGCCCGCGCTTCCCAACGGCGTCATCTGCCCCTATTGGGACAATCTCAATCCAGCAGCCGGCGGCGGCGTGAGGGTCGGCGTCACCGGAACCGCGCCCGCGCGGCGGTGGGTGGCTTCATGGGTCGACGTGCCCAGGAACTCCGGCGGAGGGAAGCTCACCTTCCAGGCGATCCTCGAGGAAGACACGGGCCGGATCCGCTTCCAGTACCTGCAGGTGCAACCCGGCAGCAGCTTGGGCGGCGGGCGTAGAGCCACCGTCGGTGTGGAAAACCAGACAGGCCTCACCGCGGCACGCTACCTCGTCGACGGATCCCCCCTGTCGCTCACCAACCAGAAAGCCATCACGTTCCAGCCGAAATTCATGGCGGGACTCCAAATCACCCCGTCGGAACGTGTCAGCGCCTCAGGTCCCGTGGGCGGACCGTACTCCCCAGCCTCCGCCAGCTATGCGATCACCAACGCGGGCACCCGGGCCTTGAAATGGCACGCGACCCACAACGCGGGCTGGCTCGACGTAACCCCAGTCTCCGGCTCCCTCGAGCCCGGCAGCGAGATCCACGTGACCGCCACCGTCAACCCGACCGCCTCATCGCTCGCCGCCGGAAGCTACCTGGATGCGATCGAGTTCGTGAACGAACTGAATGGACTGGGGAACACCACCCGGGAATTCAGCCTCACCGCAAACGGCGGCGCCGGAATTCTCACCGTGACACCGGACACAGGCCTCGACAGCTCCGGGCCCGTCGGCGGTCCCTTCACCCCAAGTTCCACGATCTACACCATCGCAAACACCGGCGGAGCCACGATCTCCTGGTCCGCGAACGTCCAGACGGACTGGAGCGATCTCTCCAGCCATGGCGGCACACTCGGCCCCGGCGAAACCACCAGCCTGCGAGTCGGATTTGGCTCGTCCGCCTATGACCTGGGCGCAGGAACCTACGACGATGCCATTGCCTTCTCGAACCTCACCAACGGACGGGGCGGCAGTTTCCGCAGCCTCCGGTTGGCGGTCGGACTCCCGACCCCTGCCTCATTGACCGCAGCCATCGCCCTCTCAGGAGGGATCAACCTACAACTCACCGGACAACCCGGGGCGACCTACGTCGTCGAACAATCTCCCGACCTGCTCTCGTGGACGGTGGTGGCCACACAAGTTCTGCCGTCGGAAGGCGTGCTCCAGATCCCGGCGATCAGCGCCCTGGATCGCAACGCCTTCTTCCGCGCACGATCGGGTCCCTGAATCCCCTGACTACATGGCCGCGTACACGTGATGCACGTCGTCGTGGTCGTCGATCGCGTGCAGGAACTCAGCCACTTCTTTCCGGTGGGCCTCGGTGAGTTGGGGTCCGTTCTTTCCGATGTAGCGCATCTCGCTGGCCGAAATCTTCCACCCAGCCTTGGCCAGCCATTTGGAAACCTGCGCAAGATCCCGGGTCTCCGTGAAGAACCGGGCGCCTTGTTCACCCTCGGAAACCTCATCCGCCTCAAGGGGTTCCACGTTTTGAGCTCCCGCCTCGATGGCGTCGGACTCGGCATCGCGACCCTTGTCGGCGTGGGTCGCCTCGACCACACCCAGGTGATCGAAGAAAAACGCCACGCTCCCCGGCGAACCCAGCACCCCCGCCTTGAAAAGATTACGGATGTCAGGCGCCGTCCGATTCCGATTGTCGGTCAGGCACTCCACCATGACCGGGACTTTGTGGGGCGCAAAACCTTCGTAGACGACGTTCTCGTACTCGATCTTTTCTTCGAGAAGCCCCGCGCCCTTCTTGATCGCGCGCTCGATGGTCTCGCGGTTGACACTCGCTTTTCGCGCCTTTTCAACCGCAACCGTAAGGCGCGGGTTCAGGTCGGGGTCCGGCCCCCCCAGCTTGGCGGCCACCATGATTTCACGGGTCAGCTTGCTGACAACCTGACCCTTTTTCTGCGCGTTGGCCTCACGGCCAGCCTGTTTCCATTGAGCACCCATCGTGTGGATACTCTATCGTGAAACCCGCCCGCGCGGAAACCCTCAAAAAGAAAATGACGGAGCGAAGGCGCAAGGGGAGATGGCGTTCCCGTAAACGGGATCTTGGGAATTACTGGCTGCCCCGAAGGGCGCCGACCCAACCAGACGCCGCGGCCACAATGTCTCCCGAGAGGCCGCTTTTTGGTGCGCGCTCTTTCGCTCCGTCGACGCCTATGGGAGCACTCGAGGCCCGGAAATGAAAGCCCGAGTTATTCGCCAAGTTATTCACGGGCCCGGGGAGCGTGCTTCACCCGCCCTGCTCCGCGCCCCGCGACCCACACTTTTCGGAGTGCATCCTCTCCCGGTGCTGAAAGACTACCCCCAGCCTGGAGTCTCGATCGCCCAAACCACCCGCACCCATGAACTCGCCGAACACCACTCCCGACTCGCAGCCCAACCCCACGATGCCGCCGCGCACAAGCCGACTCGCGGTCGCCTCGCTGATCCTGGGGATCCTCGGATTCCTCATCCTGCCCGCACTCGCCGGCCTGATCTGCGGCATCGTCGCGCTGGTCCGGATCCACAACAACCCGCGCGCCCTCGGCGGCAAAGGAATCGCCATCGCCGGAACCGCGGTCTCCGGAGTCATGCTGCTGCTCATTCCGGTCTTCGCCATCGTGGCCGCGATCACCCTTCCCGCCCTCGCCCAGGCCAAGGGGAAGGCCCAGTCCATCATGGCCATGAACAACGTGAAGCAGCTCTCGTTGGCGATGCACCTCTACGCCGACGACAACCGCGGTCAACTCCCCGCCCCCGAACGCTGGTGCGACGCCCTGCAACCCTACCTCGGAGGGAACAGCACGGCCGTCTTCCAGAACCCCGCGATCGCCTTGGACGCCCCCCAGGGCCGCACCTCCGGGTTCGGCTTCAACGCCCGCATCGCCGGCACCAACCTCGACAAGATCGATCCGGGTACCGTCATCATCTTCGAACTCCAGTCACCCGGATGGAACATCGCCGGTGGTCCGGAACTCATGCGCCAGACCCAGTCCGGCCGCTTCTTCCCAGCCGTGGTCGTCGGCTTCGTGGACGGTCATTGCGAGACCATCAACCTCGGCACACGCCTCGAGGCCATGCGATGGAGCCCGTGAGCGACCCTGTGAACGGCGTTCCCGACGCCCCCACCGGACGCCAGCCCCTGCCTCTGGAAAGACGAACGAACCCATGAGTTTCCCTCATGCAGGCACTGGTTAATTCGGTGGGAATGCCTTTGACTGACCCCTCCCCTCCCGTATCCTCGCCGGCCCTGAGACGTCTCCGGCTTATGGCAAAACTTTCCGTCAACGACCTCGATCTGCAAGGCAAGCGCGTGTTCGTCCGCGTCGATTTCAACGTCCCCCTCGAAGAGAAGGACGGCCAGATGGTCATCACCGATGAAACACGCATCCGGGAGACCCTCAAGACGCTCGAACTTCTGATCGCCCGCGGCGCCAAGACGATTCTCGCATCCCACCTCGGCCGACCGGACGGACAGGTCGTCCCGAGCATGTCGCTCGCCCCGGTCGCCACGCGACTCGCCGAACTCCTCAACCGCCCCGTGCGATTCGTCGAGGACTGCGTGGGTGAAGCCGTCGAAAAAGCGGTCGCGCAGATGCAACCCGGCGACGTGACCGTCCTGGAAAATGTCCGTTTCCACGCCGGCGAGGAGGCCAACGATCCCGCGTTCGCTGCGCGTCTGGCCAGCATCGCCGACATCTACGTCAACGACGCCTTCGGCACCGCGCACCGCGCTCACGCGTCCACGGAAGGCGTGGCCCGCATCGTCACCGCGCGCGGTGGAAGCTCCGCCGCAGGCCTCCTCATCGACCGCGAACTCAAGTTCCTCGGTGACGAACTCGACCACCCGGCCCGGCCGTTCGTCGTGATCCTTGGCGGCGCCAAGGTCTCCGACAAGATCCAGGTGATCGACCGCCTGATCGAGAAGGCCGACGCCATCCTCATCGGTGGCGCCATGGCCTACACCTTCAAGCTCGCGCTCGGCGCCAAGGTCGGCCTCTCCCTCGTCGAGAAGGACAAGACCGACATCGCCCTCCACGCACTCGCGAAAGCCAAGGCCCGCGGGGTCAAGTTCCTGCTCCCTGTCGACAACATCGTGGCGACACCCGTCGACAGCGGGAAAAAGGACAAGAAGGGCCGACCCAAGATGGACCTCACCCAGCCTCGCGTGAACATCGGCGACAACATCCCCGACGCCGAGGAAGGCGTGGACATAGGGCCGGCCACCGCAATCGCCTACGCCGAGGTCCTCTCCACTGCGAAGACGGTCCTCTGGAACGGGCCCATGGGAATCTTCGAGGATCCGCGCTTCGCCGAAGGCACGTTCTCGGTGGCACGCGCCGTCGCGGCGGCGACCGCCAAGGGCGCCAAGTCGATCATCGGCGGCGGTGACAGCGTGAAGGCGATCAACAAGGCCAAGCTTTCCGACGCAGTCACGTTCATGAGCACCGGCGGCGGCGCCAGCCTCGAGTTCCTCGAAGGCAAAGTCCTCCCCGGCGTGGCCGCTCTCCAGGACAAGTAACCGGCCCCGACGCCCACCCTACCCACCCTATTCTCCCAGGAACTACCATGGTCAAAGACCGCAAACTCATCATCGCCGGCAACTGGAAAATGAACAAGACGGCCGCCGAGGCGCTGGATCTCGTCAATGGGATCAAGCGTGAGCTCGCGAACGTCAAGGAAGTCGACATCGTCGTCTGCCCTCCGTTCACAGCCCTGGCCGGCGTCTCCGAAGCCCTCCTCAATTCCAACATCCGGCTCGGCGCCCAGAACATGAGCGAGAACGGCCCCGGCGCCTTCACCGGCGAGATCGCCGCCCCGATGCTCAAGGAATTCTCCGTGCGCTATGTCATCCTCGGACACTCCGAGCGTCGGCAGTTCCAGAAGGAACCCGACGACCTGATCGCCCGCAAGGCCGCCGCCGCCCACGCCTCCGCCCTCAAGCCCATCGTCTGCGTCGGTGAAACCCTCGCCGAACGCGAGGCCAACATCACCGAAAAAATCGTCGGCTCCCAGGTCCGGGGCAGCCTCGCCGGCCTCTCCCGCGAGCTGGTCGAGGAAACCGTCATCGCCTATGAACCGGTCTGGGCCATCGGCACCGGCAAGACAGCTTCCGCACAGCAGGCACAGGACGTCCACGCCTTCATCCGTGGCGTGCTCTCCGAAATGTTCGACGACGCCACCGCCCGCCGCGTCCGCATCCAGTACGGCGGCAGCGTCAAGCCCTCCAACGCCCGCGAACTCATGAGCCTGCCCGACGTCGATGGCGCGCTCGTCGGTGGCGCCGCTCTCGAGGCCCGAAGCTTCGCCGACATCATCCGCAATTCGATCTGAAGTCCGCGGTAGCATTCCTTTCCATTCTCACCGCTCGACACGGACCTTTCGATTCGTCACGCTCCCGGCTCATTTTTTATGGCGATACTCATTGGAATCCTGACCTTCATCATGGTCCTGATAGCGGCCTTCCTGATCCTGCTTGTCCTCGTACAAG
>CAIMTB010000506.1 GCA_903844265.1 uncultured Verrucomicrobiota bacterium
CGCGTGGCGGATTGCGGCGAGCCTCGGGCGGCAAGCGGCCCTTCCGGTGATGACGGGAACCGCCCGCGTGAAGCGCACGTCCATGGCTGGGGTTCAGGTCGGCGACCTCGTCACCCTGACGCACACCGCGGCGGGATTGACCGCGTTGAAGGTCCGCATCGCCGAGCTGACGGTCGACAAGCCCGACTCGCCCGAGGCCGCCATCCGCTGGAAAGAGGACCGGGGCTGGCTGAATGCGATTCCCACCGCCGTCGCCCCGGATGACGTGGAACCGGAGGGCGAGTACTCGGCCCAACCGCTCCTCGCCAACGTCGCCCTCGAACTGCCCTACGGCTACCTCCGCGAGGCCAAGCCATCCCTGATCTTCCTGCCCGTCCGCGGGGACCCGCTGACCAACGGCTTCCACGCCTACTGGGAGCGCACCGCCGACTCGTTTGTCCAGGTCGCCGGGGGCTCGTCCTTCGCCATGAAGGGCACGCTGAATGCCGCCCTCGACGCCGGGGCTCTGGCCGAGGCCTCGATCGACATCACCTTCACCGGCGACGACTGGGATCTGGAGGAAACCACGCTCGAAGAGGCCACCACCACCCAACCGCTCCGAGTCTTCATCGGGAACGAGATCATGGTCGGCTACGATGCCCAACTAACCGGGCCGAAGCGGTACACGCTGAAGGTCCTCCGCGAATGGTTCGGCACCCGGGCCGAGGCGCACGCCAACGGGGCGACCGCCTACGTGCTCCAGTTGGGCCTCGAACCCGCCGTGACCTGGACCGCCGACCTCCCCGAGGGCACCGCCGCCTTCAAGGAGCAGCCATACCTGCTGGCGCAGGAACTCGACCTCGCTACCTGCCCGAAGATCGCGGTGACGATCCAGAAGCGCGCCCAGCGCCCCGCGGCGCCGACCAACCTCCGCGTCTTCGAGGATGGCGCCCATCCGACCTACACGACCGGGCAGGACATCACCGTCAACTGGACCCCGACCAGCGAGTTGCGCTTCGGGTTCAACGTGACGCAGAACCTCGACTGCCGGGCCGATGCCACGGTTCTTCAGGTCCTGAGGACGGGCGGCACCATGAAGGGCGAGATCGCCTTCGCCGGGAACGCCGGCCCCATGACGGTCCCCAACGCACAACTGGTCGCCCTGCTGGGCGCCGAGACGGACTTCAATCTGCGGGCCTACTACTCGTTGGCTGGCCTGCGGAGCCTGAACTTCGACGAGATCACCGTGAGGAAAACATGAGCACCATCGCCCCCGGACGCCTCTACAACGTCACCGACGCCGCAAGCTTCGTTGCCCTGTCGCAACAGAACTGGGTCATCGCCTCGGATGAACTGTTCCGCCGCGTCCCCACATACCAGAACGGAAGCCCCAACACGCTGAACGGCCCGCCGACCACGGGGATGTGGAGCGTGGGCGACTTCTGGCGGGACCAGAACCGAGCGGAGTTCGTTTGCACCGTGGCCGGCTCGCCCGGCACCTGGCGGCAGACCGCGCCGGCAACCGTCACAGCCGATCCAGCCAGCGGAACGTTCCCGGCTGGGTACCTCATACTGAACATCTCGGACGGGGGTCTCAAACGCCACGCCGGGGGGCTGGCGTGGGAGGTTCTGGTCGGGGCCACCGCCGCTGCCAAGGTCGGCTTCCACGGGACGGCGCCTACCGCACAGCGAGCCAACGCCAGCCAGGCCGAGGCCACCGACCTCGCCAGCGTCATCACCCTCGCAAACGAGCTGCGGGCGGCGTTGGTTGAAAAGGGGTTGATCAAGGGCGGGGCGTAGCTCTTACCTGCCCACCTCGCCACATTTGCATTTCTCAACGGACAGGCCGTCATATTATCGCCTTCGTAGAGACCGGAGCTGCGCAGATCAACCCCGCGCCCGGATGCTCTTGGCAAGTCTCCTTCACCAAAAGTCGTGGGCCGGGGTCGTGATGATCGCAGCACGGAATCTCTGACAGGGTTAGGCCCGCGCCAATCGGCCCAACAGCCGCAGCTTGACAGCCCCTGCCAACCGGACGAGTTGTGGACCATGGCTTCCGAACCCACCCCAAAAAGCAGGCGGGGGTTCACTTTGATCGAATTGCTCGTCGTCATCGCCATTATCGCGATCCTCGCAAGCCTTCTACTTCCGTCACTGTCACGTGCCAAAACTGCAGCGCACTCCGCACTCTGCATAAACAACCTCCGACAATGGGGCATCGCCACCGCGGTTTACCTGGATGAGAATGGAAGTTATCCCCTCGATAGCGACAACGGAAAGTTCCATTGGTACGATCAGCTTGGAAAGAACACAGAGGTAAAATGGCTGAAGTCAGGTCCCGACCCTGTTAATTGGTATCATCTCGACAGTAGAGCTGGGGTCCACGTTTGCCCAGGCTACCGTCGACAGAAGGGGCGTTATGGCGATGATGCTGGAGCCTATAGCTACAACGCAGCGGGATGCGATGATACAAGACAAAGTCTGGGACTTGGCCTCGGTGGTAGAATTACACTGCCTTCGGGAGGAGATTTGACAACGCGCTATGAGCCGACTCGCGATACTAGCGTGATCGCGCCGTCCGAAATGATCGCCGTCATGGATAGTCCAATGTATTACGGCCCCCCGGGGTCACCATATGCAGGTCAAGCGCTAGGGCAAGCTGTCGTGCGGCCCATCCGTGCAGGCGGACCGCTGACCGCAGTGCGGTACGAACTGTTCGGATCGGCATTTCAATATCCAGGGGTTGACGCAGATGTCGCA
>CAIMTB010000507.1 GCA_903844265.1 uncultured Verrucomicrobiota bacterium
CGGACTGCCCGACAAACAAGCGGGCTCGCTGCACGAGTTTGTGGACAGCGGAGGCACCGCCCTCTTCGCCCCGCGCACCGCCGACACCGCCGCCAGTGCCACGCTGGGTCAACTCCTCGGCCGCGCGCCGATGGTCATGGAGGAAATCCCCGCCCGATCCTACGCCATGCTCGGCGAACTCGACTTCGGACACCCGCTCCTCTCCGCCTTCGCCAACCCTCGCTACAGCGATTTCACAAAACTCCATTTCTGGCGCTACCGGCGATTCGACACCAACGCGCTTGCCGCCGCCAACGTCCGCGTGGTGGCACGCTTCGATTCCGGCGACCCAGCCTGGCTCGAGTTTCCCGTCGGCCGCGGCCGTGTCTTCGTGTTCACCTCGGGTTGGCACCCCGACGACAGCCAGCTCGCGCTTTCCACCAAGTTTGTCCCGTTGCTCTTCGGCCTGCTCGAGGCAGGCGGCCAGGTGACAGGACAGCGTCCCCACGCCTACACCATCGGCGATTCCGTCCCGCTGATCCCGCCGGCAGCGTCAGGCACAAGCATCCACCCACCCGACGGCTCCACCGTCACCCTTTCCACCGGCGCCACGAATTTCACCCGCACCACGCTTCCCGGCATCTACTCGATCATCACGGCATCGAGCGGCACCTCGCGCTTCGCCGTGAACATCGCCCCATCCGAGTCGCGCACCGTGCCGCTCCCCCTCGAAGAACTTGAGCGCCTCGGGGTTCCTCTCCGACAGCAGAATCCTGAACTGAAACCTTCCGCAGAACGCCTCGACGAACTCGCCGCCACCGAGGTCGAAAGCCGCCAGAAACTCTGGCGCTGGTGCATCGCCGCCTCCCTGGTCGCCCTCTTCCTCGAATCCGCGCTCGCCGGCTGGACCACACGCCGGGTGGCCCCCGCACCCGACACAACCACCGCAACCGCATGAACCCCTCGGATATCCCAGGCCCCATCACACCCAATGACCTCGCGGCACGGCTGGAACCTCTGCTCCGCCGCCAGCGCCGCCTGGCATTCTGGAAGCGCCTCGCACGGGCGCTTTCGATTTCCACCGCATTCGCCTTGCTGATTTTCACCGCATCCCACTTCTCGGGACTGAACTCGCCGCTGCTCTCTCCAATCCTCGGCTTCATCGGCCTCGCCTTCACAGCCACCCTCACCGCAATCCATCGGGAACGCCGCGACCTCCGTGCCGCCGCCTGCGACATCGAATCGCGTCATCCCGAACTCGCAGGCCTCCTCCTCACCGCAGTCCAGCAGCAACCCGGCCCCGGCGGCCGCCTCGCCTACCTCCAGGAACGCCTGATCCTCGAAGCTCTCGACCACGGCCGGAAACACGACTGGGCCGACGTCATCCCCAACACCGCATTCCACCAATCCCGCGCGCTCGCATTCGCCGCCGCCGTGGCCTTTGTCGCCCTCACGTGGAGCCTCCGCGTGTCCGCCCCACCCGGCCAGGCGTCGCTCCTGGTGCGCACCGAGGGCGTCACGGTGACGCCCGGAGATACCGCGGTGGAAAAAGGTTCCAGCCTGATCGTCCTCGCCCGATTCGCCGGACGCCCGCCCGCCGATGCCGAACTCGTCCTCACCTCGACCGCCGGAGCCGAACGCCGCCTCCCGCTCACCCGGAACCTCTCCGACCCAGTCTTCGGCGGCAGCGTCTCCGAGGTCGCCAGCAACCTCGCCTATCGCGTCGAGTATTCCGGACAACGCACCCGCGACTTCAAGGTCACCGTCTTCGAGCACCCACGACTCGAGCGCGCCGACGCCAACCTCACCTACCCCGCCTACACCAGCGAATCGCCGCGTCGCGTCGAGAACACCCGCCGCATCGGCGCCGTGGAAGGCACTCGCGTCGACCTTTCACTCCAGCTCAACAAGCCGGTGAAATCCGCCCGGCTCATCCCGCACGACGCCTCCCTCGGGCTTACAAATGTAAGCCTGACATCCTCCGACACCCAGCCCGCGGCGACACTCCCGGGTTGGGTCCCCGCCGTGTCCGCCGCGTACGACCTGCAGCTCGTCGACGCCGACGGTCGCACCAACAAGGAACCCGCCCAGTTCGTCTTCCAGGTCCTCACCAACCGATCCCCCGAGCTCCATCTGACCTCGCCACGCGGCGACATCCGCCCTTCCGCACTTGAGGAAATCACGTTCGAAGGCTCGGTCTGGGACGATTTCGGAACCCTGGCCTACGGCCTCGCCTACACCCACGGCGGCGGCGAAACGCGTTTTCTCGAGCTCGGCCGCGATGTGCCCGGCAAGGAGAAACGCCCGTTCCGAAACGTGCTCCGCCTCGAGGAACTGGGCACGCGCCCCGACGAACTCCTGTCCTGGTACGTGTGGGCCGACGACATCGGGCCCGACGGCAAGGTGCGGCGAACGGCTTCGGACATGTACTTCGCCGAGGTCCGGGCGTTCGAGGAAATCTTCCGTGAATCACCCAGCGACGCCTCGCAGAGCCAGCAGCAGCAGGAGGAAAACCAGGGCAGCCCGACCTCGCGCCTCGCCGAACTGCAGAAACAGATCGTCAACGCGACCTGGAAACTCGAACGCGATCGCCCCCGAACCCCGCCCGCCAAGCTTGGCGCCGACACCGCCGTGATCCGCGACTCCCAGGCGCAGGCCTACGACAAGGCCAAGGCCGCATCGGCTGACGCCGCTGATCCCCGCGCCACGGCCCTTTGGAAGACGGTCACCGACTCCATGAAGGAGGCCCGTGAACAGCTCGAGATCGCCACCAAGTCTCCCGACGCCCTGGCCCCCGCCCTGAAGGCCGAGCAGTCCGCCTATCAGGCCCTGCTCCGACTCCGCGAGCGGGAGATCCAGGTGGCCCGTTCGAAGAGTCGCCAGCGCGGATCAAGCCCGAGTTCCGCCGAGGAAATGCGAGATCGCCAACTGGACCAGCTTGAGTTCGCCAATTCCGAGAGCCGTTACGAAACCGAACGTCAGGCCCAGGCCCCAGCCGACCCCGCCCGCCGCGAACAGATGCAGATCCTCAACCGCCTGCAGGAACTCGCCCGCCGGCAGCAGGACGTCAACGAGCGACTCAAGGAGTTGCAAACCGCCCTCCGCGAGGCCGACACCGAAAAGGAACGTGAGGAACTGCGCCGCCGCCTCAAGCGCCTCCAGGAGGAACAGCAGCAGATGCTCGCCGACATGGACGAAGCCCAACAGCGCATGAACAGCGCCGAGAACCAGTCCCGCATGTCCGAACAACGCCGCCAACTCGAGCAGGCCCGCGACGACATGCAGCGCTCCAGCGAATCCACCGGACAGGGATCGCTCCCCCAGGCCCTCGCCGCCGGCACCCGCGCCGAACGTCAACTCGAGGAGGTCCGGGATCAGGTTCGCAAACAGAACTCCAGCCAGTTCGCCGATGACCTCCGCCAAATGCGCGCCGAGGCCCGCGAATTGTCCCGGCGCCAGGAGTCCCTGAATCAGGATCTGTCCGCCCAGGAGCCCGCAACCCAACAACGCAAACTCGCACCCGCCGAACCCAAACCCGACCTCGCGAACCGGATCCAGGAACAGAAACAGCGGCTGACCAATCTCGTGGATCGCGCCACCCAGGTCGCCGAGTCGGCCGAATCCTCGGAACCCGTGGTGAGCCATCGGCTCGAGGAAACCCTGCGCAAACTGAAGCAGGACGAATCCACCAGCGTCTCCCAACTGCGCAGCGAACTGGTCGACCGCGGCCAGATGTCCAACACGCTCCTCAACCGGCTCAAGAATTCGATCGAGAACGACCCCGCAAAATCCCTCGAGGCCACCGCCGAGATGTTGCGCCAGGGCCTCCCAGACCAGGCCGAACGCACCGGCCGACGTACCCAGTCCAACCTTGAAAATCTCCAGGCCGGTGTCTCACGCGCCGCAGAAACAGTCCTCGGCGATGACATCGAAGCCCTCCGCCAGGCCCGGTCGCGCCTCGATCAATTGGCCAACCAACTCGAACGCGAAATCGCCAACTCCGAACAGGGCACCACCAACGCCAATCAGGCGAACAACGGAGCCGGTCGCCCCAATGCGTCAGCACGCAACGGAACCAACACCACCGCCCGCCCAACTCAACTCGCCCAGAACAACACAGGGAATCCCCGCCAGCCCAATGGCCAGCAGGAGCAGGCAGCGCCCGGGGACAACCCACAACCCGGCCAGCAACCCGGTCAACAACCCGGCCAGCAACCCGGTCAACAACCCGGTCAACAGCCGGGCGGCCAACCCGGTGGCCAACCCGGCGGTCAGCCCGGCGGTCAAGAACCTGGTCAGCAGCCCGGTCAGCAACCTGGTGGTCAACCTGGTGGTCAACCTGGTGGTCAACCTGGTGGTCAACCTGGTGGTCAACCTGGCGGTCAACCTGGCGGTCAACCTGGTGGCCAACCTGGCCAGCAGCCCGGCGGCCAACCCGGTTCTCGAAACGGACAAAGACCGCAACAACAGCGACCGGACCAGCGCGGGCAGCAGGCCAGCCGGAGTCAGGGTCTCAATCGGGATGCCAATCGTGATCTGGGCGCTTTCCTGGGACGCGGGGGTCCCGACGGTGGAGGCGGCGACAACCCGGGGCCGATCACGGGCGTCGATTTTGCCGGATGGTCCGACGGCCTCCGTGAAGTGGAAGAAATGGTCGACCTGCCTGCGCTGCGGAACGACGTGGCCACGGCCCGCGAACAGGCTCGGAACCTGCGACTCGAGTCGCGCAAGGCTGGGAAGAAACCTGACTGGGCGGTTGTCCGCGGGCAGGTCCTCGGGCCGTTGGTGGAGGTCCGCGATCGCATCACCGAGGAACTCGCCCGGCGCGACAAGCGCGACCCGCTCGTTCCGATAGATCGGGACCCCGTGCCTTCGCGCTATTCCGAACTGGTCCGCCGCTACTACGAGGAACTCGGGAAGGACCGTTAGCGAATGCCCCTCGCCAGTGTCACATTTGCGGGCCACGCGTGGCTGGTTCCCGCCCTCGTCGCCTTGCTGCTGTCCGGTCTGGTGGTCGCGTGGAGCTACCGGGGTTCCCCGGCCACGGCCCCCCGCTGGCTCTGTGCCGGACTGAAACTCCTCGGAATCGCGACTCTTCTCTTCTGCCTGCTCGACCCCCTGTGGTCGGGACAGCGCGCGCGTCCCGGTGCAAATCTCTTCGCGGTCGTCGCCGATGACAGCGGCAGCCTTCAGGTGCGAGACGGCCAGACGGCATCCAGCCGCGGCGAAATCGCACGAGAATGGCTCGATGCCGCACGTCACACATGGCAATCGCGCCTCGCCGAATCGTTCGAGGTCCGGCGCTACGCCTTCGCCTCGCGCCTCCAGAATGTGGCGGATTTCCGCGACCTCACATTCGACGGCCACGCCTCGGCGATCGGGTCCGCGCTGCAGACCCTGCGCGAGCGGTTCCGCGGCCGGGCGCTCGCCGGGGTGTTGCTGTTCACCGACGGCAATGCGACCGACCTTCCATCCGGACCACCCGATCTTTCCGGTCTTCCCCCGGTTTATCCCGTCGTCCTGGGCGACCGCGGCACCACCCGCGACATCGCGCTCGCTCGCGTTTCGATCGCGCAATCCGCATTCGAGGATGCCCCCGTCGATGTCCAGGCCGAAGCCAGCATCGACGGCTACGCAGGACAACGCATCGTGGCCCAGGTCATCGATGCGTCCGGAAAGGTCGTGAAAGAGGAATCCGTCTCGGCCCGGCGCGACCACGAATCCGTCCCGTTCCGCTTCCAGTTCAAGCCCGAGAAACCCGGCGTGTCCTTCTACCAGGTGCACGTCGGTCGGAAATCCTTTGGGACATCGGACGCGACCGAGGCGGATCCCGCGCGGGAGGCCACGATGGTGAACAACGACCGCGTCGTGGCCGTCGATCGCGGCCGGGGCCCGTATCGCATCCTCTACGTCAGCGGACGTCCCAACTGGGAATTCAAGTTTCTCCGGCGCGCAGCACAGGAGGACCCGCAACTTGACCTCGTCGCGCTCATTCGCGTGGCCCGGCGCGAGCCCAAGTTCCAATTCCGAGGACGCGGCGAGGAGACGAGCAACCCGCTGTTCCGCGGCTTCGGCGAACAGTCCCCCGACGCGGTCGAACGCTTCGATCAACCCGTGCTCATCGCCCTCAACACCAAGGACGAGCTCGAGCTGAAGAAGGGATTCCCGTCCACCGCCGAGGAACTCTTCGCCTACCAGGGCATCGTCCTCGACGACCTTGAGGCTGCCTTCTTCAACCCCGAACAGGCCGCGCTCCTGCAGCGGTTCATCTCCGAACGCGGCGGCGGATTGATGATGCTCGGGGGCACCGAATCCTTCCGGGAAGGCGGCTACTACCGCACGCCCATCGGGGAAATGCTTCCCGTCTACCTCGATCGCCCGCCAGAGAACTCCCCCGAGGGCCCCCTCCATTTCGACCTCGCCCGGGAAGGCTGGCTCCAAACCTGGGCCCGTGTCCGTGACAACGAGAGCTCCGAAAAACTCAGCCTCGATGCCATGCCCGAGTTCCATGTCGCCAATCGCGTCCGCGGCGCGAAACCCGGCGCCAGCGTCATCGCGACCGCCCGCGACGCCCGCGGCCGCGAGATCCCGGCCCTCGTCACCCAGCGCTTCGGACGCGGCCGTACCGCGGCCTTCACCCTCGGCGATGTCTGGCGTTGGGGCCTCCGTGACGCCACCGCCCACGCCGACATGGACCGACTCTGGCGGCAATCCCTCCGCTGGCTCGTCGCCGAAACCCCCAACAAGGTCGAACTGGTTTCCGAACCCGTTCCCGCCGACCCGCTCGGCACCGTCCAACTCGAGGTCCGCGTCCGCGACCCCCAATTCAAGCCGCTGGACAACGCTGCCGTGGTCATCGAGGTCGAGGCCGTCGCCTTCCATTCCACCGCGACCAACCCGCCCGGCAGTCGCGTGCCGTCGACGAATGTCGTCGTCGCTTCCGCCACCCGCCCGCCCGCCGCGACCACCCATGTGATCCGCCTTCGCGCCGAGCCTTCGCCCTCCGAGGCCGGACTTTACACCGCCACATTCGTACCCCGGACAGCGGGCGGTTTTCGAGCGTCCACGGTGGTCACCAACGCGGAAGGCCTCGAACATGGCCGGGCCGAGACCGGCTGGAGCAGCGACCCTGCGGCCGATGAGTTCCGTTCCCTCACCCCCAATACCGCACTGCTTGAGTCGATCGCCAGGATCACAGGCGGTGAAATCCTCAGGCCCGCCGGGCTCGATGAACTCGTGAAGCGGCTGCCGCAGAAAAAGGCGCCGGTGATGGAGGCCTGGTCCGAGCCGCTGTGGCACACGCCGTGGATGTTCGCCTTCGCCCTTGTCTGCCTCGCCACGGAATGGGGGCTACGCCGATGGAGGGGATTACCATGAAACAACCCCACAAGACCTCCCAGAGCACCGGCAGGCTGCCGGCCGTCCAGAAAACGGGGACTGTTGCCGCCGGCGGACTCGGGTTCGCGCCCATCCTGTCGCGCATCCCCTTTCTCGTTGCGGTGCTCCTTCTCGTCGTCTGCACCACACCCCGCGCAACCGCCGGCACATCCACGAATGCAGCGCGGTTGCTGGTGATCGTGGGAGCCGCTGGCGAGGCGTCGTTCAGTTCAAACTTCGTTCAGCAGGCCGGACTCTGGCGGGAAGTCGCGGCCAAGGGCGGCGTCTCGATGACCACGCTCGGACTCGACGAGCCTGCCGTTCCAGCGACCCAGGAAACCGACACCCCTCGCGTCGACGACCTTCAACGGCTGCACTCGCTCATCCAGGCCGAACCCACGGACACCCCCCAGGAACTTTGGATCGTCCTCATCGGCCACGGGACCTTCGATGGCAAGGAGGCGTTGTTCAACCTGCGCGGCCCGGACCTTTCCGGGAGCGAACTGGCGGCGTGGTTGAAACCGTTCCGCAGGCCCATCGCGGTCATCGACACCGCCTCCGCCAGCGCGCCGTTCATCAACAAACTCGCCGCCACCAACCGCGTCATCATCTCCGCCACCCGCAGCGGCCATGAACACAACGCCACCCGCTTCGGACGATGCCTCGCCGAAGCCATCGCGGACCCCAGGGGCGACCTCGACCAGGACGGCCAAACCTCGCTTCTCGAAGCCTTTCTCAGCGCCTCATTCCAGGTCGCCGAATTCTACAAGACCGAGGGCCGCATGGCCACGGAGCACGCACTCATCGACGACAACGGCGACGGCTTCGGGACACCGGCCGATTGGTTCCGCGGCCTGCGCCCCGTGAAGAAATCCAAGGACACCGGCGTTCTCGACGGACTCCGCGCACACCAGTTCCATCTTGTCCGCA
>CAIMTB010000508.1 GCA_903844265.1 uncultured Verrucomicrobiota bacterium
CCCAGACGCGGCGCCCTCGGAGAGGCCCCAACCAGAATCGGGTTTTGCATCCGACCCGTCGCCAGTGGATCCTCGGGCCGCGCGCCGCCCACGACATGAGCCTCGAAGACCGCCTCTACCCGCTGCTCTCGCTCTACGAGCGGATGCCGCACGGATTGAAGCGGACCCTCGGCTGGAGCTATCGCCAACTCCCCGTCTCATGGCGGCTCGGTTCGCGCTTCCGCGAATTCCAACGACTCGCGGAGGGCGTCGAGTCCTGGAGCGTCGACCAGATCGCAGAGTTCCAATTCAAGCACCTCCGGCAAACGCTGATCCAGGCCGGTAACTTCTGCCCGTTCTACCAGCGCCGTTTCGCCGAGAACCGGTTCCAACCCGAGCTCCTGCGCTCTCCGGACGACCTTGCGCGCTGCCCGTTCACCCAGAAATCCGACCTGCAGCAGCACCTTGCCGGGATGACCTCCTCGGCGGTGCCGGCAGCCCAGCGGCTCTACATGACGACGGGCGGTTCCACCGGCGTGCCGGTCGGTTTCCACCTGCAGAAAGGCGTGAGCCGACCGAAGGAGCAGGCGTTCCTCGAGGCGCAATGGCGCCGCGCGGGATGGTCCAAGGGCGCCCGGCTGGTGGTGATCCGCGGGCATGTCACGACGGACAAGGCTGCGGGCGGCATCGCCAGCTACGACGCCACGCGCGATTGGCTGATGCTGTCCAGCTATCACCTCACCGAGGAACGACTGCCCCAGTATCTCGAGGCCATCGAGAATTTCCGGCCCGACATCCTGCACGCCTACCCCTCGGCGGCCCTGCAACTCGCCGAGTTCCTCGAGCGCGCAGGCCAATCGTGGCGCACCCCGATCCGTTGCGTGCTGGCCGGATCCGAACGGCTCACGCTCCCGCAGAAGCGCCTTCTGGAACGTGTCTTCGGATGCCGCGTCTTCCGCTGGTACGGCCACAGCGAACGCGTCGTGCTCGCCGCCGAGGGTCGCAACTCGGACCTGTTCCATTTCTGGCCCACCTACGGATTCGTCGAATTCGGCGAACCCGATGCCGAGGGGTTCCGCGAAGTCATCGGCACCAGCTTCCACAACCTCGCCATGCCGCTGGTGCGATATCGCACCGGGGATTTCGTCCGCCTCGCCGATCCGCGCACCGACGGCAATCTCGAGTTCCCCTGGCCAGCCGTCGCCGAAATCGCAGGGCGCGAACAGGAATTCCTCGTCAGCCGCACGGGCCGGCGCATTTCGCTCACGGCCTTCAACATGCACGACGCGATCTTCGACGGACTCTACGCGGTCCAGTTCTTCCAGGACCAACCCGGCCAGGCCGTGTTCCGCTTCGTCCCGTCGCCGGATTTCCACACGTCGCGACTCGACGCCATCCGCGAGGGGATCGAACGGAAGCTCGGCGATGATTTCGAGGTCGCGTTCAGCGAAGTCCGCGAAACCGAAAAGACCGCCCGCGGCAAACACCGCTGGTTGGTATCCCGACTGAATCCTTCCTAGCTCCATGCTCCAGATCGCCCAGTACCAGGATGGCCGTCTCGAACTCCAGGACGTCCCACGCCCCACGCCTCCGCCAGGCGGCATCCTCGTCCGCGTCACCCATTCGGTCATCAGCGCCGGCACCGAAAAGATGAAGGTCGAGCAGGCCAGGATGAACCTGCTCCAGAAAGCCCGCGCCCGGCCCGACCAGGTCCGCAAGGTCCTCGACACCGCCCGAAACCTCGGCTGGCGTGCCGCGTTCGACAAGGTCCGCAACCGCCTCGAGACACCCACCGGCCTTGGCTACAGCGCCGCGGGAATCGTCGAGGTCGCCGATCCCGGCAACACCCGGTTCCGCGTCGGTGACCGCGTCGCCTGCGGTGGCGCCGAATGCGCCTTCCACGCCGAGTTCATCGCCATCCCCGACCTCCTCGCGGCCGCGGTCCCGGACGGCGTCGAACTGTGGGAAGCCGCCTACACCACCATCGCGTCGATCGCGCTGCAGACGGTCCGCCAACTCGAACCCCGCCTCGGTGATCGCGTCATGGTCATCGGCCAGGGCCTGGTCGGGTTGCTCGTCACGAATCTCCTCGCCGCCAATGGCTGCCGCGTCCTCGCCGTCGACATCGCCGAACCGCGACGCGCCATCGCCACCGCCGTGGGAGCCGAAATCTTCGTCGCCCCCGCCAGCCAGAATCTCGGCGACACGGTGCGCGTATGGACCGGGGGCTTCGGCGTGGATGCGGTGATCCTGGCGACCGCGACCGCGAGCAACGCACCCACCGAGCAGGCCATCGACGCACTGCGCGATCGCGGCCGCATCGTGGTCGTCGGCAATACCCACGTCGAACTGCCCTGGAAAACCACCTACGAGAAGGAACTCGAGATCCGTTATTCCCGAAGCTACGGCCCGGGACGCTACGATGCATCCTATGAATGGGGCGGCGCCGATTACCCGATCGGCCACGTGCGCTGGACCGAGCAGCGGAACTTCGACGCCTGCCTGCATTTGATGAAGACAGGCGTGCTTCATCTCGATCTCCTCACCACGCGACGCGTCCCCTTCCAGCAATCGCTCGAGGCCTATCGCGAACTCGCCGCCGGATCGCCCGAGATCGGGGTCGTGCTCGACTATTCGCCCAACCCCAGTCAGCCCGCAAAGGAGCCCACCCCGGTACCGGTCCGCCCCAGGACATCGGCATCCCCGTCCTCCGCGCCCGCACAAAAATCCCGGCGTGCCCCGGCCACCCGCCTCGACGTCATCGGCGCCGGCAATTTCGCGCGGACAATGCTGCTCCCGCATCTCGTGGGAAAAATCCCGTTCGGCAGCATCGTGAACAACACCGCGCTCAGTGCGAACCATGTGAAGTCGAAGTTCGATTTCTCGGAGGCGGGCACGGACGGCGACGCGCTCCTGGCCCGCGCGGGCAAGGAACCCGCGGCCGTGCTCATCGCGACGCGGCATCATCTCCACGCCCGCTTCATCCTCGCCGCGCTGGCCGCGAACCGCGACGTGTTCGTCGAGAAACCGCTCTGTCTCACCCCCGACGAACTCGCCCAGATCGACGCCGCGATGGCCCGCAGTGAAGGCAGCATCCAGGTCGGCTTCAATCGCCGATTCTCCGGCGCGAGCGTGGAGCTGAAGAAGATCATCTCACGAACGCCCGGCCCGAAGACCGCCAGCTTCCGCGTGATGCCCGGGAAACTCGACCCGTCCCACTGGTACGCCAATCTCGCCGAAAGCGGCGGCCGCGTGCTGGGTGAGGCCTGCCATTTCCTGGATTACTTCTGCTTCCTCTTTGATTCCCCGCCGGTGCGGGTTTCCGCGCAGACCGTGTGGCCGGCATCCGGTCGGCTGCCGTTCCCCGACAGCGTCACCGCACAAGTCGAGTTCGCAGGGGGTTCCTGCGGCCAACTCGTGTATTCCGCCGAAGGCGATTCCACCTGGCCGAAGGAGGTCTGCACCGTGTTTGGCGCGGGCTTCGTCGCCGAGATCGAGAACTTCCAGACACTGAAGGTCCATCAGGGGCGGAAGTCGACGTCCCATAAGTTCCAGGGCAAAGGCCATGCCGAACAGATCGCGGCGTGGGCCGGGTTCCTGCGGCGCGAACACGAACATCCCCTGCCCTATGCGGTATCGCGGCAGAGCATGCAGCTCACCTTCGCGACGCTCGAATCGATCCGGACAGCCGCCTCGGTGAAACTTCCGGCGCCCTGAGCCCCGCCCCCGCTTCACTTCCCAAACCGAGGCGGCATCCCGCCGCCCATGCCGGGCATCCCCGGCATCCCCGGCATGCCGGGCATCGCCCCGCCCATCTTCGACATCATCTTCTGGAACTTGCCCATCTTCTTCATGATCTGCTGCATCTGCGCGAACCGGTTGAGCAGGTTGTTGACCTCGGCA
>CAIMTB010000509.1 GCA_903844265.1 uncultured Verrucomicrobiota bacterium
CCCGGCCTCGAGGTCGAAATCAAACGCTCCGGCGAAGTCAAGATCACCCCCACCACCAACGCCCCACCCACACCCCCATAAACCCGGCCGCGATACGATACGACCCGAACCAACCCCGTCCACCCCCCCTCCGACGCGTGATGGCCCCGCCCCCGCTCGTCGATTCCCACGGACGCCACCTTCGCGATCTTCGCGTCAGCGTCACGGATCGCTGTAATTTCCGCTGCGTCTACTGCCTCCCGGAAACCGAGGAGGCTGCCAGCTTCTACCGATCCCGATTCCGCGACCTCGGCCGTCCATCCCCGCCCCCCGGCACTCCCATCCTCCGCGAATGGAAGCCCCGCGCCGAACTCCTCTCGTTCGAGGAAATTGAACGCGTCGTCCGCCTCTTCGTCCGCCTCGGCATCCGCAAGATCCGCCTCACCGGCGGTGAACCCCTCCTCCGCACAGACCTCCCCACCCTCGTCCAACGTCTCGCCATGATCCCCGGAATCGAGGACCTCGCGATGACCACGAACGGCTTCCTCTTCCACCGCCATGCCCGCGCCCTCCGCGAAGCAGGACTCCAGCGCGTCTCGTTCAGCCTCGACTCCCTCGACCCAGCCAACTTCCGACGCATGACCGGCCGCGACGGCTGCAGCGAAGTCCTCGACGCCATCCGCATCGCCCGCGACCTCCAATTCCACCCCATCAAGGTCAACGCCGTCGTCATCCGCGGCCTCAATGACCACGAGATCATCGACCTCGCAGACTTCGCCAGGCGCGAGAATCTCTCCCTCCGCTTCATCGAGTTCATGCCCCTCGACTCCGGTCACACCTGGCTGCGTGACCACGTCGTGCCCGGACACGAAATCCTCTCCCGCATCCGCGAACGCTTCGACATCGCCCCAGCCGCGCCTGCAGACCCCGCCGAGACCGCACGACGCTGGCGCTTCCCCGATACCCCACCCGAATCCGCCGCCGAGATCGGCATCATCGCGCCCGTCACCGAACCGTTCTGCGGCCACTGCAACCGGATCCGCCTCACCGCCGACGGTCAGGTCCGCACCTGCCTCTTCAGCCTCATCGAACACAACCTCAAGGGCCTCCTCCGCTCCGACACCGACGACGCCACCCTGGAGGACTGGATCCGCAGCATCGTTCGAGGCAAGGAAGACCGCCATCACATCGGCGAACCCGGCTTCGAACAACCCGAACGCTCGATGAGTTGCATCGGCGGTTGATGGAAGGCACGCCTTTCCCCGGGAAACATCTCCGGAGGTCCCCATCCCGCCTCCATCCATCGCCAGGCACTGTGGCCTTTTGACCAGACAGTCCGCTCCGGAACACTTCCCCGGCGACCCACGTCCGAATCTCGTCCTCGATCGCGCGCGGTAAAGCGCCGAGTCCCAGAAGGCATCCTCATGATCTGTGCCCTTGGCCCCGCTGGCCGGTGGAGCGGCCATGCGCCCGATTCATGGTCACCATCCATTGGATGCCGCGCTCTAATTCCCTGAACGAGGTGACTTGGCACACGCGGTGCTGATGTCCGACACGCAGTTACAACGACTGCACAGCACAGCACGTCATCCCCGCTACTCATGAACACCAGTCCCACTGAAACCCCTCGGAACTCTATCAGGAAGCGGCCTCGATCCGGCCTCAAACACACCACCCGCGTCCTCACGGCTCTGCTTGCGGCCGGCGCCTCGCATGCCGCCTTCGGCCAGGGCGCACCCGACCTCAACCGGCTCGACAAACTCGAGAAGGAAAACCAGACACTCAAGGCACGCCTCGACTCGCTCGAAGGCCTCGCCAAGAAGGAAGGCATCGTCCCCAGCGGCGAAAAGCCCGAGTCCGTCAAGGCGCTCTCCGACATAACCATCAGCGGATTCGCGACGGCGTCCTACTTCTACGACTTCAGCACCCCCACCGATCGCAAATCCAACGGCTATCTCTGGAACACGTCCCACAACTCATTCTCACTCAATAAAGTCAAACTCACCCTCGCCAGCAAACCCGTCGAGAGAAGCGGCGAAAAATGGGATGCCGCCTATCGCGTGTCTCTCATGTGGGGCGAGGACGCCGCCATTGACAACACCGGCGGCGAACTCCAGGGCCTTGAAAACCTCCGGGAAGCCTACATCGAACTCAACGCCCCGATCGGCACCGGCCTCAACATCAAGGCGGGTCAACTCATCTCCCTGCTGAACTACGAGTCCGGTGATGGCGGCGCCGCCAACGCCAATTTCTCACAGGGTTACCAGTGGTTCTACACCGGCAACGGCCCCTCCGCCGGCGCCCAACTCGGCTACAATCTCACCGACGCCGTCGACCTCAAACTGCGCGTCCAAAACGGCCTCTACGCGGGCGCCGTCGACAACAATGGCGCCAAGACCTTCCTCGGCGCCGTGGGAATCAAACCCACCGACAAAACCTGGCTCAGCCTTATCGGCTTCATCGGCGACGAAACCGACACCCTCCGCGTCAGCGGCGGATCCCTGCTCGCTGGAGCCCAGGTCACCAAGGAAATCGGACTCGGACTCGAAGTCGATTACTTCGTCTTCGACAACGATGGCCCCAGGGACGCCGACCTCTGGTCCGTCGGCGGCTGGATCGGCTACGAATTCTCATCCAAGCTGGGCCTCGCGCTCCGCGCCGACTACCTCGACGACCCCGATGGCGGCGGCATCCCCGGCATAGCACTCGGCGGCCGCACAGGAAGCTCGATCTTCTCCACGGATACCCAGGGCAACCTCGGGAGCCTCACGCTGACTCTCAACTGGAAACCCGTTCCCCGTGTCAAGGTGCAGCCCGAACTGCGCTATGACTACACCGGCTACAAGGGCGGGTTCGACGGTAAGGAAGACCGATTCATCGCCGGCGCGGGCGTCTCGTTCCTGTTCTGACCCCCAACCGCAATCACAAGGCCCAACCCAATCCCCACCGAAACTCACACCCGACCGAGCCCCCGTTCCATCACCATGCCCCATCCCTTCCCCAGCCAAATCCCTGTCGAATCGTACTCCACCCACCCCATGAAACCCACCCTGTTCCAAAAGGCCTCCCTGCTCATCGCCGCGCTGACCGCGGCGGTGTCGCTCCAAGCCGAAACCGTCAAGGTCGGCGTCCTCCACTCCCTGAGCGGGACCATGGCCATCAGCGAGACGTCCCTCAAGGACGTCCTCCTCTACTCCTTCGACGAAGTCAATAAAGCCGGAGGCGTCCTCGTCTCAGGCAAGCATTACCTCATCGAACCCGTCGTCGTTGATCCTGCCTCCAACTGGCCGCTCTTCGCCGAAAAGGCGGAGGAACTCCTGGTCAAGGATAAGGTCGCCGTCGTCTTCGGCTGCTGGACCTCCGTCTCCCGCAAATCCGTCCTCCCGGTCTTCGAGCGCAACAACGGCCTGCTCTTCTACCCCGTGCAATACGAGGGCGAGGAACTCTCGAAGAACATCTTCTACACCGCCGAGGCCGTGAACCAGCAGGCCATCCCCGCCGTCGATTACATGCTCGGCGAAGGAAAGAAGAAGTTCTATCTCCTCGGATCCGATTACGTCTACCCCCGCACGACCAATAAGATCCTCAAGCAGTATCTCAAGTCGAAGGGTATCCCCGACAGTGACATCATCGAAATCTACACGCCCTTCGGCCATACCGACTACCAGACCATCGTCGCCGAGATCAAGACATTCACCGCCGGCGGATCCGCCACGGTGATCAGCACGCTCAACGGCGACACCAACGTGCCGTTCTTCAAGGAATTCGCCAATGCCGGCCTCACCTCCGAAAACTGTCCCGTCGTCTCGTTCTCCATCTCCGAGGACGAGTTCCGCGGGCTGCCCGCGAAGGCGCTCGTTGGTCATCTCGGCTGCTGGACCTACTTCATGTCCATCAAGACCCCGGAGAACAAGGCCTTCGTGGACTCCTTCATGGGCTGGCTCAAGGCCCCCAAGGTCACGGGAGTCGACTACAACGTCAGCGGCGTCGACCCCAAGGGACGCGTCACCTGCTCGCCCATGAACCTGTCCCGGATCGGCGTCCACCTCTGGAAGCAGGCGGTGGAGAAGGCCGGAACCTTCGACGTCGACAAGGTCCGTGACGCCCTGGTCGGTCAGAAGTTCAAGGGCCCCACCGGCGTTGTCACGATGCAGGCCAACCATCACCTCGTGAACAACGTGTTCATTGGTGAGACCCTCGCCACCGGGCAGTTCAAGATCATCAAGACCCTGAACGGCGTCGCCGGCGAGCCGTTCAGCGAGAAATTCCTCACCACCAAGTAACTCCGCCACCCGCCAGACCCGGTGGGGCGGGCACTCCGTCCGCCCCACCTTATCCATTCTTCCCGTGGCATTCCTACCTTCCATCACCAAAGAACTCAGACCTGGTCCTGTCAAGGATTGGAGCCCTGCGCTCGCAGCCATCCTGCTGCTGGTCCTTTGCCTGGTCCAGGCAGCCGCGGCCGCCACGACTCCCGCTCCCTCTTCCGCACGCTCAACCCTCGCCCGCGTCATCTTTTCCCCGGATATCTCCGAGCAGGCCACCCTGCTTCGCGGCCTCATCGGCAGCACCGATCCCGGCGTTGAAGCCGTTCTTACCGCCTGGCGCGGCGGAAGCCTGTTCGTCCATGACAACCCCGACGGGTCGCAGACTGCTTTCCTGCTCGATCCGACTACCGATGGCGACGGCCACGCCCAAGGCCTCTCCATCCTCGACGACCAGCCCATCCCCGGCCCCGACGCAAAACCGCTCCTCTTCTCGCCCTCCGAACTTACTCCCGCCGACACCACGGCCAAGCTGCGCAAGGCGATCAAGAACACCCTGGACTTCATGGCTCTCGGCAACCCCGACCCCAGGTTCCGCAAGGACGCCGTCGTCAAACTCGGCCAGGAACGTAACCTCGAATACCTTCCCCTCTTTGAGGCCCGCGCCCGGGAAGAGAAGGACCCTGAAGTGTCCCGGCGCCTCGCCGAGGCCCTCGCCCTCACCCGTACCGCCAGCCCCGACCCTGCCGTCCGCGTTCCCGCCCTCAGGACCCTCGGTGAACTCAGGTCCGTGACCTCGCTCAGCTTCCTCCAGTCGTTCGAGAAGAAACTCCGCGACGGCCCGACCCCGCCCAACGACGAATCACTCCTCGCGGTCCACAAGACGGTCCTCGACATAGAGACCTATCAGCAACGCGGCAATCTCATCGGTACCGCCTTCCGCGGATTCAGCCTTGCGGCGGTGCTTCTCGTCGCCGCGCTCGGTCTCGCCATCACGTTCGGCCTGATGGGAATCATCAACATGGCCCACGGAGAGCTGATGATGGTGGGCGCCTACACGACCTATGTCGTCCAGAACCTTGTCCGCTCAGCCTTTGGTCCATCAGGTCTCCCCCTCGAGACCTACTTCCTGGTCGCCCTCGCTTCATCGTTTGTAGTCACGGCCGCCGTCGGCCTGATACTGGAGCAGGGTATCATTCGATTTCTCTACCGGCGCCCGCTGGAATCCATGCTCGCCACCTGGGGGGTCAGTCTCCTACTGCAGCAGGTGTTCCGGCACGTCTTCGGAGCCGCCAACGTACAGGTGGGATCCCCCTCCTGGCTCAGCGGCAGCCTTGTGATCCAGGACGTGCTCTTCGCCTACAACCGCATCTTCGTCATCTTCTTCGCCGCCCTCATCGTGCTCGGCACCTGGTCCCTCCTCACCCGGACATCCGTCGGCCTCCAGATCCGCGCCGTCATGCAAAACCGAGCCATGGCCTCAACGCTGGGCGTCCGCACCGACCGCGTGAACATGCTCACCTTCGCCTACGGATCCGGCCTCGCCGGAATGGCGGGCGCCTGTCTCTCACAGATCGGCAACGTCGGACCAGGCCTCGGTCAGAATTACATCATCGACTGCTTCATGATCGTGGTCCTCGGCGGAATCGGAAACATCTTCGGCACGGTGACCGCCTCGCTCGGCGTCGGTGTCACCGACCAGATCCTGCAACCCTGGCTTGGTGCCGTCATGGGTAAGATCACGGTGCTCGCCACGATCATTCTCTTCCTTCAATGGCGACCGGCCGGCCTCTTTGTCACACGCAGCCGTAGCCTCGAGGGCTGATCCACCGTGCTGCCTATGATTTCCGACACCTCACGACGCGACCGCTGGATGTTCGCTGCAGCCCTGGTCGCATTGGCGATCCCACCGCTGCTCAACGCCATCACCCCCGAGGGTCATTTCCTCCACGTCAGCGCCTTCACGCTCAGTCTCTACGGAAAATACCTCTGTTACTCCGTGCTCGCCCTCGGCATCAATCTCCTCTGGGGCTACACGGGCCTGCTCAGCCTCGGCCAGTGCCTCTTCTTCGCCCTCGGCGGCTACGCCCTGGGCATGCACCTGATGCTGCTCATCGGGAAGCTCGGACAATACAAGGCCGAGATCCCAGACTTCATGGTCTTCCTCGAGTTCCCCGCCCGCTTTCCAACAACCGGCGGGCTTCCACCTCACTGGATCCCATTCCGGAGTTTCGCCTTCGCCTCGGCCGCCGTGATTTGGGTACCGGGCCTGGTGGCTCTCGTGTTCGGCTGGCTTGCCTTCCGGTCCCGCATCAAGGGCGTGTATTTCTCCATCCTCTCCCAGGCCCTGACCTACGCCGCCACGTTGATGTTCTTCCGGAATGACTTCACCTTCGGCGGCAACAACGGACTCACCGATTTCAAGGTCATCCTCGGCCACGACATCAATACCCCGGCCACCCGTCGGGCACTCTACCTCGCGTCAGCCGGACTCCTGACGCTGACTTATCTCTTCTGCCGCTGGCTCTCCCGGACCAAGTTCGGGCTGGTCCAGCGCGCCATCCGCGACTCCGAGAACCGTGTGCTCTTCTCCGGTTACGCCACGTCCCATTTCAAACTGTTCGTCTTCGTGGTAGCAGCGGTGATCGCCGGACTCGGCGGGGCGCTCTTCGTGCCCCAGGTCGGGATCATCAACCCCAGCGAAATGGCACCCGAGAAATCCCTGGAGGCCGTCGTCTGGTGCGCCGTCGGGGGCCGCGCATCCCTCGTCGGCCCCATTCTCGGCGCCATCGGCGTCAACGCCCTCAAGAGCTACGCCACCCACGCCTTCGCCGAACAATGGCCCTACCTCCTCGGCTCCTTGTTCGTGTTCGTGACCTTGTTCATGCCCAAGGGACTGGTCGGCCTACCCGACCAATTCCGGGCCCTGCAGAGAAAGTGGAGGAAAGGCGTGAGCAACCCCTGACAGCCCGTCAACAAACCGTAGCAGTCGACATAAGGAGACTCAGATTTGATCCAAAAGCCAATGAACGGAGCCTCCTCACGTCGGCTGCTACGAGGAATGGTCTCTTTCGACGGGCTGCTAACAGTTATTCCCAGATGTTAATATGTTGTCAACAACCCCGATCGGCAGCCGATGACCCAGGCACGTAAACAATTCATCCTCGCGCTCGAGGCGGTCACGAAGTCGTTCGATGGCTTCAAGGCCATCCATGATCTCACATTCTACATGGACGAGGGCGAGCTTCGCGTCGTGATCGGCCCCAATGGCGCCGGCAAGAGCACCATGCTTGACCTCATCACCGGACGCACCCGACCCGACCGCGGACGCATCGAGTTCGGTCGCGACATCGACCTCACCCGGCTCAACGAATGGCAGATCAACCGCCTCGGCATCGGAAGGAAATTCCAAACCCCGTCCGTATACACCGACCACACGGTCTTCGAGAACATCTGGCTCTCACTCGAAGGCGCCCGGGGCATCCTCGACTGCCTCTTTGCCCGGGTGGATTCGGCCCAGAAGGACCGTATCCATGACCTCCTGTCCACGGTTGGGCTCCAGGAACGCGCCGCCACCAAGGCCGGTTCGCTGTCCCACGGCCAGAAGCAGTGGCTCGAAATCGGCATGCTGCTGGCCCAAAACCCAAAGCTCCTCCTGGTGGATGAGCCCGCCGCCGGGATGACCGATGAGGAAACCCATAAGACCGGGGAGCTTCTCCTCAGTCTCGCCGGAAAGCACAGCATCCTCGTCATCGAACATGACATGACCTTCGTCCGGCAGATCGCCCGTCAGGTCACCGTCCTGCACCAGGGCAGCGTCCTCTGCGAAGGGACGGTCGACGAGGTCCAGGCGGACGAGAAGGTCATCGAGGTCTATCTCGGCCGTGGCAAGAGGCACCCGCCGACGACCAACGAACCGTAGTAGTCGACGTAAGGAGACTCCAACTTCATCCCCCAATGAACCGTAGTAGTCGACGTAAGGAGACTCCAACTTCATCCCCCAACGAACCGTAGAAGTCGACGTGAGGAGACTCCAACTTCATCCAAACCCCAAATGAATTGAGCCAACGAACGTCGGCTGCTGCGACGAATGGCACTTTTGAAACCCGCCGCCAAGGCATCCACCGCGCCCACCAAAGTCCACATGCTCTGCGTCTCCCACGTTTCTGTAAGCTACGACGGCTCGCGAATCCTCCGCGACGTGAGCCTGGAGGTCCGCCCTGGCGAGGTCCTCTGCCTGATGGGGCGCAACGGCGTCGGCAAGACAACCACGCTCAAGTCCATCGTTGGACTTGCCCCCTCCGATTCGGGAACCATCTCCCTCGGCGACTGTGATCTTACTCGTCTCCGTCCCGAGCTTCGCGCCCGCAGCGGCCTCGGCTACGTCCCTCAGGGCCGGGATATCTTCCCCAATCTTACGGTGCGCGAAAACCTGATGATCGGAGCACTGGCACAGGGAAAGAGGATGAACGGCGAATTCGACCGCGTCCTCGCCTTGTTTCCCGTCCTGAAGGAAATGCTCGGCCGGAAAGGAGGCGTGCTCAGCGGCGGGCAGCAACAGCAACTCGCCATCGGCCGCGCCCTCCTGACCGGGCCCAAGATTCTGCTGCTCGACGAGCCCACCGAAGGCATACAACCCAACATCATCGACCAGATCGGGGTCACCATCCGCCACCTCAGCATGAGCGGGCTGGGCAGCGGCGAGCATGACTACGCCCGTGAGATAGGGAGCGCCCTGAGGGAGGTCCGGGCCGAAGGCCGCATCGGGATCCTGCTCGTGGAACAATGCCTCGACTTCTGCCTCCAGGTCGGCGACCGGTTCCATATCATGGACCGCGGTACTACGGTCGCCCAGGGCCCCATCTCCGAACTAAGCAACGAGATAATTCGCCAGCATCTCACAGTCTGAATGTCCATGAATAAGCCCCCATCCGTTCATCCTCCCGGGCACGCGCTCCTCAGGGTGAGCCACGTGGACAGGAAAAGCACGGTCACCGCCGCCTTTGCCACCAGCCCGATGAAGTTCCTCATCCCCCGGCCCAGGGGTGCCAGCGTGGCTGCCTTCACCACCAACTTCGGTGGCGGCATGGTCGCCGGCGACACGACGCGGCTCGAGATCCAGCTGGATCCAGATACCCGCTGCCTCGTCGGTAGTCAGGCCTCCACCAAGATCTATCGCAACCCGTCCCTTCGCCCCTGCGGCCACCGAACGGTCGCCCACGTCGGACCCCGCTCCCTGCTGGTCTTCGCGCCGGACTCCGTCCAGGCGTTCGCGGAATCCACCTATCTCCAGCACCAGTCCTTCCATCTCGACACTGACGCCGGCCTGGTGCTGGTCGACTGGATGTCCGCCGGCCGGTCCGCACGCGGCGAACGCTGGGCCTTCGGGGAATTCCACAGCCGGAACGAGGTCTATCTTGGGAACGATCTCATCTTTGTCGACAGCCTCCGTCTCAAAGCCATCGATGGACCCCTCGGCGCCCCTTTTAAAACCGGCCGCTTCAACTGCATCGCCATGGTCGCCCTGTTCGGCGCTCCACTTCGCGAAACCACGCTCAACCTGTGCGGTCAGGCATCGAGACAACCCGTGAGCCGCCGCCCGATGGAGGGCGTCGGGCCCCCAACGCCGCCCTACACGCACCCGCCCCGGTTGCACAGAGAAGCACCCGTCTCCGCAGTCCCGACGAAGGGCGCTCCCCCATCTCAATCCGTCGTCTGGAGCATCAGCCCCCATCCGCAGGGCGCCGTGCTGCGGGTCGCCGGAGCCGATGTTGAGCCCGTATATCATTGGATTCGCGACCAACTCCAGTTCCTGCAATCCGTCCTCGGCGAGGCTCCCTGGGCGCGTCGATGGTGACCCTTA
>CAIMTB010000510.1 GCA_903844265.1 uncultured Verrucomicrobiota bacterium
AAGGCGGGTGGGGTTGCGGCGGCAGGGTTGTTCCAGATTGCGCCGTCGGGGGTGCTTGGGGCGTCTGGGAGGCCTGGGGCGAACTCAAGGTTTGTGGTGGCGCACATTGGCGTGGGGGGGATGGGGATGACCCACGTCAACAACATGCTGCGGTTCCAGAAGGAGGACAAAGTGCGGATTGCGGCGGTGTGCGACGCGGATGAGAACCGGTTGCAGGCGGCGTTCGACAATGTGGGGGGGACTGCGGCGGGTGTGACGCCCTATCGCGACTACCGGTACATCGTCGATCGGAAGGACATTGATGCCGTGTTGATTGCGACTCCGGATCATTGGCACGCGGTGCAGACCGTCCACGCGTGTCAGGGCGGCAAGCATGTGTACGTGGAGAAGCCGGCGTCGGTGACCGTGGTGGACGGCCGGGCGATGGTGGCTGCGGCACGGTCGAACCGGGTTGCGGTGCAGGTGGGGGCGCAGGCGCGGACGGCGAAGGGTGGTTGGTACACCTGTCGGGCGATTCGCAACGGCATCGTGGGCCGGGTGAAAAAGGTCTCGTGCTGGCACTATGCCAACCCGGTGGATGAGCAACCCGTTCCGGACAGCGCGCCACCGGAGGGGTTGGATTGGGATCTGTGGGTGGGTCCGCTGCCGTGGCGTGCCTACAATCGGCATTTTCAACCGGCGAATTTCCGGTGGCTTCTTGAATCCGGTGGCGGGCAGATCCGGGACCGCGGGGCGCACCAGTTCAGCACGATTCTGTGGTGCATGAACGCGGACCAGCAGACCTCCTTCACCGTCGAGGCGACGGGACGTGCGCCGGCTCGGGGCTTGTGGGATTGCCCGATCGACATGGACGTCGTGTATCATTTCAAGGACCCCGACTGGACGCTGGAGTGGGGGCAGCCGGGAAACAAGATGGGCAAGACCGAGTTTGGAAACTGTTTCTGGGGCGAGCACGGGAACCTGGTGCTCGAGTGGGAGGGCGGCTACCGGCCGGCGAACCCGGAAGCCGTGAACTTCCAGATGCCTGCCGGCGGCAAGGAAGTTTCGCGCACGGACGAGTACGAGGACTTCAACATGAACCACAAGGCCGACTGGTTCCGGTCGATCCGGGAGGGGCATCTTCGACCGGCGGTGGACATCGAGATCGCGCATCGGACGGCGACGTTGTGCAACCTTGGCAACCTCTCCTACCGGCTTGGTCGGAAGCTGGTGTGGGATGGGAAGAAGGAACGCGTGGTTGGGGATGAGTTTGCGAACCGACTCCTGAGCCGGCCGCACCGGCATCCGTATGTTCTCTGAGCGCGGCGTGCGTCGACCCCTGACCCAAGCGGAAAACGATCCGACCTTGTTCAACCTGAAGAGAAGAATCCCATGAACGACACGACCTCAGGAATGACCCCGATCCCCGTGCCGGACCTGCTTGCGCGGCTGGGTGAAAAGGAAGTGCCGGGACACGAACCGGCGTGGCAGCTGGCGTGGACCGCAGGTACGGCCGCCGTCCGTCCACTCCTCCGGGCGATGGCGGATGCCGACACCGAACGGGCGCGATCCGCGGTGCGCGCGCTCTGGAACATCGTGGAGCATTCCACCGCGCCAGAGCGGAAGGAGGTCCGGGCCGGTGTGAAATTGGAGATCACGTCCGTGCTGGAGACGGGCGCCTCGACGGTTCCGGTCGCCCGGGAATTGCTGTGGATGCTGTCCATCGTCGGCGAGGACGATGCGGTGGCGAACGTGGCGCGGTATCTGGACCATGCGGAATTGAGGGAGGACGCGCGGTGTGTGTTGCAGCGCATTCCGGGAAGCGGGGCGACGAGTGCGCTCAAGGCAGCGTTGAAATCGGCGTCCGGGGATTTCGCGTCTGCACTTGCCGATGCGCTTCGGGGGAGGGGCGAGACGATCCGCGAACATCCCAGCGTGAAGAAGACCCCGAGTCGGGTCACGATGGTGGGGAAGGTCGGGTGAGGAGGCCTCGGCCCGTCCCGGATATCCGGACTGGAGACCCGGGGCGTTGGCCGTCCTTCAGTCCGCCGGGGCCCAGCCTCCGCCGAGGGTCTTGTAGAGGGCGATGGTGGCCACGCCTACATTTGCCTCGGTGGCCGCGAGTTCGGTGTCCTGGGTGAGCACGACGCGCTCGGCGTCGAGCACGGTCAGGAAGTCGGTGAGGCCGTCCTCGTAGCGTTGGCGGGCGAGGGAGACGGCCTGGAGGGCGTCACGGGCGGCGGCGCGGAGCAGGGCGAGTCGGTGGGTCTGGCGGGTATAATTTGCGAGGGCGTTCTCGGTTTCCTCGAGGACGAGGAGGACGGTGTGTTCGTATTGGGCGAGTGCGGCCTCGCTGCGTGCGGTGCTGGCCTTCACGCGTTGTCGGGCCTTGCCGAGGTCGAGGGCGGACCAGGAGATGCGGGGTCCGAAGCCCCAGGAATCGGTGCCCCCGTCGTCGATCCGGCCGATGCGCGCGGCTTCCATCGCGATGCGACCACTGAGCGTCACGCGAGGGAAGAGGTCGGCGACATCGACTCCGATGCGGGCGGTGGTGGCGGCGAGGTTGCGCTCGGCGGCGCGGACATCAGGGCGACGGCGGAGGAGTTCCGCGGGATCCGGGGGTGTGAGGTTGTTGGTGGCGACAGGAATGGGAGCGTGAGGAAGCAGTGTCCCGGCGAGTTCGCGTGGTGGAAGGCCGCAGAGGATCCCGAGATGATGGATGGAGCGGTCGATGGCGGCCTCGATGGGTGGCGCGATGGCGAGTGTCGCGTTGAGTTGGGCGCTGGCGCGCGAGACGTCGAGCTGGGTGGTGCGGCCGCCGTCACGAAGCGTCTCCACGAGATTCAGGCTCGCGGCCTGGTTGGTGGCGCTGGCGCGGGTGGCGGCGAGCTGGGCCTGAAAGCCGCGCAGGGACAGGTAATTCGCAGCGACCTCGGCGCGCAGGCTGATGAGCACATCGTCCCGGACCGCCTCGACTGACGCGACCGTGGCACGGGTGGCTTCGATGCTGCGGCGGACCCGCCCGAACAGGTCGAGCTCCCAGGTTGCATCGAATCCGGCGCGATAGACTTCGTTGTGCCGGGCGTCGCGGGTGGCGCCGCCGGAGGAGGACACCACGCTGCCCTGGGTGTTCTCATAGCCGGCGGTCGCGTGGGTCGTGGGGGCCAGGTCGAAGCGGGCCTCGCTCCAGAGTGCGCGGGCCTCGCGGAGTCGGGCCTCGGCGAGGTGGAGATCCGGGTTGTTCGTGTTGGCGAGCGACTGGAGGCGATCGAGGATGGGATCGTGGAAGGCGTGCCACCATCCGGCCTCGATCGTGGAGATTACATTCGTGGTCCCTGGTGTGGCGCGGTGCGGGGCGTCGCCGAGATCCTGGGGGAGGCGGGACAACGGGCGTTGGTAATGGGGGCCGACGAGGCATCCGGTTGCGAGCGGGAGGACCGTCAACAGGCAGCGCGCGGCGCGGAGTGCAGCGCGGGCCGGGGCATTGGCGTGGTGGCGGCGTACGATGCGGTGAGGTTGGGGCCGGGGGGGTTCGGGGGTGCTCATCCGTGATCGGGTTCCGGGGTGGGCGCGATGCCGTGATCGTGCGGCGGGGGAAGGTCCGGGTGGATCCTGTGTGGGCGATGGGGCGAGATGCGTCGGATGACGGCGTAGAAGACGGGGGTGAGGAGGAGTCCGAAGAGCGTGACGCCGAGCATGCCGAAGAAGACGGCGGTGCCGAGGGCCTGGCGCATTTCGGCTCCGGCGCCGCGTGCGAGGACGAGCGGGAGCACGCCGAGGATGAAGGCGAGGCTCGTCATGAGGATGGGGCGGAGGCGGAGTCGGCAGGCTTCGACGGTGGCATGGACGAGGTCGAGTCCTGCGTCCTGTCGTTGGCGTGCGAACTCGACGATGAGGATGGCGTTCTTGGCTGCGAGGCCGACGAGCACGATGAGGCCGATCTGGGTGAAGATATTGTTGTCCTGGCCGCGGATCCAGACGCCGCCGATGGCGGAGAGGAGGCACATGGGGACGATGAGGATGATGGCGAGGGGGAGGCTCCAGCTTTCGTAGAGTGCGGCGAGGACGAGGAACACGAACACCACGGAGAGCGGGAAGATGAAGACGATCGAATTGCCGCCGAGGATCTGCTGGTAGGTGAGGTCGGTCCACTCCATCGCGAATCCTGGAGGCA
>CAIMTB010000511.1 GCA_903844265.1 uncultured Verrucomicrobiota bacterium
CTCCGAAGGCCGGCGCGCAGCGGAGTGCGCGCCCTACCGCCACCCCCTTGACCCGCGGTAACGCATGACACCCAAACGGAGCCAACTCGCGACGACCTCGCTGATCCTCGCCATCGGCGGGCTGGTCCTCGCGTCGTTGGGAGAAACTCCAGCCTCGGTGATGGCCCTCCTCCTGGGTCTGCTTGCGGCCTTGCTCGGCATCCTCGCCGCCGCGCTCATCCGCTGGGGTTCAACCAAGAAAACCGGCACGCGCCACGCGTTCGCGGGCGTGTTCATCGCGGCCATTGCCACCGTGCTCGGGATCACGGGGATCGTGAACCAATCCCGGACCCTCTTCGCCCCCCAGGGGTGGCAGCAGCGGAACCGCTGGGTTCAGGTGCCGGAGGTCCCAGGCCGAAACAGCGCGACCCGTCCCCCACTCACCCAGTTCCCCACCCGCCTCCCCGTGGTCATCCTGAACACGTCCGGAAAATCCGTCTGGAAGGAACAGGACACGATCATCCGCGCCGAATTCTACGCCGCAGAACACACCTCGCAGCTCACCCCAGAAAAAGCCGAGTACGCCGGCCCAGCAACCCTCCACGTCCGCGGCAATTCCTCAGCCCGGTTGCCCAAGCAGTCCTTCACCCTGCACCTCGTCGACTCCGAGACCAACCAGATCAAGGCCCCGCTCCTGGGACTGCCGAAGGAATCGGATTGGGTTCTCTACGCGCCGTTCGAGGACAAGACACTCATCCGCGACGTACTCGCGTACGACATCGCGCGGAAAATGGGCCACTACGCCCCCAGGACCCGCTATGTCGAACTCTTCCTGAACCGCTCCACCGGCCCCGCATCCACCCTCGACTACGAAGGCGTCTATGTCCTCGTCGAGAAGATCAAGCGGGGTCCGGAAAGAGTGGACATCACCAGGATCGCGCCCGAGGACGCGACGGAACCCGCCATCTCCGGCGGCTATATCATCAAGCGCGACCATCACGAGCGGGAAGGCCAGCGCTTCCACGCCGGCGAGGGCGGTCCCTACTTCTATGTCTACCCGAAGGAAAAGGACATCTCCTCCGCCCAGCGCGCCTGGCTGAGACGCTATCTCGGTGACTTTGAGGCCGCGCTTCACGGACCGGATCTTGCGAACCCTGAAAAAGGTTACGCCGCCTATCTCGACGTCGACTCCTTCATCGACTCCCATTGGCTCATCGAGGCCTCCAAGAACGTCGACGGCTTCAGGTACAGTTCCTTTATCACCAAGGATCGGGGCGGGAAGCTGCGGACCGAGCCCCCGTGGGATTGGAACCGCGCCTTCGGCAACGCCAATTACTACGGCGGATGGCAGACGGAGGGGTGGTACTGGCCCCGGCTGCGCCCCTCCGAGATCGACTGGTATGTCCAGCTGAAGAAGGACCCCATCTTCCAGGCCCGGGCGGAGGCGCGGTGGCGGGAGTTGCGAAAGACTTGTCTGGATCCTGAGATCATCGGGAAACGCATCGACGAATTTGCAGCGGAACTCGAGGGGGCCCACCAACGTAACTTCGATCGCTGGCCGATCCTTGGGCACCCGGTCACCTGCAACTATTACGTCGGCCGGACCCACGCCGAAGAGGTGAAGTGGCTCAAGAACTGGATCCGGCGCCGCATTGAATGGATTGACGGGCAGGTGGGAGCGGATCCGAACACCGCGAGGCGCATTCCGTGATGCAGTCGACGACGATCAGCCCGTGAAATCCGTAGCAGTCGACGTCAGGAGACTCAAACTTGACCCAAACGCCAGTGAATGGAGTCTCCTTACGTCGACTGCTACGAGGCAGGGGACTTCTTCGACGCGCTGCCCGCCCCCCGAAGCGGACTGAAGTCCGCGCTCCGCGACCGTGACGCCGCCGGAATGCAGGAAGATCCGGATCCTGCGCAGCAGCCGCGCCAAAACCCACTTCTCGCCATGGAAGATCCGGGACCGTAGGATGGCCGCCCGTTTATGAACAACTCGCGCCCCTCGTGGTTGTCAGTCCGCGCCTCGCAGCTCTCCGCGGCCCTGCTGCTCACGGCCCTCCTTCCCGGAACGTCCCAGCAGGCCCCTGCCGCCGACGCGATCCCGCGCTTCTCGGTCGACAACATGGACCGTTCCGTGAGCCCGAGGACGAACTTCTTTCTCTTCGCCAACGGAACCTGGGTGAAGAACAACCCCGTTCCCGCGGACAAATCCCGCTGGGCCAGCTTCGACGAGCTCGAGAACCGCAATTGGAAGCTCATCCGCGCCATCCTCGAGGACGCGGCGGCGGAGACCTCAGCCCCTGCCAAATCACCGAGGCGCCAGGTGGGCGACTTCTACGCCTCGGCGATGGACACGAATCGCATTGAGAAGCTCGGTTTCCAACCGATCCGCGAGGAACTCGGACTGCTGGAATCAATCCAGGGCCCCGAGGATGTCATGCGCCTGCTGGCCCGCTGGCACATCAAGGGCATCGGCGGCTGCTTCGCCATGTTCGTGAGCCCGGACGCCAAGAAAAGCGACACCTACGCGCTACACCTCCGTCAGGGCGGACTCGGCCTTCCCGACCGCGACTATTATCTTGCGGACGGCTTTGCCAAGCAGCGCGAGGAATACCGCAGACACATCACCGCGATGATGAAGCTCACCGGTGAGGCCGCGAGCGACGCCGAGTCGATGGCCGACGCCGTGCTCGCGGTCGAGACCGAGCTCGCAAAAGCCAGCCGGACCCGGACCGACCTGCGCGATCAGGAGAAGAACTACCATAAGATGTCGCGTGCCGAGCTCGCCAAGCTCACGCCTGACATCGCGTGGGACGCGTATTTCGAGGCCGCGGGAATCCCCAAGGTCAGCGAGCTCATCGTCGGCCAACCGGAATTCCTGGAGGCCCTGAACAGGCTGTCCCACGAGCGCACGCCCAATGAATGGCTGACGTATCTCCGCTGGCAACTGATCCATTCCACGGCGTCGTCGCTGCATGCCGCGGCCTATGACGAGAGCTTCCGCTTCTATGGAACCGTGCTCCAAGGCCAGCCCCAGCCCGAGCCCCGGTGGCAGCGTGCGGCGCGCATGATCGACGGCGGCCGGTCCGGGGGCGGTCTGGGCGAGGCTCTCGGACAGTTGTTCGTCGAGAAGCATTTCCCAGTCGAGGCGCGCGGACGAATGACGGAACTCGTCGGCAACCTTCAGGCGGTCGTCCGCGACCGCCTCACCAAGCTGGAGTGGATGACCACCGCCACCCGGGAACAGGCGCTCCAGAAATTCGCGAAGTTCACCACCAAGATCGGGCACCCCGAAAAATTCCGTGACTACTCCGACGTCGAGGTCCGGCGCGACGATTACCTGGGCAACATCCAGCGCGCCGACATCGCCGAATCCCGGCGCGACCTCGACCGCATCGGAAAGCCGATCGACCGCACCGAGTGGCACATGACGCCCCAGACGGTGAACGCCTACTTTGACCCGACCCAGAACGAGATCGTGTTCCCCGCGGGCATCCTGCAACCGCCTTTCTTCGATCTCACCGCCGACGACCCCGTGAACTACGGTGCCATCGGCGCGGTGATCGGCCATGAAATCACCCACGGCTACGACGACCAGGGCCGCAAGTACGACGCCTCAGGAAATCTCCGCGACTGGTGGACCGAGGCCGACGCCAGGGAATTCAACTCGCGCGCCGAGAAAATCGTCATGCAATACGGCGCCTACGAACCGATCCCCGGAGCCAGGGTCAACGGCCGCCTCACTCTCGGAGAGAACATCGCCGACCTCGGCGGGACCAGCATCGCCTTCGAGGCCCTGCAGCGGGCCCTCGCCAAGGATTCTTCCAAGCGCAGGAGCATCGACGGGTTCACGCCCGAGCAACGGTTCTTCCTCGCCTTCGCCCAGGTCTGGCGCGTGAACACGCGCGAGGCCGAAGTCCGCCGCCGCCTCGTGATCGATCCCCACGCGCCGCCGCAGTTCCGCGCCTTTGCCCCGTTGCTGCACCAGCCCGAGTTCATCTCGGCCTTCGGCCTCCAATCGGGAGATGCCCTCTGGAAAGCACCGGGCGATCGCGTGAAAATCTGGTAAGCCCCAACCTCCCCATGCTTCCCGCCATCGCGCCGGATTTCCGATGAACACCGCGGTCAACCTCCTCGTCCCCCTCGGCGCCAGCGCATGGTCCGCCTTGGAGGGTATCGCCCATTGGCAACGCCAACCCGGCGGCGTCCGCCGCCTCTGCCTCTACCACACCGACGAACCTCGCAGCGCACGCGATGTCGCCCGCCGACTTGAGCGCTTCGTCAACCAGGCATTCCCCGATATCACCGTCCAACGCCGCGAGGGCGGCGGCGAACCCCGCCACCTGCGCCGCCAACTCGACGCCTGGCAGGAGGACGTTCCCGCAGAACCCTGGGTCATCGACCTCACCGATGCCCCCAGCCGACTCGACTGGAGCATCGAGTCGCGCCTCGGCAATCCCGACTTCCGGATCGTGGAGCGCGATCCCGCACGCGGCTGGGTCGAAATCCGTCGAGGCCCCGAGGGCGATGTCGAGTCCGCTCCCCTCACCGAGTTTCGACGCGACGCAACCCAGGACCTGCCGATCCCCCAGCTCATCGCCGCCCTTAGGTCCGAGGATCCGGGCGCTCCCGAGTTCTCCTTCTCACCCGCGCCCGGCACAGCGATCCCGATGATCCCGCTGACCGAGGCAGCCATCGCAAACCAATGGCGATGGGCCGAGGCCTTCAAGTCCGCCGGCGTCGAGGCCTCCTCCTCCACCGTCGAAGGCCTTTTCAGCACCTACCTCGCCGGCCTCCTGTCCCTGCTGGGCGCGAAGAATCTGCTCAGCAACACGTCCGCAAATCCCCCGCCCTCACCCGCTTCACGCCAATGCGCCGAGACGTGGATCAACACCGGCGGTCGGCTCCTCGTTTTCGAGGCCGTGTTGGACACGGACGACCCCAAGGCCTTCGCCGGTCGAATCGCCCGGGCTGGCGACATCCGGGCCAGGTTCAGCGACACGCCGATTGAATGGCACCTCGTCAGCCCGGACCACCGCGTTTCCGAAATCGAGACCCTGCTCGCAAAGGCACACGGGATCGGACTCCTGGATCTCGACGCCTGCCATACCTTGCCAAGCCGCATCTCGACACTCCTCGCGATTCCGCTCAATGCCGCCGGCATCGATGTCGAGCGACTGCTGAAAAGTCACCTCGGCCGAACCGGAAACACACGCGTCCTCGCCGAGGAACCCGCCGTCCTGCAATCGACGGGTTCCTCCGACTCCGACCCGATCTGGGCAGACGCCGATTCCTGGCTGGAGAACGTGATGCGGGAGCGGGGGCAGAACTGGCTTCTCTCAACCCATCGCGGTCGGGCCTTCCTCTGCGCCCCGGTCGACGGACGATCTGCCGCCGCCCAGGAATGGAAACTCCTCGTGGTCCACACCTCCGGCCTTGATGAACGCGAGGTCACGGTCCAACCCCTGTCCAAAGGCGGCCCCGTGGTCCTCGAGTTCCCGGAATCTCCCGGACCCAACCGCCGCGTCGCGGCATGGCTGAAGCCGTTCCAGAACCGCCGCGTCTCGTTCACCGAGGCGCAGGCCCGCTTCGCCGTGCAGGCCCGGATCGAAGCGGAAGCCGCCAACGCCGCCGCGAATTCGGGACGAACCCCCGCGGCAACCCCTCCCGCCCCGCCCCGCAGCGCACCCCAACGTCCCTCCAGGCCTGCGCCGACCCCTGCCCCCGCGGCACCACCCAAACCCGCCCGCGACCCGCTGGCGGATCTTGATCGCGCCCTCGACGATGCGCTCGGAGGCTGAACGCAGCTTGCATCCCCCACCGAACCACGGATTTTCCCAGCCATGAACGTGCGACTCGCCTACGGGCAGGGCCATATCGACGTCGATTTTCCAGAAGACCGGACGACCGTCATCCAACCCTCCCACCGCCCCGGGTTGGGCGACGAAAAATCCGCGGTGATCGAGGCTCTGCGTCATCCCATCGCCACGGCCCCGTTCCTCTCGCAAATCCGCCCGTCCCACAAGCTCTGCATCCTGTTCACCGACATCACGCGAGCCACGCCGAACAGGCGCATCATCCCGTGGGTGCTCGAACAACTCGCCGGTCACCCCCGCGAGAACATCGTGCTCCTCAACCAGACCGGAACACACCGGCCGAACACCCGCGCTGAACTGGAGCAGATGCTCACGCCGGAGGTCGTCCGCGACTACCAGGTCATCAACCACGAATGCGAGCACGAGGCCGACCTTGTCCAACTGGGCACCACCCAGGACGGCACCCCCGCCCTCCTCAACCGCCACGCGGTGGAAGCCGATCTCCGCATCGTCACCGGCTTCATCGAACCCCACTTTTTCGCGGGATTCAGCGGTGGCCCGAAGGGTCTGATGCCGGGCGTCGCCGGACTCAGGACCGTGATGAGCAATCACGGTTTCCGGAACATCGGCGATCCCCACGCCACCTTTGGCATCACGGAAGGCAACCCGCTCTGGGAGGAGCTTCGCGCCATCGCGCTCCGTACCGGGCCCAGCTTCCTGCTCAATGTCACGCTCAACGAGCAGCGCGAGATCACCAACGTCTTCGCCGGTGACCTCATCGCCGCCCACCGCACCGGCATCGAATTCGTCCGCGCCGCCGCAATGCAGCAGGTGAAATCCCCCTTCGAAGTCGTGGTCACCACCAACAGCGGCTACCCGCTCGACCTCAACCTGTACCAGGGCGTCAAAGGCATGAGCGCCGGCGCCAGGATCATCACCGAGTCCGGCACCCTCATCCTCGCCGCCGAATGCCGCGA
>CAIMTB010000512.1 GCA_903844265.1 uncultured Verrucomicrobiota bacterium
CGTCACCGACGGAGCAGCCACCGAACTCCTTTGCGAACTTGTGGCCGACCGCGGTGAGTTGTGGGTGGAACTCGATTCCCTGCGCCTCGTGAAACTCCCCGAGTCCGGCCATGAATGATGAAAGCAGCGCCAGGCCCCCGCCCCCTCCAAAGCCAGTCCCCAACCACCCCTCCGCATTCGCCCATTACCCGGAACGTACGCACAGTCCGTCCCTTGGCGGCACCTGCTCCCCTGTGTTACGGTGTCAGGGTGGGACGACGAGGTTCCCCAAGTAAGGAGTAACCACACCGGGAATCGGCAAGTCTCACGTGGAAGCGTTGCGCACGGAATTCGAAGTCATGCAAACCAACAGGAAATCGGGGGCCTTCACGTTGATCGAACTCCTCGTGGTCATCGCCATCATCGCGATCCTCGCGAGCATCCTCCTCCCGGCCCTCGCCAGCGCCAAGGCCCGGGCCAAGAACGTCAAATGCCTGAACAACCTCCGACAAACCGGCCTCGCCCTGCGACTCTGGGCCCATGACAACTCGGACAAGTTTCCCTGGAACTTGTCCCAGGCCGCCGGAGGCAGCTCCGACTCAGCCGATTGGAGCGACCATTTCCGCACCTGCTCCAATGAGCTCAGCACCCCCCAGATCCTCCTCTGCCCCGCCGACAAGACCCGCAAATACGCGACCAACTGGACCTCCCTCGCCGCCGATGTCCACGTGAGTTTCCTCATCGGCACCAACGCCACCGAGAACCTCCCCATGTCCATCCTGCTCGGCGACCGCAATATCACCGGCGGCGGCGGCGGCCTCGACCCCTCCTGGAGCGCCTTCCTCGGAAGCTCGATCGACGCCTCCTGGGACCGCGACATCCATTCCCGCGCCGGCAACCTCGCCCTGTCCGACGGCAGCGTCCGCGCGTGCAAGACCCCCACCCTGCGCGAACTGATCCTCTCGGAAATTGCAGCCGGGATCACGAATGTGGTCCTCTCGAAGCCCCGCGGCCTGTTCTAGGACGCCGGGCCTCCCGATGCGCAACAGCCCAGTCATCAACGCCGCCGCAGGCCTCGCCATCGCCGGCGCAGCGGTCATGGTCTTCCTCGCAGCCAACGACCTGCCGCCTTCCACCGACCGCGCCTTCCACGCCGCCATCGGCCAGGCCATCGCCCGCGAAACCCTCACCCAGATCAAACCCGGCGCGGGCGTGATCGCCATCGTCCGCGACACCTCCGCCTTCCGTCACCCCGAGAGCGACTTTCAGTTCGACGCCTTTGCCGAGGCCCTCCGGATCGCAGGATCCCCACTCGTCGCCACCCAGTCGTTGCAGGTCGACCCGCTCCGGAACATTGAGGTTCCTCCCGGCGATTTCTACGAACTGATCCGCAAGGCCCCGCCCGGGACGGCCATCGTCTCGTTCATGGGGCCTCCCATGCTCTCGGACGAACAACGCAGCCGCCTCGCCGAAATCCACTCGCGCATCATCGCTTTCTGCCCCGGCACCATCCCGCGCCGCGTCGACCTCCGGTCGTTCTTCGATAACGGCCTCCTCCATGCCGCCGTGGTGGAACAGGATCCCGCCGCCACCGCCACACGCGCCCACGCCGGCAAGGACAACTCCACTCACATCAAGCCCGCTGACTGGTTTGCCGCCCATTACAGAATCCTTCACTCCACCGACGACGCATTCCCTACCCCGGGCACGTCCGCCGCACGGGAAACTCGCTGACGGCCCGGCATGAAGACCCCTCCCGCCCGCCGCAGTCCCACGGTCTCCGGCTACACCCGCACCGACCTCCTCGCCGGCATCGCCGCCGCGTCGATGGTCGTGGCACTCGCCCTTTCCTACGGCATCCACGCCTCACGCAAGGCCCGCCTCCAGCAGTGCCTCGACAACCTCCGTGACGTCGGTCGCGCCGTCATCAGCTTCGCCAACGACCACGAAAACACACTCCCCGACAGCACTCCCAACCTCGGCGGCGACCTCTGGTGGTGGTACAAGGAACAGGTCAAATCCTACGTCGGACTCACCGGCCCCTCCTCCGCCCAGGACCGCGTGTTCGCCTGTCCCGACGACCGCGGCTACTCCGATCCACGTCCCTTCCATCAATCGGCGAGGTTTGACTACGGAAGTTATGTCTTCAACGGAGTCACTCTTCCCCACATGCCCAACATCGCAGGCCGGACCACCGACTCCCTCCCGAGGCCAGCCCGCACGCTCCTCGTCATGGAATGGACCGCCCACGGGCCCCTCTCCTGGCACCGCAGCCGCACCGGACGCGCCAACCTGCCATTCTACCGCGATGCTGAAAACGCAACCTCGTTCGTCGACGGCCACGTGAAATTCATCCCCTTCTACTACGATGGCTATACTGCCGCGTTCACACGCGACCCGATCGCCGGCTATGATTACCAGTACAGCGGCGACTGATTCTCCATTCCTTCACCCGGTGATTCCCATGAAGTCTTCCCTGCTCCTTCCCGCCTGCCTGATCCTGGCCCGGCTCATGATCACCCCCGTCGGGGCCACCCCGGCGCTCGGGGTCTGGGAGCCTCTCTTCAAGGGGATCGATCACGCCGTCGGCACGAACACCCCCGGCGGCGGCATGCCCAACCAGCACGTCGTCCACGCCATCCGCGTCGATCTCACCGACCCCGACATCCGCCTGTTCTCATCCCCCCGGCTTGAGAACTACGCCCTCGGATCGTCCGAGACCGGCGGTTACACGGTGAGCGGTTTCCTCTCCCGCAACCACCTCCAACTCGCCGTCAACGCCGCCCTCTTCAGCCCGCAGGAATACTATCTTCCCGCCGGCACCCCGATGGATATGGCGGGCTTCTCCGTGTCCGAGGGCGTGGTGGTCTCTGCCCAGGACAGCCGAAGCGACGCCGCCACCCTCACGTTCACCACCAACAACGTCCCGACCATCATCCCCACCAACTGGCCGCCCGTCTCCGCCAACGGCATTTATACGGCGGTCTCGGGAAGCTACCCCATCCTCGTCGGCGGCGTGAACTTCGGCCCCCGCTACGTCAACGACTCCGATTTCATCCACCACACGAACCCCCGCACCATCTACGGGATCTCGAAGGACCAACGGCACCTGTTCATCGTGACCATCGACGGTCGCCAACCCGGCTACAGCGACGGCGCCAACGACTACGAAAGCGCCGCCTGGCTCCTGCTCCTCGGCTCGTGGGACGGCATCAACATGGATGGCGGTGGATCCACCACGCTTGTGATCGAGGATTCCCTCGGCAAACCGCTCCGCCTCAACCGATCCAGCGCCGTCGCCGATTCCGGAAGGGAACGTACCGTCGGCAGCCACTTCGGCATCTACGCGAAACCCGCCGTCGCCTTCGTCAACGATGTCGCTGCCACCCCCGACGACATCTCCGCCCTGGTCACCTGGACCACCACGGCCCCCGCCACCTCACTCGTCCGCTACGGCACGACGGCCGACCTCGGATCGTCATCACCCCTCGTCTCGGACAACGCCACCCGTCATTCCATTCTCATCCCCGGACTTGCCCTGGGGACGACTTACTATTACAGCGCCGTTTCCGCCAATGCCTCGGGGGAATATGCCTCCCCGGTCCACGCCTTTGTCACCAGCAATTTCGTGTCCACCGCGTCGGTCTTCGATGTCACACAACCGTGGAGATACAACACCGCCAACCTCGACGGTGTATCCTGGACCGCCTCCGGCTACGACGACTCCGCATGGGCCGGCCCTGATCCCGGCCTGCTCTGGGCGGATAGCCGCGGTTCCGTGCGTGCAGGCGTGGAACCGGCCAATACCCGGATGACCCTCCACCCTTCGAGCGGTTATCCCTACCCGACCTACTATTTCCGTACTCACTTCACCTTCAGCGGAAGCACCGCCGGAGCCTCGATGATATTCACCAATTTCGTCGACGACGGTATCGTCCTCTATCTCAACGGCAGGGAACTCTACCGACTCCACATGGAGGCCGCACCGGCCCCGATTACTTACACCGACATCGCCCAAAGTTACGGCTGCGACGGCGACGCCACCTGCAGCGACATCGTCACCATCACCGGAACCTCACTGGTCGGGCTTGTGTCCGGCGACAACGTCCTGGCCGCAGAGGTGCACAATTACAACGCCCGCAGCCCCGACATCACCTTCGGCCTCGGCCTGGCCTGCACCCTTCCCCTCGCGATCCAACCCGCCCTCCAGGTCCGTGCCGGCCCGGGCACGGTGACACTCGATTGGACCCGCCCCGGCTTTGTAGTCCAGGAAGCCGTGGACGCCACCGGCCCTTGGAAAGACACCGCGGGCCCCGTCACCGCCAGCCCGTTCACCACGCAGGCCGGCGGCACCGCCAAGTTCTTCCGCCTACGACCCCTCTGATCGTGCGTGGGCCGCGACGTGGCGCAGGCGGGACTGCCTGCGCCTTTGACGAATCCCGGCCCCGAGACCAACACTTCCGCCGTGCATCCCGTCACCCTCGCCGCGGTCTCTCTTCTACTGGCTTTTGCCACCGGCGCCCGGGATCTGCCACGCGTCACCGTCACACACGATGACACCGTCGTGGGAGAATCCTGCGAGATCGTCATCGCGCCCGGCAGCGTGATCGCCGACGCCAATACCAACGGTGTCCTCCACATCACCGCCGACAACATCACCATCCGGTTCGCGCCCGGATCGGAACTTCGGGGCGCAGACACCTCCACGCCCTGGGATCACCTCCGCGGCATCGGCATCCGGATCGATCACCATCGCGGCGTCAGAATCGTCGGTGCGACCGTCCACGGCTTCTTCAATGGCCTCGTCGCCACTCACACCGACAAGCTCGCCATCGAGGGCGGCGATTTCTCCGACAATTACCGTCAGCACCTCCGCTCCACGTCCCTAGCCGAGGACGGCTCCGACTGGCTCTTTCCACATCACAACGACGAACAGAAATGGCGCGACGAATATGGCGGCGCCATCTGCGTCGAGTCCGCCCGTGAGGTGATCATCCGCAACGTCATCGTGCGCCGCGGCCAGAACGGCATCGTCCTCGACCGCGTCGACAACTCCCGCATCTATGACAACGACTGTTCCTTCCTGTCCGGCTGGGGCCTCGCGCTCTGGCGTAGCAGCCGGAATGTCGTCTCCCGAAACGCCTTCGACTTCTGTGTCCGCGGCCACGTCGAGGGCGTGTATAACCGCGGCCAGGACTCCGCGGGCATCCTCTGCTTCGAGCAATCCAGCGACAACATCATCGCGGAGAACTCGGCAACCCACGGCGGTGACGGTTTCTTCGGCTTCGCAGGCAGGGAGGCGCTCGGGGAATTCTGGATGGACGCGGAACGCGAGCGCCTGCGGCGCGAAACCGGCAAGCAGGATGTCGACTCACTCATCCACGTCCCGCCCGCGGTCGCCCGCGACTTCAGCGAGCGCGGCTGCAACCGGAATCTGCTCCTCGGAAATGATTTTTCCTACGCCCCGGCCCACGGCATCGAAATGACTTTCAGCGAAGGGAATATCTTCGCCCGGAACAGGCTGGTCGAGAACGGCATCTGCGGCGTCTGGGGTGGTTACTCATCCGGCACAGTCATCGCCGGGAACGACTTCACCGGGAACGGCGGCATGGCCTACGGACTCGAGCGCGGTGCCATCAACATGGAACATGCCTCGGGCAACCGCATCCTCGACAACCAGTTCATCAACAACAAGTGCGGCATCCACCTGTGGTGGGACAACGACGGCTCCCTTCTCAAGTCCCCAGGCGTCGCCGGCAATGATCGCGGCGTCTCGGGCAATATCATCGCCCGCAACACGGTCCGCATCGGACCCGACCATCCCTTCACCAACCTCAAGCCCAGGGACACCCTCGTCTTCCTCCAAATTCGCGATGACGGCACCAACCACGTCCGGGATAACGTCTATCTCCGAGGTAAGACCGACCTGAGTCTGCCGGCCGCCGCCGAGTTCGCCGTAAAACCCGGCTGTGAGCCCGTCGTCACAGGGTCCGTCCCAAGTTATCGCATCCCTTCCCCCCGGCTGCCAGGCGCCTACCATCCCGTGGGCGCGCGCCCCCAGCTTCGGGGACGCGACCAGATCATCCTGGATGATTGGGGCCCGTGGGACCATGTCAGCCCTCTGTTCCGATCCGTGCCGACCTCGCAACCTGGGGAGCGCGCCTTCGAGGCGCTCGGCGTGACCGCCGCACCGCGGGTCGATGTCAAAGCCGGCGCCATCACGTCCGCCATCACCGCCATTCCCGAGCGGCCAAACGCCTGGCGTGTCGCCCTCCAGGCCCCGGCGGGAGTTACAACTTACTCGGCCCAGGTAAGTGCCGACGGACTTGTCAGGATGGTTGCTGGCACCCTCGTGTCGGCACGTTGGGACTGCGTGTTCTTTCCGTGGACTCCAGCCAACGACCCGCGCACCAACCTCGTCGCCTGGCGCAGCCTCGCCTCGAGCGACTCCGCCGTGCGCATCACGGTGAACGCGCTCGATTTCCCCCACGGCATGGGCGGCCCCCGCGACCTCAACCTCGGCGGCGACATGAAACGCCGAGGACCCGGACCCGACCATTTCGGAATGATCGCCAAGACACACTTTCGACTCCCGCGCGGCACCTGGAAATTCCATACGCTGAGCGACGACGGCGTCCGTGTGGCGGTCGACGGAAAGACAGTGCTCGAGAACTGGAACTGGCATGGCCCGACGCCCAACGACGAGCGATTCATCCAGGCTGCGGATGCGGAGATAGAGGTCGTCGTCGAACATTTCGAGATAGACGGCTACTCGACCCTGGAGTTCTCCCTGGGACCCGAGGATCCGGCCCACTGAGAGCGGGACCGGATTCCACAGACTTTGCCTGTAAGACATCGGGAGGTCCGTCCGTTATCTGGGTATCTGGTTCTCGATGACGTCGGTTCGTAGGTGGGATGGGAGGTTCGAGGAGGTGCCTTCCACCCGCTTCCGCCGGCAGCGCTCGATACCGAAGTCGTCGGGTTCCGGACGGGGAGGGCTATTGGCGTGGCCCTCCCCCTTGATTTCGCAGGATAGAATCGACCGAACGGCATCCCATGAACATCGGAACGGTGCGCGTCCCGTGGCAGCCTCTGGAAAAGCCCGCTGCCCCAGTTCCCTTTCCCCCGCAAGTGTCAGCCTGGGACCAGGCCGGAACGTCGCAGCAGACTCTCCACCTCCGACTCACTGGCACCCACCCGGCCCCGACAGCGCCGAAGGTCGTCGGCCATCACCGGATACCACGGGCGCCGGGTCTCATCCTCGAGTCCGCCGAGGTCGAATTTTTTCAGGAGGGCATCGACTCGGGCGCGGAGAGAGGGTGTCGGTTCGCCGGCGATCGCGGCGTCACAGCAGGCATTCGCGTCCGCTGCGAACTCCGGATGGTTCCGCATCAGGAAGCCGCCCGAGTCTCCCGGCCGGCCAAGCCTGCGCGTCGTCTCGCAATGGATGACCGCGCAGAAGTACAGGCGGGCGATCTCCGTGAAAGCCGGGAAATCACCGAGGCGCGCGTACAACGCGGCGATGAACTTCTCCAGCGCGAGCATGTCAGCAGTGGTCTCCACCGCGTAAGAACCCAGCGCAGCCGTCAGCCCGTCCGGAGACTTCCAGTGATCCCTGAGCGCCGCCGCGAGACGCTCGATTCCCAGGAGCGTCAGCGTGAACCCTGACGACAACAGCGGGTCCACGAAGCCCGCCGCGGACGGCAGTAGCGCCCATCCGGGGCCCGCTGCCGGCCCGGTGCGAAACGAGAGTCTTGGCGCGTACACCCAGGGTTGCACGGTTTCGGCCTTCGCGAACTGACGGGCCACGGTCGGAAGTTCTCCCAGCAACCGCTCCCACCCCGCCGCGCCCTCATGCAGTCCCAAACGTGTCGCAGCGGCGTCGGTGGCCGCGACGCCGGCGCTTGTGACGCCATTCACAAAGCGCAGCACCCAGATCCAGCCACCTTCAAAGACGTGGTGGACCGCGGCGTCATCGACGGGGAACGGGGCCTTCTCGATTCCCGGGTGGAGCGGCAACTGCCCGAGTCGGGCAACGTTGCGGAAGTGGGTGTACAGCCCCTGCGTGGGCGGGAGGTGCGGGAGGGGCAGCTCAGCCAGCCCGAGTGATCGGGACAACGGCCCCCGCTGATTGCTGGCATCGATGACGAAGCGGCTCTGGAATTCCCGGACGCTCCCGTTGTGCCTCGCGCTGATCCGGGCGCCCCCGGTCCCGACCGACACCTCCTGCACATCGCAGTGGTCGAAGTAGTCCACGCCAAGGCGTTGGGCCTCGCGGACGAGGAAGTGGTCGAATTCTTCGCGGAACCAATGCGTGTCGGCGACCTCATCGCGAGGACTGGCGCCGACGAGAAGTTGGTCACTGCGATCCTCGGCGGCCGCGAAGGGTTCTCCCGCCTTGTGGCCATAGAACGTGAACCCACGCTTCAGACCGCAGGCCACTTCAGGATGCGCGCGACGCCAGGTTCCCCACTTGGCGAACGGAGCCAGGGAGGTGAGCCCATGGGCCTGCGTGAGTTCAAGCCACAGAAGGTCCGCGAGGGGCGTCGAAGATTCTCCAATCACGAAGCGCGGATGGGATGATTTCTCGAGCAGGACAACCGACAACCCGAAGCTTCGTGCGACCATTGCCATCAGGGTGCCGCCGAATCCCGATCCGATGATTGCCAGGTCCATCATGTGAGTCGTGTTGAGAATGCGGGTTAGAGTGACTCCACGGCCCGTGCGATCTCGGCTGCTGTGTTGTAGAAGTGAGGGGAGAACCGGATGTAATGGCGGCCGCCCCGGTCGCTGCGCAGTGACGTCACGATGCCGGCTTCCGTCAATCGCGCGTGGGTCGCCGCGATGTCCGTGTCGGGCCGGGTCACGGCTACGATACCGGACTGGTTCTCAACCGGGTTTTCGGCGCCAATGACTTCCCAGCCGCGCTCCCGGAGGGCCGGCACCATCAGCGCCCGCTTCAAGAGCAGCTCAGAGGCGATGGCGTCGACGCCGATTTCCTTGATCAACGAGAGGGCCGCGTGCAGGCCGACCAGGCCGAGCATGGAATGGCTCCCGGGCTCGTAACGACTGGCACCGGAGCGGAACTTGATCTCCTCACGCGCCACGAAGTCCGGGCAGCGCACGTTGTTCCAACCGTGGACCACCGGTCGGAGCGTCTCCTGGAGGGCACGACGAACGTAGAGGAAACCCGCGCCGCAGGGTCCAAGCAGCCACTTGTGCGAGTCTGCCGCGATGAAATCAGCATGTTCGGCGAGCGTCGGGAAAGCCCCGAGGCTCTGGATGCCGTCGATGCAGAGCGGGACCCGGCGGTCACGCAACGCACGGCCGATCGCCGGAAGATCGATCCGCCAGCCGGAAATGAAATGGCAGGATGCGAGCGCGACCAACCGCGTGTTCTCGTCGATCAGGCCAAGGATATCGACCGGCCGGATCCGGCCGAGCTCCCGGGTGTTGATGAGTCGGACTTCGACGCCGCGTTCCGCCAGGGCGAGCCATGGATAGACGTTGGACGGATAATCGTCGAAGTAGGCCACCACGTTGTCGCCTCGGCGCCATGGCAAGCCGGCCGCGACATAGCTGAGGCCCAGGGACGTTGGGGCCACGAGGGCGATCTCGTCGGTCTGCGAACCGATGAGGGAGGCGGCGAGCTCGCGTGTCTCGCTGACGAGGTGGCCGAGGACCGGACGCTCCTGGTCATCGGTGGTTGCCTTGCAGGCGTAATCCGCAACGGCTTTGGCAACGCGTTGAGGCAGCGGGCAGACGGCGGCGTGAGCGAGGAAGATTTTCTCACGGCAGACCGGGAACTCGCTGCGTCGGAGTTCCTCGTTTCCCAGGATGTCGGCGACAGTCATTGGATATCGAGAATCTGGCTGTAGTAACCGAGCCAGAAGGAGATGATTTGGTACGCCACGACGATGAGCACCGTCGCATAGATCAATCCGGTGAGGGTCATCGCGGCGATCCCCATCAGACGAACCCCCTCGTCCTGATAATGTGCGGCGAGGCGTCCCAGGGCCTCGTCGGTCCGGCCGGAGAGTTCGGCGGTGGCGTAGACATGGACGAAGTGCTGGGGGAAGACGCGACTTCGGAGGAGAAAATCACCGGCGGACTCGCCTTCGGACAGGCGCGGCACGAGGCGATCGACCTCACGCCCGATGGCCGGCGAACCACTGGCTGCCGCCGCCATGGGCCAGGCGCGTGTCGAGGGCACCCCGGCGTTCAACAGGGAGTCGAGGGCGAGACTCAGCCGGCTGAGCACCAACGCACGTCGGGCTTTTCCGAAGACAGGCACGATCAAGAACAGACGTTCGAGGGTCGACCGCCAGGCACCGCCATGCTCGGAGCCGGCCGCCAGGATGATCGCCGCGACGATGCCGTAGATGGGAACGAAGATGGCCGCCTTGTGGATGGCAAACGCGGTGAAGTCCCAGGTCTTGAAAAGCTCCAGGAAGGCATTGATGGGCAGGATGAGGAACGCGAAATGAAAGAGGACCACCGGGTAGAAAACGCCGAGGAGGATCTGCCGCGAGAGCCGGGCTCGCTCCTGATAATTCTTGGACAGGACTTTGCAGACCGCGTCGAGGCGACCGCCGGACTCGCCGGACTCGATCAGGGCGATGTCGAAGGCGGGAGCCCAGCGTCCGAGCGAGCGGATGGCTTCACTGAACGTGGCGCCCACCTCGAGGCGCTGGACGAGGGCTTCGGCAATCCCTCCAAGGCCCGCTGAGGGCGGGCTTTCGGAGATCATCCGAAGCGTGCGGACCAAGGTCAGACCAGCCGACAACGAGGAGCCTATCTGATGATAGAACTCGGATCGCGCACTGAGTTGGCCGGGTAGGATAAGCATCGCCATGGCCCAGAGGCCGCGGCGCCGCGGCATGAGGTCAGCCGAGGTAGGGTTCCACCGTCTCGCGGATGGCGCGCTTGCCCTTGGCACCGCGCATCTGATCGACAATCTGGCCTCCCTTGAAAAGGAGCAGGGTGGGGATTGCGGTGATGCCGTACTGGGCCGCGAGAGCGGACTCGGCATCAACATCGACCTTGGCGATCTTGAGCTGGCCGTCCAGTTCGCTTGCAACCTCCTCGAGGACGGGGCCGATGGCCTTGCAGGGCCCACACCATTCAGCCCAGAAATCGACCAGCACGGGCACGGTCGACTTGATGACCTCGGCGTCGAAAGTCGCGGCCGAGAGGTTCTTGATCAGATTCGAAGCCATAGGTCGAGGTCGATACGCTGCAGTCCATTCCCGCGTCGTGGTTCTCCGCCAGCCGTCATTCCACCTGAATTCCGAGGGCAATCAGCCCAACGTGGATGAGAAAGGCCAAGGTGAAGACCGCCGTGGCCACGGCGAGACCCTTGTCGAGCCCGGTGATGCCGCCGCCCGACGAGGATCCCGAGACCATGGGTCGCGAAAGAGGAGCCGGGGCAGCGGAAGCCGCCGATGGCAAAGCCTTCGGGGGTGCAGCAGGCGCCGAGGCGACAGATGCTGTAGGAGCTGGCTTGGCAAACGTAGGCGCAGCGGGTGCAGCAGAAGGCGACGGGGACGGAAGTCGGACCGTGGGGGCAGCCGTCGGCTTCGGAGGAAGCGCGATACGGACCGTCTCCTTCTTGGGCTGAACCTTGGCGGCCTCTCCTGGGGTGGGCGGAACCGGCGAGCTGGGTGCGTTATCCGACATAAGCGATGCGCGAAACTAGGTAGGCCGTTGGAACAGTGTCAACCCTTTTGGCCGTTGGGATGGTGAGAGGACGGAACTGACCCCCAAAAACCACGATCCCCACCACCCTCGCCACCGGGGTCGCGTCGAGCCCGTTCTTGCGTGGGGAGCTGGCAATCGTGCATCCACAGATTGACGGTAGGGCGCGCACTCCGCTGCGCGCCGCCCTTCGCGGACGCACCCAGGCACGGCGCCCTCGGAGAG
>CAIMTB010000513.1 GCA_903844265.1 uncultured Verrucomicrobiota bacterium
CAACTGTGGTGACTCCCCACGACCTGGCATGACGAAACCCCGATGTGGTTTTATGACGAGGGTGCCGCGTACCCAGTGTAGGTCCGCTCTGCGGCCCAACCCTTGGGCTAAGGGACGGAATCCCAACGCGTGTCCACTTTTCGGAAAGCTTCCCTGTCAATGCTCAAGAATCACCCCCCAGTGCCGATGAGAGGTTGGATGATCCGGACCCCGATTCCTTGCTTTGTGCTGCTGCTCCTGATCGGTACGGGATGCTCTGAGCAGCCGCGGATTCGTCGGGCCATGGCCCAGGCCTACCAGCCTGCCAACCTCCATCGCTCCGGCCCCACCCTCCCAGACGGCCTCCGCCGGGTCGCCGTCCTCCCCCTCACCCCAGCCGATGGAAGCTCCGACGCCGCCGCCGCCGTCGCCACCCTCGAACCCATCGTCCTCGTCGAATTGAGGAAGCACGGCGCCTTCGACGTCATCCAGGTCTCGCGCGAGCAACTCCGCCTGTGGACCGGTCGCCCCGACTGGCGCGTCGAGGAAAAGCTCCCCGCCGACCTGCTCGCCAAGGTGCATGATAAAACCGGAAGCGAAGGCGTCATCTTCGCCCATCTGTCCGCCTATCGCCCCTATCCCCCGATTGCCGTCGGTTGGCGACTCAGCCTGATCGAGTGCAACACGGGCATCACCCATTGGTCCGTGGACGAAATGTTCGATGCCGGCTCCGTGGAGGTCATGAAAGCCGCCCAGGCCTACGCCCGTGCCCAGATGAACCAGCCGTCCGTCGATCTCGACAGCACCGGTGTCCTCACCAGCCCAAGCCGATTCGGTCAGTACACCGCCGCCGCGGTGATCGGCACGATGCAGAAACGGTAGCGAATGCTAAAGTTCGCCAGATATTTTCCGATAATAGGCTAGGAAATAAAGTTCGTAGTCCGTGTTACTTAGTCAACCACCTCAACCCCGTCATCCCTTGGAAATCGAACCCTCCAGCAGTCGAATCCCGGTTCGTGGAATCGAAGCCCGTCCCGTCCGGCGCGTGAACTCCACGCCCGCCGATTCCGGCGACTTCGCGGAAGCCGATGCGTTGAGTCAGGCTCTCAAAGCCACACCCGACGTTCGTCCCGAGGCTGTCGAGCAGGCCCGCTCGCTCGTCTCGGTGCCCCATTATCCCCCCGAGGAGATGATCCGCCGCCTTTCCCAGTTGTTCGCCCTCGAGTTCGGTTCGTCACGTTCCACCGATAAACATTCCTAGTGTCAACCGCCCACCCGCCCCCTCTCCGCCATGAACCACAATCGCCCTTGGAATGCCTACCGGCAGATCACGACACAGACCGCATCGCCTGGGCAGCTTGTGCTCATGCTCTATGACGGGGCGCTGAAGTTTCTCGAGAAATCCCTCGTCGGATTCGACGTGGAAGATCCCGCCGAATCGAACGAGATGATCAGCAACAACGTGATCCGCGCCCAGGACATCCTCTACGAACTCAATTCGACGCTGAATGTCCAGGAAGGCGGCCAGCTCGCGGTGACTCTCCGGCGCCTCTACGAGTACATGGATGACCGCCTGATCGAGAGCAATCTCCGCAAGTCCCCCGACGGCATCCGCGACACCCTGCGACGCCTCACCATCCTCCGCGAAGCCTGGCAGAACATGCTCCGCAGCTCCGCCGCCGGCTCCGGTTCCGCCTCGCCCCAACTAAGCCTCTCCGCCTGCGGCTGAGCCATGAACCCCAACACCCGCAACCTCCTCCTCGGCCTCTATTCCGAGTGGCGCCGCCTGACCGACATCGAAGGCTCCGCGATCCGTGAGGGCTTGTGGAGTGAGGTCGAGAGGCAGCAGACGCAAAAAATGCTCATCCGCGAGCAGCTCGTCCGCGCAATCCAGCAATGGAACGCCGAGCAGGAAGGCTCCGAACTCGCCCGCGAAAGCTTCGAACGCGAGTTCCGCCCCATCGTCACCGGGTTGATCGAGCAGGAATCCCGCAACCAGGTCTTCTTCGCGGAACAGCGCGCGGATCTCCAGTCCCGCATGGCCACCGCCCGACAATCCTCGACCCACTTGCGCGGCATCGCGCGGAGCTACGGCGCCGGTCAGGGGTCCCGCTGGCAGTCCTATTCCTGACGGTCCCCGTTCCCCGGGGCCGTCTTCGCGCCAGAAGCGCGGGACACGCCCCAAGCCTTCAGACTCTGGCCCAAACGTCGACTTCGCCGGGCACTCGTCGGAATCAGCTTCCTCCTTCACGACGACCCCTTGGATGACCCGCCGCGCCTGCTCAACCCGGGTTGGGTTGGCTTCATGTCAGGGCCAGGTTCCTGGGTAGCCGGGTTTTCCATAAATTGGACACGCGTCGCGACCACGAACTGCGCGGAGATCTACCACGAAGGACACGAAGATCACGAAGGCCAGAGGATTTGTGTTCCTTCGTGTCCTTCGTGCTCTTCGTGGTGCCACTCCGCTCATGAAGAGCCGCCACGGTTCGCGAATCGCGCATTGGGACCATGAACCGGGTCAGGCGGTAGGGCGGGCACTCCGCTGCACGCCGTCTTTTGCGGACACAACAAGGCGCGGCGCCCTCGGAGAG
>CAIMTB010000514.1 GCA_903844265.1 uncultured Verrucomicrobiota bacterium
GCCTCACCGCCCAAATCGGTCGCCGCGTAGCCCGACGAAACCGAGAATCCCTCGGCTTTGTTGGGCTTTTTACTCGGACCTCCGGGAAGTTAGGTTAGAACCGAGTGGCCGTCGGGACTGAAGGACGCCCGGATCAGACCCATCGCGTGCCGCATCGGCGGGGTCAGGGGCGTCCCGGTCGAGGCATCCCAAACCCGGGCTGTGTTGTCAAAACTCGCGGTGACGACGCGCCGCCCGTCGGGACTGAACGCCGCATCGACGACAACGCCGTCGTGAGGCAGAGAGGGCGCCGTTTCACGCCCGGACGCCACATCCCAGATCCGGGCGCGACTGGTGCCTCCGAGGAAATTCCCGTGGCCGAGGATGACCCGGCGGCCGTCGGGGCTGAAATTGCCTCCGCCGACAGACGGTGATGAGTCGCGCATGACTGGTCCGATGGCTTCCCCGCTCGAAGAATCCCACACTCGCCCCGTGCCATCGTCGCCAAAACTGAGGAGGCGGGTCCCATCGGGGCTGAAGACACTAGCGTAGGCAAGGCCGTCATGACCGCCAATCCAAAGCAAGCGCGGGCACCGGGTAAGCGTTGTGGCATATCGGATCCGGTTGAGCCGCTCCTGCTCCGGATCCGACGCGGACAGGACCACCGCCTTTGCGAACCAGAGCAAGGCGCGGACATCATCGCGTTCGTCTAAGCGCCGGACGCCATTGCCGACGGTCAACCGGAGCAGGCTGGACTTGACCCTGGCCCGGGCTCGTCAGCAGTTGGTCGATGCGGGCGTCGTCGCCTATGAAAAGCCTCTCTACCAGGTCCTGGGGCTGGACGAACCCGGGGCGATGAGTTCACCGCGCCGCGGCGAAGTGCGTTCCGCCGGTGACATCCTGCGCGCTGTTCTCGGCTCCTCCGGAGGCCAACCATGATCGACTTCCACACTTACCAACTCATCCATCAACTACGCTCTCGCGACGGACTTTCCATCGCCCAGATCGCCCGCCAACTCCAACTCCATCCCGAGACCGTCGCCCTCTGGCTGGAGCGCCCGCGTTACGAGCCGCGAAAGCCACCCCGTCGGGCCAGCAAGCTCGATGACTTCCGCGCCGAGATCGTCCGCCTGCTCCACCACCACCGTCGCTCACCTCGCCCGGGTGTTGCTCGCCACCGGCAACGCCGCCGCCGCCGAGCCGCTGGCCCGCGAGAGTATGGCGGTTTTCGAGGCCCATGACCCGGACGACTGGCGGCGCTTCTCCGTTCAGAACCTCGCGGGGGGATGCCGCCTGGCCGCCGGCGATCCGGCGGCCGCCGAAAGCCTGGTGCGCCAGGGTTATGCGGGCATGGCCGAGCGGGCGAGCCGCATCCCCGCCATCGATCAGCTCCGCTTGCGCGAAGCCCTCGAGCGCCTGACCGCGCTGGCTGCGGTCCAGAACCGCCCGGACGAATTGACCCGGTGGCGCCGGGAACTCGAGAAATTCGACCGGGGCTTGTGGGCCGGCGGTTGGCGGTGGCGCAAACCTCTCGACAGGGACCTTGAGGTTCCCGCAGGTTCCCCTAACCACCTCCGGTAAACCACTTAAGCAGATCCTATGTCATGCCCTGTACCCGAGAGCTCACGATCTACCTGCACCGAGGTATTTTCGAAAGTTGTGTACGGGGAAGAAGAAGGCGTGTGAATCCTGAGGGTGCCTAAACCCGCCCCGTGAGGGGCAAACAGCATGCACACATGGACAAAAGCAACGTAGTTCGATTCGAAACGCAAGCCCCGGCAATCGCCGAGGGGCAACTCGGTCTGGAACAGAGTATCCGGTCGACCATCCGGGTCTATGCGGATCGGCTTGAACGGTGCTGAAGTGTTGGGGTGAGAGACAAATCCCTCCCAATTGCGAGACAGGCCCGGTTGCCTCAAATTGGCAATAGTGAGAACTGACACCTCATACGCCTCATCGGCGGTCGCGACGGAGCGCGACCCTCCATGAAAGCTCCGGTCCATCGTCCCAATGCGTGTCCGATTCTTGGAAAACTTCCCTACCCATGCGCACATGCCCAGCCCTCGCCGCGCTCGTGGCATGCCTATCCCTCCTGGGCGGCTATGCCCTGGCTGCGGAAGGCCCACATCCCGAAACCCAGCCACCCTTCCTCGATCAATGGCACCAATGGCGCGGACCGCTGGCCAACGGCGTCGCCCCCCTGGCCCATCCACCCCTCCACTGGAGCGAAACGAAGAACGTCCGCTGGA
>CAIMTB010000515.1 GCA_903844265.1 uncultured Verrucomicrobiota bacterium
CCTCGACCGCAGCGGACTGGGAAGCCGTCCTTCGAATCGCTGGGAGATTCGGCATTCTCCCCCTTCTCCACCAACGCTGCCTCGACAACCAGGTGCCATTGCCTGCGACCGCCCGGGAGGAATTGCGGAACGCCTATCTCGTCAACACCGGCAAGAACGCCCTCCTCTACCGGGACCTGGGAGCCATCCTGAAGGTCTTCCGCGAATCCGGCCTGGACGTCATCGTGCTGAAAGGCGCCCATCTGGCCGCTCTCGCCTACGAATCTCCGTCCCTTCGGACGATGGTCGACATCGACCTTCTTCTCCGTCCCGAGGACCTCGGGCGAGCCGGAGACCTCCTGAAGACCCTCGGGTACAGGTCGCTGGCCCCCGGCGCGGATCTCCAGGCGTGGTGCCAACTCGCCAAGCACCTCCCCGGCTTCGTCAAACCCCACTCTCCCGCCATCGAACTTCACTGGACCATCGCCGAACCCGGCAGTCCCTATCAGATCGATTTGGACAAGCTTTGGGAACGTTCGCGCAACGTCACCATCGCAGGGGAACATGCCCGAGTCCTATCCCCTGAGGACCTGCTGATCCACCTGTGTATCCACACCGCCGGTCACTCGTGCCGATCCCATAACTTCATCCGCGCCCCGTTCGCACAGGGAACGCGTCCGCTCGTCGATATTTCCACGGCGATACACGCTGACCGGGCCATCCTCGACTGGGATCGACTGGCATCCATCGCCCGCAAGGCAGGCGCGGACAAGACCGTTTTCATCGGACTGCACCTGGTGCGCGAGTTGCTCGGCGCCCAGGTCCCGCGGTCGGCACTTGGCGCGCTGAGGCCGCCCGATTTCGACGACGCCCGGAGCCGCCTCGCCTTCGAGCAGGTCGCCCTGATAGGTTCCGAGTCACCCATTCCCGAGTCACTCCGCGGAACCTACTCGCGTTGGATCGATATCTATCACGAGATGGGCCTGGACAAGGGCGGCAGCCGATGGCAAATGCTGCGGCGGCTCATCATCCCGAACCGATCCTATATGGTCGGTTACATGGGTTGTCGCCATCCCGACGTCAAGATGCCGTCGAGGACCACGTGGGCGCATCTCATTCGCGTCAGGGACATACTCCGGACCACGCTTCGGCTGCTGTGGCACCTGGCGCGTCACTCGCGCGACGCCCGGGAGTTTGCGAAATTGGGTCGAACCCAGCATGTTTTCTGGACCTGGCTCACCCGCGCGCCCGCGAGGCGTGACGAGAGCAGCCTCACCCGAAAGGCGATCCCGTGACCAAGAGTCTTGAAACCCCGAGCAGCGGCCCCTTCCGGAAGGCCGAGCGCGTCCTCGCCCAAAGCGTCGATGGCAGCGTGGTCCTCCTCCACCTCGACGACGGACGTTACTTCGCCCTCGACGACGTGGGCGCCCGATTCTGGGAACTCCTCGACGGCCGGAGCGAATTGCCGGACATAGCGCGGCGTATCGCCTCCGAATACGCTGTCCCGGCAGACAGGGTCGAGCGGGACCTTCTCGAACTCGTGAACGACCTTGCCGATGAGCGCCTTGTCGAACGCCATCCGTAACAAGGGGCCGGCGCTGTGTGATCCCCGGAACCTCAGGTACGCCCTGCCATTCCTCCGTGCCCTCGCCTTTGCCGCCTCGGTGCCTTTGCTCCTCCGGATGAAGTTGCCGCGATTGGACGCCTGGCTCGAACGGAGGTTTTCCACGGCCGGGCACGGTCGGGTTTCGACGGAAAATCGGGACATCAGGGAGATACTGAGGCCGGTCAACCTGGCGGTGGGGCTCCTGCGCCACCGGTGTCTCGGACGCGGACTTACACGTTATTACTTTCTTAGGAGGGCGGGGTTCGAGGTGGTTCTCTGCTTCGGAGTGCGACTTGTGGGCGGTGGATTGACCGGTCACTGCTGGTTGGAGAAGGCTGGAGTGCCCTTTCTCGAACCCGGACCCGCCGTTCGGTACTCCGAGCCCATCTACCAGATGCCGTCGGGCATTCGATGAAAACCATGGCAACGGACAAGTACGCCGTCCACGGCATGAAGTTGTCGGTGTCCGCCTCCGACGCCGTACGCGCCGGAATCGCCCGAAGACTCACCCATTTCGAACGACTCGATGACTCCGAGCGGGTCGACGTCCAATTCCATTTCCGCCCGGACCTCGAGGACGTTGCTCCGCGCGGGGATCTCGGACGCCCGGTCATCGCAGAGGGCGGATGCCTGGTCTACTATCTCGAGGCCACCCGGGACATGGTCGTCGAACTACGGGGGTTGGCCCGCGGGCACTGCAACATCAGGGACGGAATCGTGAGCATCTCCCATCGCCCCGAGACCGGGAACGATGCGTCGCTGCTGTCGCGTCTGATGTTCACGGTGCCGTTCTCCGAATTCTGCAAGGCGCAGGGCCGTTACCTGATCCACTCGGCCTGCCTGAGCTTTGGCGGACGGGGGTTGCTCATCGCCGGGGCGTCCGGGGCCGGCAAGAGCACACTCACGCTCGCGTTGGTTCGGGGCGGGTTTCAATTCCTTGGCGATGACACCGCCATGCTCTGCCAGCGGGAGGGACGCGTCGCGGCGCTGGCGTTCCCGGATGAAATCGACCTGAACCAGGAGACCGCGAACTTCTTTCCTGAGCTCGCCGGCTTTCCCTGGGACCAGCCGTTGAGTTCCCGCGGGAAATGTCCCGTGAGCCCGGCTCGCATCTACGGGATCGTCCCCGGGCGCGATTGCATTCCCGAGGTCCTCATCTTCCCCAAGGCTTCCCCCGACCACCGGAGCACCCTCGCCCCCATCTCCAGGAACGAGGCCCTGCTCGAGCTCTTGTGCAACGTGGTCCGGACCGATCCATCCCTTGCCCAGGCACACCTCGACATACTCGCCGCGGTCGTCAAGCAGTGCCGTCTCCACCGGCTCCACACCGGTCGCGACTTCGAGGAACTGCCCGCATTGGCACGCGCTCTACTCAGCTCGGACAGCCCGGCGAGGTGACAGGTCTTTTTTCTTGGCGCCCGCCGCGCTCAGGGATCACGCACCGATCGAATCCCATCCCCAGGCTCACTCCGTCCATCCTCGACCCCTCGGGGGTAGGGCGGCCTCTCCGAGGGCGCCGTGCCTGGTGAGTCCGCAAAGAACGGCGCGCAACGGAGTGCACGCCCTACCGTCAACCTGTGGATGCACCGATGTTCGCTTGCCCCGTGCAAAAGACCTGGCCCTTGGTTGGTTTCCGCATTCAGGATTCCATCCCATCCCCATCTTCCGGAGACTGCGCCTCAACATGACAGTCCCAGCTCGGCCTCGAATCCTCAGCCGCATCGCGGCCCGGATGGCCGTCGGCTTTCTGGTCGTCCGCGCAGCCATTGCCGGCGCGCCGGAGGCCGTTCGTTCGATCCCCACCGAGTTCGAAGTGCTTCGAGCGTTTCCCCCGGGCCGGCTGGCGGCGCTGAGCAGCGGGGATCGGCCGGACGCGCAGGGGTTTACGGGCGGGAACCGCGGCCTCGGGAAATGGCTGGAGGCTGGACCGCAACGAGGCAGCTGCCGTGCGGTGATCGCGGCCGTGGTGGCGGGGGATCTCGAGGCAGCCGATGACGCATGGCGGGGCATCGACACGGCGTTCGCGCATCAGCGGGCCGATGGCGGGTTTGAGGCTGAGACACGTCCCAACGGCCAGAGCGCACGGCCGCTGGCCGCGGCGGTCGAGACCTCCTTCTTTTTCCTGCAGGAACTCGGACGGGCGATCCTGGTGATCCGGGAATCCCCGCACGAAGGTCATTTCCACGACCGCATCGGCGCGCTTGAACCACGGTTGAGGAAGGCCTGCGCCTTCATGGCATCCGGATACGACACCATCCTCCCCCATCACGGCCACGCCGTGAACCGGGTGATCATCGCGGCCAAGGCCTTCGGCACCTGCGGTCTGGTGCTGCGCGACGAGGCGCTGATCGGGCAGGCACGACAACTCATCACCTACGCCCTCACGCGGCGCGACGAAGGCGGCGTGTTCCTCGAGAAGGGAGGCCGGGATTCAAGCTACAACGCGGTGTCGATCCTCTTTGGCGAGGTGCTCGCCCTGCACCTTCGGCTGCCCGAACTCGAGGCCGCCCTCCCTGCGGCTGTCGCCTGGCAGGCGTCCCGCGTCCGCGACACGGGCGAGGTCGAGGTGACCGGCAACACCCGCACCGGGGTCGGCAAGGAGCCCGGCTTCGACGGCAAGCCCAAGGGCGTGAACTACAACGAGGTCGTGCTCGCGCTGACGATCCATGGGATCGCCCGCCAGGACCCCGCCGCGCTCGCAGCCGCGGAGCGCGCATTCGCCTGGTCCCACCGGGATCCCGCCACCCAACGATGAACGGACGACCCGCTCAACCAGGCACGGCGTCATCTCAACCCTCGCCACACTGCTCGTTCCGACCACGTTCGCGTCACGGCATCGCATGAACCCGCGCCTCCCGCCCGGTTTCCGACCCGCCCGGAACCTGCGCCACGCCCTGGCCACGGGCGTTCTCCTGACCCTCGCTTTCGTCCTCAGCCTGACCGGGTGCAGCCAGGACAGGGCCTCAGCCAAACGCCGGCAGCAACGAGCCCGAATGGCGGCCCACGTTCCGGTGCCGTTGTCGCCAAGGGCCCAGATCCAGGAATTCAATGACCAGTGGGGCGAGTTCTGCCGCTCGGTTGTCGCCTCAAGGAACTACCGGGCCATCGCGCCGCGACTGGCTGCGGTGTTCACGCCGGACTTCGTCGGCATCGACGCGGAGGGCAACAGGCAGGAGGGACTCGACGCCGCGATCAACGGCACGACCCGCTTCCTCTCAGGCATCCATCGGCTCGTCCAGGCGAACAACGTCATCGAAGACCTCCATCAAGGCCCTGACGACGCCCTGGAGGTGACCACTTCTTTCGACTGGCGCTGGGAGGCCAGGGGATCGCGCACCCGTCGCATCGAGAACGTCCACAGCGTGGGCCGCGAGCGGGCGATCTACGTCCTCACACCCACCGGTTGGAGGATCCGCGAGAGCGAAGTCCTGTCTGCGGAAATCCTGGACGACTGAGAATCCGGGGGGCCGGATCGATACGATTTCATCGGTCTGACCCCAGGGGTTGGATGCGTGGGGCGAGGAGGTGGATGGCGAGCCAGGCCACGAGGTAGGAGACGCCGGCACAGAGGAAGGGGACGACGTAGTTGCCGGAGCCCTGGACCATGTAGCCGACGAACACCTGGAAAAGGGAGGCGCCGACATATCCGGCGGTGCCGCCAAGGCCGGCCACAGAGGCGACGGATTCCTTGGGGAACATGTCGCTGACGAGGGTGTAGAGGTTGGACGAGAAGCCTTGATGCGAGGCCGTGGCGAGGCCGAGGACGAGGACGGCAAGCCAGAGCTGGGAGATGCTCTGGGCCGCGATGACGGGAAGGACGCCGAGCGCGCAGATGAAAAGCGCGGTCTTGCGGGCTCGGTTGACGCTGGCGCCGCGGCGGATCAGGGCGGATGAGAGCCAACCCCCGGCGATGCTGCCGACGTCGGCCATGAGATAGATGACGATGAGCGGGAGCCCGATGGTGAGCAGGTTGAGCCCGTGCTGTTTGTTGAGGAATTTCGGGAACCAGGTCATGAAGAACCACCACATCGAGTCGGTGAGGAACTTCCCGACGGCAAAGGCCCAGGCCTCGCGATAGGAGAAGAGTCGTCGCCAGGGGATCCTGGTGTGGGGTTCGGGCGGATCGCTGCGTATGAGGGCGAGTTCGGCGGCCGAGACGCGCGGGTGTTCAGCGGGTGATTTGTAGAGCGGGAACCAGACCAGGAGCCAGGCCAGGCCGATGGCGCCGGTGCCGACGAAGGCCCATTGCCAACCATAGGTGGAGGCAAGCCAGGGCACGATCATCGGGGCAAGAATCGCGCCCATGTTCGTCCCCGCGTTCACAAACCCGAAGGCGAAGGCCCGCTCCCGACGGGGGAACCACTCCGAGAGGGTCTTGGTCGCAGCTGGGAAATTGGGGGATTCAGCGAAGCCGAGGAGCCCGCGCATGATGCCGAAGCCGAGGGGACTGCGCGCGACGGCGTGCCCGATCGACGCGAGGCTCCAGGCCAGGAGCGCCAGCGCAAACCCGAGCCGGACCCCGATGCGGTCAATCAAACCTCCGGCAATGAGCTGTCCAAAGGCATAGGACAACGCGAACGCCGACTGGATGTAACCATACTGGACGTCGGTGATGAGATAGAGCCTCTGAAGGTCGGGCGCGAGAATCCCCATGACCATGCGGTCGAGGTAATTGACCGTCGTGGCCAGGAACACGAGGCCGAGGATGACCCAGCGGAACCGCGAGGACCGCGGGCGGTCGGGCACGCCGGTGTCGGAAAGATCGATAGGGGAGGGCATGTCAGAATGTGGGTTCACCAATCCACCACCGAGCCGTCGTTCTCGTCGTAGGTCTCGGGGTTTCGCCAATCATGACCGAGGAGCTGCGCGAGCTTCTCCTCGTCGAGCTCGATCCCCAACCCGGGCCCGGTCGGGATCCGCACGTGGCCATCCTCGATGACGAACGGCTGCTTGAGGCAGGATTCCCCGAGGCTCACCTGCTCCTGGCAGAGGAAATTCGGGATGGACGCCGCCAACTGGAGTCCGCAGGCGAGCGAGATCGGGCCGAGCGGGTTGTGCGGCGCGATCGCCGCATAGTGGGCCTCGGCCATGCCCGCGATCAGGCGGCCCTCGAGGATCCCGCCTGCGTGGCAAAGGTCCGGCTGCAGGATGCTCGCCGCGCCCTTCTCCAGGATTTCGCGGAATCCCCACTTCGTGAAGATCCGCTCGCCCGTCGCGATCGGCAGGTGCGTTCCGCGGGCGATCTCCGCCATCGCGTCCACGTTCTGGCACTGCACCGGCTCCTCGATGAACATGGGCTGCATCGGCTCGAGCGCCTTGATGAGCAATCGCGCCGTCTGCGGCGAAATCGCGCCGTGGAAATCGATCGCGATGTCCGCGTCGGCGCCCCCCGCGTCACGCAGTTCCCCGAACGCCGCCGCCGCCGCGTCCACGAATTTCTTCGAACCCACGATCCCGGATCGCGTCCCGTTCAGGACCCCTGTCTTGAACGCGGTGAAACCCTGCGCCTTCTTCTCCTTCAACGCCGCCGCCCGCGTGCCCACGTGCGCGTACACACGGACCCGGTCACGCGTCGGGCCTCCGAGCAACTCGTACACCGGAACGCCGAGCAGCTTTCCCTTGATGTCCCACAACGCCTGTTCCACACCGCTCAGCGCGCTGGTGAACA
>CAIMTB010000516.1 GCA_903844265.1 uncultured Verrucomicrobiota bacterium
AAGGCAAACTAAGGAATTGGTACAAAAAGGAGAGTCATATTGACCCACGGACACCACAATAGGTGGGTAATTCCAAACAGCGATCCCGGCTTGAGCCATTTGAATGAAGAAGCGATCCTAACACGCTTGTTTTAGGTCTAGGCGGAGGTCCAGCTCCACCGGAGACGTCCAACAGGTTTCCTGTTTGGGACATGAATCGTACCGGGAAATGAGACATCGTTTGCAGCTTGTTGCTCTAAACAGTGGTCTTCGAGGACAGGATCTGGGATTCGGTCCACGGTGAGAGGGTCATCACGCAGCTGACCATTACCGCTTCCGATCAATGCCGCCTTCCCACTCCAAGCTTCGTTTTCGCCTCCCGGGCGTCAGCCATGGAGAGAAAGCCCGAAGAGATTGCTCGGGATCTTCTAAGATGTTATAACTTCAGTAACACTCAAGTCGGAGGGTCTATGGTTGTAGAACTGAAATTGAGGCCGCTGGGCAATTCCGTCGGTGCCGTCATCCCGAAGGAGGCTCTCGCCCGCATGAACGCCCGCGAGGGAGACACGCTTTACCTGACCGAGGCGCCGGACGGAGGATTCCGCCTGACAGCTACCGATCCGGCGTTCGCCGAGACCATGGCGGTCGCGGAGGAGGGGATGCGCCGCTACCGGAATGCGCTCCGAGAGCTGGCGAAATGAAGGAACCACGCTGGCTCGGGCCGGTGGCGATCCTGGCGATTCATGAGCGGCTCCTGGCCGAGCATGGCGGCATGGCTGGGGTCCGAGACCCAGGACTGCTGCAGTCGGCGCTTGATCGCCCCCAAAACGCCTTTGCCTACGAAAAGCCCACGGTCTTCGACTTGGCCGCCGCCTACGCCCACGGCATCGCCAAGAACCACCCGTTCATCGATGGCAACAAGCGCACCGCCTTCATGGCGGCGTACACCTTCTTGGCGATGAACGGATTCCAGTTGGTCGCCTCCGAGGCAAATGCCGTCACCACAGTTTTGGAATTGGCCTCTGGCGGGATGACCCAGGAGGCCTTCGCCGTCTGGCTTCGCCAGGAATCGAAAGAGATCGAGCCACCAGGCAAGCGCCCCTGACTGGCGGGCGGGTCAGTGGTAGAGGTACCCAAGCTCCCTCATCGAGGCGTAATCTCGGGGGCGCTCAAGCGACCGCTGGCCGAGGATTATGTGGTCGAGGACCTCGATCTTGAGGATCTGCCCAGCCTTGAGAAGTTCGCGGGTTACGCGCACGTCGGCCTCGCTTGGGGCCGGGTCGCCGCTTGGATGGTTGTGCGCAAGAATTATCGCCGAGGCGCGCTTCACGATGGCCGGATGGAACACCTCGCGAGGGTGCACCAGCAGGGTGTCCAGGGTTCCTTGGGACAAGGAATGCACCGAGATCAGCCGCCTTCTTGTTGTCACCAGGAGCACGCGCATGTGCTCGACTGGTTCATTTCGGAATTCTTCGCGGAGCAGGTCCGCCACCCGCTCCGGACTGTCGAGCAGCGGCGCCTCGGGGTAGGCCTCGCGCGCCAAACGCTGGCCCAGGAGGAACGCTGCGCGGATGGCGGAAGCCTTGGAGGCTCCGACACCTTCGACCTCCCGCAGCTCGTCGAATGAGGCCTGGGCAAGGCCGGTGAGATTTTCGAATCGGCGCATGAGCGCCTCCGCCGCCGGTTTTCCAGCGATAGCGGAAATGATGTCCGAATTTGGTGCGTCTTTGAGTTCCACCGGCGGCCGAAAGAAAAACTTCGATCGGCCTTCTATCACGTTTTGGGCACGGCGGGGAACCCCTCGGGTCGGGAACCTCGCAGGACGTCGTTCCAGTCCTGGTCCCGAACCACGGGGCGATCCTCAACGACGCGAATAGGGCAGGGGAGGAGGGCCTCCCGGATGCACGCCGCCAGCCGGTCCCCACCGGCGTCGTTATCGGTTGCGATGATGACTGCGGAATTGGGACGAAGCTGGGACGCCTCGTGGGCGAGAAGCTTTGGCTGAGCACGGTTCATCGATCCGGCGATGCTCGCGTAGCGGGCCGATGCAGGGCGGTGGATGGCGAAGTGACTCAAGGCATCGATCGCGGACTCGGTGACGACCAAGGTGTCGTCGGCTTCGAACGCGTGGCTGAGCCAAAGCGCCTTCTCCCCGTTGGCGGCAAATCCGGTGAACCCGCGGTTTTTGAGCTCAAACCCGCACACGGCGCCATCCTCCCAGTGAGGGAATACCGCGTTCCTGTTCGAGTCCGACCGGACTTGCCCGACAAAGCGCGCGTGCGCGAGAACATCCCGGGGGATCGCGCGCTCCCGCTCCAGGTACTGGTGCGAGGTGGCCACCGCCATGCCCTCCAGGCGCGCCTGGACGAGAAGGCGGTCCTTCGAGACTGGGGTGAGTTCGAGCCAGAAAGGAGGATGCTGGGGCAGGGCAGGGGAGGGGGGCCGACCGAGCCAAGGGCGAAGTTCCCTGCGGATTTCGCCGAGCGACAGTCCGGTTCGCCTCTGCACAAAGTCGATGATCGTGCCGTTGTCCTGGTCGTCTCGGACCGAGAAGAAAACCCAGTGACCGTCCGGGGCCCGCGCCACCACCACCTTGTCGCCGCCCGGGTCGGTCAGAACAACAGAGCTCCGACTGGAGGCTCGGCGGTCCACCGCGTAGCCCTTTCCCAGGGCGTATTCCACCAAGCAGATTTCCCGTTTGAACGCGTCCAGTTCAGATCCCCTGTCGAGCATTGGTTGTCGGCCTCCAACTTCATGATAACGCGGGGAGGGGGCGGTAGGAAAAGAGGGGGTTTGGGGAGGGCGGATCTGGTCGGTCTACCAGCTCAACCGGCCGCCTGAACGGGCGCCAACCTGTCGGCGCCGTCCGTCATTTGAGATTTTCTTCAGTGTACAAGGTGAGCTCGATCAGCCGCTCAAGGAGCTGGTCCGCGGCAGCCCCCACGAAGTTCCGCAGCACGAGCTCTTTCGAAAAGAGCCTCGTGATGAACCGGATCTTTAGCGCCTTGTTCCGCGACGCGTACACAAAATCGCGGTGCCCGTTGTTGATCACCACGACGTTTTGCTCGGCGTCATAGCGAGATCTCCAGAGTTCTCCGGGGGCCTTCTGGTAAGTGTAGCCAGGGATTCCTTGCCGCCCGGCGCCAGGGCTTTTTGTCTGGGGAAGGATGGACTCGGTGACCGTGATGAGCGCCTCCGCCTCGCAGCGGATGTCGCCCTGGCTAACGGCAAGCCGAAGCTTCGTGAGCCCAGGTTCAGCAGGGGCGTGAAAGGTGACGATCTCTCCGCCCTCGGTCTCAAGTCGCCCTTCACCCTCCGTGATCGACCAGAGGTGCGTGAGGTTCGACTCAACGACGCGACGCGACTTGTCACGAGACACAGCGCGAAAAGTCCGCGTTCCACCCACCGACAGAACGCTCGAAGCGGGAGCAATCCGCACGCTGAAGAGCGGCCCCGCACACTCGAAAAACTCCCTTTGGCGTTCACCGCTTACCCCGTCACCGTCGTCTTGGTTGCCATCATCGGGACGAACGAACGAGCTCTGGTCGGCCGCTGGTGAGGCCGAATCTTCGTCCTGGGTCTGGGGGCCAGGCCTCAGCCGGTGCTCCCCACCGTCACGAACGTTGAACCAGTCGTATTCCTCGGCAGGCAGAACAAGAAGCGCCTCCTTCAGGGCCTTTTGAATGGAACGGAGCACGTCCTTGCTCGCCTGTTCCTCCTCGGCGCGCTGCTGCTCGTCGATGATCGAGTTGAGCTGCGCCTCGACGGCGGTCAGTTCCTCGGCCAGGCGCGCGAGGGCCTCATCCTGGATGACGCCAGTGCGATTGCCTGGGGTGAGGTTTAGATAGCTCGCATCGATGATCCCCTCCAGAAAGCCAGAGGTCCATGGGAGCTTCTGGAAGACGGAAAGCTCGGCGATGTTGTCCAGGACCCGCGTTCCGGAGCGATACAGCCCCACACTGTTGGCGGGCTGAAAGCGGGTCAGGTACAGCTCGACGTAGACCGCCGATTCGGTGGGCAGACTTCGCTCCACCTCATGAAGCAGGCGGCCCTCAAACTGACGCGGTTCCACCTTGTACTCCGCCCTTGCCGTACGGTCGACGATCCGCACCTGAACCCCGGTGCTGCGGATGCGCTCGCGAAGCTCCGAGGCGAGGTACCACTGGATCTTCTCGCCGCTCAGCTGCCGGATTCCCGGCAGGATGTGCCGAACGATGAGCTCGGTTCCCGAATCGGCAATCAAAGTGCGCCGGGGCGAGATGGTGTACTCCGCGCGTCCCTTGCGCATCTGCATCTGGAAGGTTTTTCCATCGGCACCGGCGCACACCATCGTGAGCTCCTCTCCTACCGTCCAAAAGCTCAGGAGTCCGATGCCAAATTCCCCTTGCAGCCCCTTGGCACCGTCCTGCTTCAGCTGCCGCTTGAGGGAATCGCAGATGTGCGTGGCTACGTGGTGAAAATCCGGGACGCCTTCGGCGTTGCGCCGGATTCCCTCTCCGTCGTCTTTGATGCGCAGGTAATGGACGCCGCCGTCTTTGCCGCGGGTGATGACGACATTCTTCGCCTTCGCGTCGATGCTGTTCTCGACGAACTCGGCCACGGCCTTGAGCGGGTTGTTCTGGGAAAGCGCGAGGATCGTGATGGCGTTCCAGTGGTCGCCAATTCGCAGGCGGCCCGAGGCCTTCGCCTCCGTGGACTTGGGTGCGTTCATGTATGCGGTCGGAAAGCTCGCCCCCACTGTTCGGAACTTCTGAGGCATTTAGGAGGTCGATTTCGACCGCCGGAGCCCCAATTCCTCGGCGAGCAAGGCAGCGTGAACGATTTTGACGCCGATCACCACCGTCCCGAAGAGGTGTTTGAAATGACGCTCGTCCCCGGTCAACAGATGCGAGCTCTGGGAGGCCACGGCGGCCCCAAGGATGTGCCTGTCCTTCTCGACAAGCTCAACGCCTGGCAACCCCGCCACAAGCGAGGTGAGGCTAACGCTTTGCAGCAATTTTTGAAGGCTCTGTGCCACTTCCGGTGCGTCTGAAGCTTTGCGCGCCACATTCCGTAGCGCCTCGTCGACGGCGGCCTGGCTGCTTGCAAGCTCAGCGTGCTTCCCAACGAAGCCTAGAAATTCCCCCATCCGACTCCCTGGCAAAGCCGCGGAGAACAGCACGTTGGCATCGAGGAAAACCTTCATTTGAAGGTGAAACCCTTCAGACCGTCCTCGTTCAGTCGCTTGAACGTCGCCAGCCGCTCATCGGTGTAGATTTCGACCGGGTAGGTGGCAGCTGGGCGTAGGATGAGGCCGTCTTCGGTTTCTTCGAGGATGGCCTGGCGGTCGAGGCCATACTTCTCCCGAAGCTCCTTCGGGATGGTGAAGGTCCCGCGTTGGTTGATTTGGACGACCGTGCTCATGGATTCAGCATATCAGTATTGCACACTATCAGCAAGCGGCAGGCTTGCGGCTAGGCGCGCCTTACGATCTCAAGGAATCTGAACTTCCGGCGTACAAGGGCCTGGTGCGAAAATGGCACGCGTGGGGAACAACCCGAAGCATCTGCCAGCGCTTCGGCACACTGCTCGGCGAGGCCATCGTGTACGGTGGAGGGGAGTAGCTTATGCAGCATCGACACCTCAACACCCAGGAGTGGTCGGCGGCGACGATCGATTCCGTGATCGAGCGTGGGGACCTCCCTGACTGGCAACAGCTTTTTGCCGCTGCTCGCAACAACCGGGAAGTCGCGCGCCTGGTCGTGCAGGTCGCAACCGACCACGACCTGGGCGGGGCCTCAATT
>CAIMTB010000517.1 GCA_903844265.1 uncultured Verrucomicrobiota bacterium
ATGGCAATGTGACGATCACCGTCACTCTTCTCGATGACAGCTTGATTGAGGGAGATGAGACTTTCTTGATCGGGCTCAATGAGCCAACTGGCGGCGTGCCCATTGCGACGCGAGGAGTGCAGGTGGTCATCCAAGACAGTGAGCGAAATCTGGCCTGCCGATCCTGGCAGGCCGTCGAAAAAGAGCTCCTTCCTCGTAGCAGTCGACGTAAGGAGACTCCATTCCTTGGCATTTTGGGTCGAGTTTGGGTCTCCTGACGTCGACTGCTACGGGTTTTTGACGGGCTGCTAGCCATCGTTCTGTCCCTGGCCATTTCGCCGCTGACGGCAGCGACCTCGACGCCTTTCCAGACCACTGGTCATCTCGTCGATTTCTGGCGCCAACTCGCCGGTAACAATTCTGGAAATTCCTCGTAGAAGAAAGCTGAGCGCATCACGCGTTCCAGAAAGGAACCTCAATCCAATGGTTCACCAGCAACAACGACATGAAACCAGCCTTCCCGCGGAACCTAAGCCTGCCGGGCCTCCGCGGTCGGCGCTCTGGCTGGCGCTGGCTCTCCTGCCATTCTGGGTCGCCAGCCCAAGCCGCGCCGGCGACTGGGCCCAGTACCGAGGGCCCACCCTGGACGGTTTCTCGCCCGAGGGGATTCGCACCAACTGGTCGGTCCAGCCGCCGAGGGCTCTCTGGAAGATCAAGCTCGAAGCTGGGTTGAGTTCGCTGACGGTCAGCGGCGGCCGGGTCTTCACCCAGGTGCGCCGCAAGATCGCGGGGCTGAGGATGGAGGTCTGCGTCGCGCTGGACCAGCAGACGGGCAAAGAGCTCTGGGCCACCGCGGTTGATTCCGGCGAGTACCCGGACACCGCGATCCCGGATGGGGAAGACGGCCCGCGGTCGACACCTGTCGTCGCCGGCGACCGTGTCTTCATTTACACCTCGCACCTGCGCCTGATCTGCCTCAACGCCGCCACCGGCGTGAGCGTCTGGCAGAAGGACTTTCGGAAACAGCTTGCGCCAGAGATTGCGTTTTACGGAGGAGCTTCTCCCGTGCTCGAGGGAGGCCTGGTCCTGGTCAACTCGAACGTCCCTGGGCAGTACCTGACCGCCTTTCGGCCCGAAGACGGTTCGATCGCCTGGACCTGCCCGCTGGCCGCCGCACTCATGCACGCTACGCCCGTGCCGGTGACCCTTGCGGGGGTACGTCAGGTGATCGCCGTCGGCCCTGCCGGGTTGTTCGCGGTCGCCCCGCAGGACGGCAAGGTCCTTTGGCGATGGCGGCTCGGCGGAGCTATCGAGGTGTTGACCATGTCGCCCGTGGTCGGCAGCAATGTGGTTTATTACTCCTCTTCCTATGGGGAGGGTGCCACGGCCTTCCGGATCGAAAACCTAGAGGGTGCCCTGAAAACCAATGGGCTTTGGCGAACCAGAGCCAAAAACCAAAACTACTGGGCCACTCCCGTCCACCACCAAGGCCATATCTACGGCACCTTCGGTTATTATGACCTCACGGGGACCACAAACGGCTACACCGGCCAGTTCGGTTGTGTGGAGCTTCAGACCGGGAAGTCGAAATGGCAGGAGCAGAGCATTGTCAACGGCGCGGTACTCACGGTCGGCCGTTACCTGGTCGCCCTTACCGATTTCGGGCAGGTGGCGCTCATCGAACCCGATCCCGCGGCCTATCGGGAGATCGGGCGGTTCCAGGCGGTCACCGGGCGCACTTGGAATTCGCCTGCGTTCAGCGACGGACGTCTCTACGTGCGCAGCATGTGGGAGGCCGCCTGTTACGACCTGGCACCCGCCCCGCTGCCGGCCCTGCGGTTGAGCTCTGAGCTGGCCGGGACCGAGGGTCTCGTTCGTTTGCGGATCGGCTATACGGACGGCTCGCCGGTGGACCTCGACCGCCAAGGCCGGGTCCAAATACTGGCGACCACCAACCTGGGCGGCGGCCCGACCGCCTGGGCGCCCCTTGCCAGCCCGCTCGTGCTCACCAACGGCGAACTGCGCGTGGAGGACCCGCTAAGTCCAGGCCAGTCGGGACGATTCTACCGGACGCGGGAAGAACCGTAGTCGAGCTCCAGACACACCCGCCCAGACCGCAACGCCATGCAAATGCACGCCTCGCATCGTTCGGAGACCGGCCGCGGATTCACTTTGATCGAGCTGCTGGTGGTCATCGCCATCATCGCGATCCTGGCCTCGCTGCTCCTGCCCGCCCTCGCCAACGCGAAGGAACGCGCTCGGCGCGCCACGTGCATCAACACGGCCCGCCAGTTCATTCTCGGCACTCACCTGTACGCCGGCGATAATCAGGAATGGCTGCCGCTCGGCGACACGGACGGCCAGGGAACCAACGACAGCCACACCCCCGTGCTCTCGACGAACACGGCGGCGGCCCTGCTGCGCTACGTCAGCCCGATGAAGGCGCTCGATTGCCCGAACTTGGCTAGGTCCTTCGAGCGACAGGAAGGCTGGCGCGATCACACAGAGGCCCGCTACGGCTTGGCCATCGGCTATCATTACTTGGGCGGCCGGCTTCACACCCCCTGGCCGCTCCGGGAGGCCGTTCCGGACGTCACCCAAACCTGGGCCTCGCCGCAGAAGACGACGGAGGATCCTTCCCTGCTGCTCCTCGCAGACCTTAACGTCTACTGCCGCAGCTTCGCGCGCATTCTCGCCCCGCATACCGCGGGCGGGCCGGTCATCAAAGAGGAGCGCCAACACCAAGAAGACGACTCATGGTACGAGAAAACGCCGCGCGACATCGGCGCGCAGGGCGGGCATGTCGGCCGCCTCGACGGCGCGGTCGCCTGGCGGCCGATCTCCCAGATGAGCTTCCACCTCGGCGGCCAGCTTTACGATGACGTCGGAGTCTGGTAGCGGAAAGCAATGGGGTCAAACATTGACTATTGACATTTTCACCTTTGCCCGACCTGCAAATGACGGATCCCCTGCGCTGCCGACGATTACTTCAAGTCCCGCACACCTGATCCGTCGCCACAAATGTCGACTGTCAATGTTTGACCCCAGAGTTCACCCCCGATCCCTCCGGAAAACGGGCGACCTTGTCCGGCTCCGTTCATGTAAGGATACCGTCCGCATTTTATCCCGATCCGGGCCTGTTTGCCGACACGGAGTACCAAACCGATTTCGTGGGTGAGTGTGTCATGACCGGGCACGATACCGCGAAGTCCACGGCCGTGTTCTACGGGATGAGAAGGGCCTTGCCGGACGAGTTCTACGACCAAGTCACCTACATCTGTGTGGTCACCAGCGAGTTCAAGTTCACGGCACCCGGGAAAATGGCGGTAGCTGACAGCGTGGCGATCTATCTGCCCGGCG
>CAIMTB010000518.1 GCA_903844265.1 uncultured Verrucomicrobiota bacterium
AGCTGAGGAACGAGGAGGTCACTCCAAGGAATGCCGCGGTGCAACCGAGGAACGCGTCCTTCCCACCAAGGAATCGACACTTGCAACCGAGGAACGCGTCCTTCCCACCAAGGAATCGACACTTGCAGCCGAGAAACGAGGAGGAGCACCCAAGGAAACAGGGATGTCCCCCGAGGAATCCCCGTTGTCTGGCGGGAAACGGGCATTGCAGAGGCTGGAATGGACGGGGCGCCGCTCGTACTGCCTGCGGCGGGAGAGCTTTCCATCGGGCATCGCGAGAGAATCGGAGGGACGGCGCATCCATAGGTTCACGGTGCAGGACGCGCACTCCGCTGCGCGGCGCGAGGTGTTAGTTCTGGCTTGCCCCGGGGTGATGATTTCATGGAAAGAAGCGACTGCCGGTATTTCGCGCCATGAACCCTGAGTCCGCCGCCTCGAAGCCGCCACCGGCCCCACCCCGCCGCAGGTACGTCCGCGCCGTCGGCCCGAGGCTGCGCGCGGTGTTGATGGTCGTGTTCGTCCTGTTCGGGCTGCTTGGGACCAACTCGGCCTACCTCGGAGCCATCACCTTCCTCGAGTGGCTGAACCCTGCCACGCTCTACCAGAACTACTTCTATCAGGTGATGTTCGGGCTCCACCTGGCGGTCGGGTTTGCCTTCATCGTGCCCTACCTCGGGTTCGGCGTGGTCCACCTGATCCATTCCAAGGACCGCCCGAACCGCCGCGCCGTGATGGTCGGCCACGCGCTGTTCCTGGTCGGCATCGCGATCCTCGCCACGGGAATCGCCCTCACCCGGATCGACCTTTTCCAATTCAAGAACCTCGGGCTCAACGATCCCCGACTACGCTCGGTGGCCTACTGGGCGCATGTCATCACCCCGGTCCTCTGTGTCTGGCTGTACGTCCTGCACCGGCTGGCCGGACCACGCATCCGATGGCGTGCCGGGATCATTGGGACGGCAATCGCCGCGGCGGGTGTCATCGCGCTGGTGTTCATGCATTCCCTGCATCCGCAGAAGAGCCAGCTCGCCTCGCAGGAGGGGCGTCGCTATTTCGAGCCCTCCAACGCCAAGACCCCGAGCGGTCACTTCATCCCGGCCTCGACGCTGATGATGGACGACTACTGTCTTCCCTGCCACGAGAAGGTCTACGACACCTGGTCGCACAGCTCGCACCGCTTCAGTTCCTTCAACAATCCGTTCTATCTCTTCAGCGTGAACGAGACGCGCAAGGTCGCCTATCAGCGTGACGGAAGCGTCAAGGCCTCGCGCTTCTGCGCGGGCTGTCATGATCCCGTTCCCTTCTTCAGCGGGGCGTTCGACGACCCGAAGTTCGACATGACCAACCATCCGACCGCCAACGCGGGCATCACCTGCACCGCGTGTCACTCGATCGAGTCGGTCGACAGCACGGCTGGCAACGCCGATTACACCATCGACGAACCCATCCACTACCCCTTTGCCAGCCATACCAACGGCTTTCTGCGCTGGGTCAATTTCCAGCTCGTGAAAGCCAAGCCCGCGTTCCACAAGCGCACCTTCCTCAAGCCCTTCATGCGCAAGGAGGAATTCTGCAGCTCCTGCCACAAGGTCAATCTTCCGGGGGAACTGACCCACTACAAGGAATGGCTCCGCGGGCAGAATCACTACGACAACTTCATCCTCAGCGGCGCAGGGCACGGGGCGCGGTCCTTCTATTACCCGCCGAAAGCCGAGCCCAATTGCAACAACTGCCACATGCCCCTCCTCTCCTCGGAGGAGTTCGGCGCGAATTTCTTCAACCCCACCAACTCGTCCCGGCGCTACGTCCACAACCATCTCTTCGCATCCGCCAATACCGCCCTGCCGTTCGTCCGCGGCGATACCAACACGGTCCTGGAACACGAGATATTCAGCACCAACTCACTCCGCGTCGATATCTTCGGCGTGAGGGAGGACGGCGCCATCGACGGCAGGCTGACCGCCCCGCTCCGCCCCGAGCTGCCTACTCTCCAGCCCGGAAAACCGTACCTTCTCGAGGTCGTCATCCGAACCCTCCGCCTGGCCCACCTCTTCACCCAGGGCACCACCGACTCCAACGAGGTCTGGGTCGAGGTGCTCGCGCGCAGCGGCGACCGCATCGTGGGCCGCAGCGGCGGGCGCGGGCCGCACAACGAGGTCGATCCCTGGTCCCATTTCGTCAACGTCTACATGCTCGACAAGGATGGCAACCGTGTCGACCGCCGCAACGCCCAGGACATCTTCACGCCGCTCTATAACAACCAGATCCCGCCCGGAGCCGGCGTCGTCGTGCATTATGGATTCACGGTGCCCGACGATCTCAAGGCGCCCCTCACCTTCGAGGCGCGCCTGAACTACCGCAAGTTCGACACGATCTACTACAACTATGTCTTCGGCAGCGGTTATACGAACGGCGCGCCGCTCCAACTCACCAACGACCTGCCCATCCGGCTCATCGCCCGCGATGCCGTGACCTTCCCCGTCGCCGGCCTCGCGACAGTCACGGGCGCCATCACCAACCGCACCCCGGAAATACCGACGTGGCAGCGATGGAACGACTACGGAATCGGACTCCTCAACAAGGGTGACAAAGGGAGTGAGAAGGGTGAACTCATCCAGGCTTCCGAGGCCTTCACAGCCGTCGAGAAACTAGGTCGCTTCGACGGCCCCGTGAACCTCGCCCGCGTCGCCTACAAGGAGGGACGCCTGGACGATGCCGTCGGGTACCTCCAGCGGGCCGCCGACCCCAACCGCTTCACGCCGCCCGCGCCCCGTTGGACGCTGGCCTGGTTCACCGGGCTGGTGAACAAGCAGAACGGCTTCCTCGACCAGGCCATCAGCGAGTTCACCAGCATCCTGGAGGACCGCTACCCCGAACTCGAGCAGCGCGGCTTTGATTTCAGCCGCGACTACGAGGTCATCAACGAACTCGGCCAGACACTCCTCGAGCGCGCCAAGATGGAACGTGGCGAAGGCCGGAAAGGCGAACGCGAACGCCTCCTCAACGAATCGATCCGACGCTTCGAGCAGACACTCGCCATCGACAGCGAGAACGTGTCCGCCCACTACAACCTCGCGCTCATCCACGCGCAACTCGGCCACGCGGACAAGGCCGCCGAGCACCGCCGGCTCCACGAGAAATACCGTCCCGACGACAACGCAAGGGATCGCGCCGTGACCCTCGCCCGCCTCCGCGATCCCGCCGCCAACCACGCCGCGCAGGCCATCGTCATCTACAACCTCCAACGCAGCGGCGCCTTCCAGCTCGTCGCCGCACCGTGAAGGGTCCTCGAAAAGCCAAACATCATGAAAGCGACCCTCCTTCGCCCGATAGTCCGCAACGCCGCGGCGGCGGCCTTGTCCATCGCCCTCGTCCACTCACTCCCCCGACTCCACGCCGCCCCGGAAATCCGCCCGCAAGCCGAAGTCCGAGACGGCTCGCTGCGCATCGAATACCGGGACCACGACGAAAGGGTCGGCCGCTCCAGCGATGCCGCACCCGCAGGCGTCGAGCTGATCCTTCCCGATCAACCGCCTGCGCCCCTGCTTTTTTCCTCCGTTCATCAGGCGGGCGATGACATCGAGACCGGTCCCGTCCACCGCGCAGGTCTCACCTTCATCTGGCGGCTCCGACAGAAGACCCCTGCCCTTGTGGAACGGACCCTCGAAGTCACGGCCACCGCCCCGGCCCGCTTCGCGGTTTCATTCCCGCTCGAGCCCGACCGGGACGGAACCTACTCCTCCTTCTCCGGGGCCCACCCCGAACGCGTCCTGCTCGACACCGTCCGTGGCGGAAAATGGGAGACATTCCCGGTGGCGATGTTGCTCACGTCCAATAGGGTTTTCGGAGTCATCGCCGACTCCCCCGGTCTCTGGGAAAATCGGTGCCAGATCCTGGTCGATCCGCAGGCTCACAGGCTCGCGGTCATGACGGGTGATGGCCGGGCAGCGTATGATCTGACACTCAGGCCGCCGGAGGACGCCCGGGACACGTACCAGTATCGGATGGACGGCTGGCAATCTCTTGCCGCGGGCGAGACGCGTCGCTACACCACCTGGGTTTTTGCAGGCCCGGCCCGGACCCACTACGACGCCCAGCTCGCTGCGCATGTGGCTGTTGCCAACGGGAAGGGATGGAACTCCTCCGCCATCGAGGCGATCCTGCGCAACACCTCCCTTTATCTCCTTCGCCGGAACCTTGCCCTCGACGCCGACAACCATCCCCGCGACGGACGCTATATCTTCGTCTCCGGACCTGGATACGGCTGGAAGCAGTGGGTCTCCGACGGCTTCTGGGCTGCCATCGGCCTCGACGATCCCGAGAAGACCATCGAATCCAACCGGGCGGTCTTCTGGACGCGCATGGATTACGAGGAGAACAGCCAGTACTATCTCATCTGGGCCGCCCTGATGAAGCGGGCCGGTGGCCAGCCGAACCTGGACCTCGCGCGGAAGGCTTATGATTTCATCCGCGCCCATGAGAAGAACGGATTGTATGTCCCCCCTCCACTCCCGGGTTCCCCGAGCAACAAGGGATGGAAAACCTACATGGATGTCCTCGAGTACGACGACGACGATTCACCGACGTCGAACCAGGGATTCCACTGCGGGGCGCTCATGGCCGCCCGCGAGATCGGCCTGCCGGCCACGGAGCGCGACATCGACGGCGCAATCGCGGGCTATCAGTCGATGTTCAATCGCGGGCGGGGCTTCATGCCCACCAGCCTCAAGAAACAAGACGTCCTCGGACAGGACACCCTCTACGGAGCCACGCTCACCTATGCGGTCTTCGGCCGGAAGATACTCACCGACGAACAGGTGCTCACCCATTACCGGACGTCCGAGAAGGTGAAATCACCCCACGGCCTGCGGGTGATCTCCCGGGCGGATGGTTCCCTGCTCCCAGGTCACAGCGGCCAGTATGTGTTCGGAGGGTCCTGGTTTCTTTGCGACGCCAGCAATTACCTGCTTGCCGGCGTCCACGGACTTCCAGCGGCCGAGGTCGATGCCCGGCTCGTCGAGCGCATCCGGCTCGAAGTCCGCGACAACCCTGCCTTCAACGAGGACATCGAGACCGTGCATGGCAAGCCGCACGGGCACATTCTCTATGCTTGGAATTCGGGGTACTCGTGGTTGCGGCGTGAGATGCGCCGCCGGCTTGGCCAGACCGGTGAAGACCCTGTCGAGGCCGCCATCAACGCGCACCTTGGGGTCATCCGCGAGAATGGAGCGTTGCGCCTCCAGGACGAGAGACCGTCCCGCTGATCGCATTCGCGGAATCGGTCGGGCTTGGAGCCCCTCCTTTTTCCTCGCCCTCTTCCACCGTCCGGCCCGGGGAAGAGCGGATGTCCGTCCTGTTCCCTGCCCACGAATCAGGCGCCTCGGAAGGAGCTACTTCGCGTATTCGACGCAACGGGTCTCGCGGGTGAGCGTGACTCGGATCTGGCCGGGATACTGCAGTTCGTCCTCGATCTTGCGGCAGATTGATCGGGCCAGCGCGAAGCACTGCTCGTCGTCGAGTTTTTCGGGGCGGACGAGGACGCGGAGTTCGCGTCCGGCCTGGACGGCGAAGCATTTCTCGACGCCGGGGAAGGAAGCCCCGAGGCGCTCGAGGTTTTCGACGCGCGTGAGATAGGTGGACATCGTCTCCGAGCGCGCGCCTGGACGCGAAGCGCTGATGGCGTCCGCGGTGCTGACGAGGATGCCGAAGGGACCTTCGGATTCCACCTCCTGATGGTGGGAGGCGACGGCGTTGACGATGGCGGGTTCCTCGCCGTGCTGGCGGATGAGCTCGGCCCCGACGAGGGCGTGAGGGCCTTCCATCTCGTGGGTGACCGCTTTCCCGATGTCGTGGAGGAGACCGGATCGCTTGGCGGCCTCGATGTCGAATCCGAGTTCCGCGGCGAGCAATCCGCAGAGGCGGGCCACCTCGATGGAATGGTCCAGGATGTTTTGGCAGTAGCTGTGGCGGAAGCGGAGGCGGCCGAGCAGCCGGGTCGTGTCGACGTGGAGCGCGGGCAGGCCGACCTTGGCGACGGCTTCTTCGCCGAGGCGGAGGATGCTGTCCTCCATTTCACGTTCGACCTGGGAGACGACCTCCTCGATGCGGGTCGGATGGATGCGCCCGTCGGCGACGAGTCGGGCCATCGCCTCGCGGGCGACGGCTCGGCGGACGGGGTCGAACCCTGAAATGACGACGGCGTTGGGGGTGTCGTCGATGAGGACGGTGACGCCCGTGGCGGTTTCGAAGGCGCGGATATTGCGGCCCTCGCGGCCGATGATGCGCCCCTTGATCTCGTCGCTGTTGATTGCGATGGAGGCGGTGGTGCTTTCGAAAGTGTATTCGCCGGCGTAGCGGTGGATGACCGTGGCGAGGATTCGGCGGGCCTTCTCCTCGGCCTGGCGCTGGGCGTCCTCGAGGATATGACGGGCGAGGTCGTTGGCGTCGCGGAGCGTTTCCTCGCGGACCTGGCGGAGGACAAGGTCGAGGGCCTCGGCGGGTGAAAGGCGCGAGACGCGGGTGAGTTCCGCGCGGAGTTGTTCCTGGAGCCGGCTCGTTTCGGCGGCTTGCTGGGCGGTGGCGACGACCTGTTGGCGCAGATCCTCCGCGCGCTCGCGGAGGCGGTCCTCGTCACCGGCCAGGCGTTCGAGCTGTTGGTTGACGAGGCGTTCGCGGTCACCGAGGCGCTTCTCCAGTTCGTCGAGTTCGAGGCGACGTCGGGAATGGGTCTGTTCCGATTGTTCGCGGGAACGGAGGGCCTCGTCATTTGCGGCGAGGCGGGCGTCGCGGACGATGGTCTCGGCCTCCTTCCGAGCATCGCCAAGGACGGTATGGGTCTGGGCTTCGATTTCGCGGCGCCACCGATCATTTTCGCGACGTTGACGGACCGAGAGCAGGACGCTGCTGGCGACAAGCAGCCCAGTCCCGCCGGCGAGAAGATAGGCTGACGTGGCCGGATCCATCGTCAGCGATTACCTGCGGTGCCGGGCTGGAGCCATCGGCTTGGGGTTGCGATTCGGTCGAGATTCACGTCGTGGGTTTCGATCGGGATTTCGTCGACGATCTGGAGGTCGAAGGCGACGCCCCATTTCCGGGCTTGCGGGGCCTTGGCCAGGAGTCGGTCGTAGAACCCCTTGCCTCGACCTATTCGCCGTCCCTCACGGTCGAAGGCTAGGCCGGGGACGAGGATCAAGTCCAGCCGATCATGGGGGACAGCCGCCGCCTCCGGCGCCGGTTGAGGGATGCCGAACGGCCCGGGGACAAGCGATCCGTCGTGAGGCGCGATGGCTGGAAAATATTCGCCCGCGGCGGGGTCCCATCGCGGCAACAACACCGTGCGACCCGCGGCTGCGGCTGCCGTGATCAGGGAAAGGAGGTCCGGTTCCGAACGAAGGGGGATGAAGCCGAGAACCCACCCTGCCGCGCGGAATTCAGGGTCTGCACCGAGCCGATCCCGGAGGAGCGCTGAATCGGCGGCGCGCGCTGCCGGTGTGAGTTGGTCGAGGGCTTCGCGCATCCGCGCGCGGATCGACGCCTTGGATTCCGCGGTATCCGGCTCGGGGCTCATGCGCTTGGGCCCGCGTCCGGCAGGCTCGAGGGAGGGCGCACCGAATCGAGCTGGCCGCGCCATTGTTCGAGGCGATCCTTGATCTTTTTTTCGAACCCCAGGTCGGTGGGTTCGTAGTAGCGACGGGCCGCGCCCAGGTGGTCCTGGGCGATGAAATGCCCGGGATGTGCGTGGGCATATTCGTAACCAACACCATGGCCGAGACGTTTTGCGCCCTGATAATGCGCGTCGCGGAGGTGTTCAGGCACCGGCAGAGTGCGGCCGTTGCGGACATCCTCGAGCGCGGCGTCGATGGCGGTGATCGACGAGTTGCTCTTGTTGGCGGTGGCCAGGTAGATCGTGGCCTCCGCCACCGGGATCCGGGCCTCGGGCCAGCCGACGAACTCAGAGGCCTGATGGGCGGCGACGGTCACGACGATGGCGAGCGGATCGGCGAGGCCGATGTCCTCGGCGGCGAGGATCATGAGGCGCCGGGTGATGAAGCGCGGGTCCTCGCCGGCGTGGATCATCTTGGCGAGCCAGTACAACGCGGCGTCGACATCGCTGCCGCGCACCGACTTGATGAACGCGGAGATGGTGTCGTAGTGCGCATCGCCGTCGCCGTCATAGACGATGGCCTTCTTCTGGATGCACTGCTCGGCGATGGCCAGCGTGACGTGGATGATGCCGTCGTGATCGGGAGGCGTGGTGAGCGCGGCGATCTCAAGCGAATTGAGGGCCTTGCGCGCATCGCCGTCGGACACCCGGCCCAGATGACGGAGGGCCTCCGGCGCGGCTTCAATCCGTTGATGTCCCAAACCCCGCTCAGGGTCCCGGATGGCGCGTTCAAGGAGGCTGAGCAGGTCGTCCTCGGGGATGGGTCGCAGCTCGAAGATCTGTGAACGCGAGACGAGCGGGGCGTTGACGAAGAAGAACGGGTTGTGGGTCGTGGCTCCGATGAGCCGGACCACGCCGGCCTCGACGTCGGGAAGAAGGACGTCCTGCTGGGCTTTGTTGAAGCGATGGATTTCGTCGATGAAAAGGATCGTCGGCTGCCCCGTGTTGACGAGGCGGTTGCTGGCCGAGGCCAGGACGCGGCGCATGTCGGCGACGTTCGATTCGACGCCGCTGAGACGCTCAAACCGGCTTCGCGTCTGGTTCGCGATGATCTGGGCGAGCGTTGTCTTTCCCGTGCCCGGCGGACCGAAGAAAATGACGGACTGGACGCGGTCGGCCTCGATGGCACGGCGAAGCAACTGGCCGGGACCGAGGATGTGTTGCTGGCCGCAGTACTCGTCGAGTGACCGCGGGCGCATGCGGGCGGCGAGGGGCGCAGGTCGGTGCGACGTCGGAACGGGCCGTGACTTCGGGGCCTCGGACGATTCTGGATCGGCTGACACGGGGGGATGGGCGGAGTGTTTGAAGAGTTCGCCCTGGCCCATGCGGAGAGCCTAGCGCGGAGGCCGTGGAAAGCCCCAGTCGAAACCGGTGGCGGCGCCTGCACGGTGCATCCACGAGTTGTCGGTGGTAGGGCGGCCTCTCCGAGGGCGCCGTGCCTGGGTGCGTCCGCGAAGGACGGCGCGCAGCGGAGTGCGCGCCCTACCGTCAATCTGTGGATGCACGGGCGCCTGCATGGGCAAAAAGCAGAAACCCCAGACGCTGGGCGCCTGGGGTTTCGCAGAGAGAGCCCCACCGTGAATGCCGTGTGCGGTACAGTCCCGGTGAACTGCGAGGAATCAAGTCGGGACACGCCCGGTAGCTTACGAAGTCCAATAAAGGCCTGTCGGCCACCATCTGCGGCTGAGTCCCTTAATATATGAGCTTACGGTTCGAGGATGTTGTACCCAATCACGAGCATAGGCAGGGCAAATCGGATCGTGCCCGGCGCGGCCTGGGAGCCTTGCGCACGGAACGAGGCGGACCCTTGCGGGTTGCGAAAGAACGAGACGCTTCCGTCGACGCGCGCATGAGAGCCTATTTCGCCGTCAGCCTCAAGTCGGAACATCGGATTTAGTGCCTTCGTCGACGTGCTTCGAGTCATGGCGGTCGTTGATGCAGGCGCTGGTCGCAGGCTACGGTGGCGGCATGCTGTGTTTCGTCACCGGGGCGTCGGGATTTGTCGGGGCCAACCTCGTCGAAGCGCTGAACGCCGCTGGCCATGAGGTGCGCGCGTTGCTCAGGCCGAACAGCGACCGTCGCGGGTTGGCCGGCGCACGATTCACCGAGGTACCGGGCAACTTGGAAGACCGGGAGGCGTTGGCGCGCGGTCTTCGCGGCTGCGACTGGTGCTTTCACGTCGCGGCGAGCTACCAGCTCTGGTTGCCGGATTACGCGCCGATGTACCGGGCGAACGTGGACGGAACACGAACCGTGATCGAGGAGGCCGAGCGTGCGGGGTGCCGTCGGATCGTCTACACCTCGACGGTGGGTTGCATTGGACTGCCGAAAGTGGGTGAGGATGGCAGTGTGATTCCGACCGACGAGGAGGCGCCGGTCAGCGAGGGTCAGATGTCGAACCACTACAAGCTGTCGAAGTGGCGGGCTGAAGTCGTGGCGCGTGAGTTGGCGGCGAAGGGGGCGCCGGTGGTGATCGTGAATCCCAGCGCGCCGGTGGGACCGCGGGATGTGAAGCCGACCCCGACGGGCCAGGTCATCGTCGATTTCCTGAATCGCGCCCTGCCGGCGACCATGGACACCGGCCTGAACTACGTCCATGTCCGGGACGTGGCGCGGGGCCATGTCCTTGCCGCGGAGCGCGGCCGCTTGGGCGAACGGTACATCCTCGGGAATTCCACCGGAAACTGGACGTTGGTGGAGGCGTTGGCGGTGCTCTCCGAGTTGACCGGAATTCCAGCGCCGCGCTGGCAGGTGCCGTATGGATTGGCGTGGTTCGGGGCGATATTGAACGAGGGATTGTCCAAGGTCACCGGGCGTCCGCCAAAGGCGCCGCTGGCGGGGGTTCGGATGGCAAGGCACAAGATGTTCTTCGACCCCTCGAAGGCGGTCCGGGAATTGGGCCTGCCGCAGACGTCGCCCCGGCAGGCGCTGGCGGACGCGGTGGAGTGGTTCCAGGCGAACGGGCATGTCCGCGGACGGCATTGAAGACGCGACCGTTGAAATTCGTCGGCAGGTGTGGAAAATGCCGCCCTCAAATCGATTGATCATGAAAACGACCCTGCTAACTACCGCCGCCCTGCTGTCGCTCGGCGTCCTCGGCGCGCGCGCCGCTGAAATCAAATCGGCCGATGACCTCAAGGACACCCGCCAAAAGGCGAGCTACGGCCTCGGAGTCAACGCCGGCAGCATGTGGAAGAACCGCGGTGCCGACATCGATTGGGATGCGTACACTCGCGGCATCCGGGACTCCCAGGCTGGCACCGGCAACCTGATCACGGACGCCCAGATCAAGGAAGCCATGACGCAGTTCCAGACCGAGACCCAGACCAGGTACCAGGCCAAGCTCGCGGCCGATGGCACCAAGAACAAGGAAGCCGGCGAGAAGTTCCTCGCCGACAACAAGGCCAAGGAAGGCATCAAGACAACGGCCTCCGGACTCCAGTACAAGGTCGTCAAGTTGGGCGACGGCCCGAAACCGGCGACGTTCCCGCTGAACGGCGTGATCAAGGGTTGGACCGAAGGTCTCCAGCTGATGCCGGTCGGGTCGAAGTTCCAGTTCTACATTCCCGGAGATCTCGCCTACGGCCAGAACGCGCCGCCGTCGATCGGGCCTGGCCAGGTGCTGATCTTCGACGTCGAGTTGCTCAAGATCGAGCCGCCGACCGCCGCCCCCGCCGCGTCGGCCGGTGCAGCCGCGGGCCAGCCCGTCACGAGCGACATCATCAAGGTGCCGTCGGCTGACGAGCTGAAGAAGGGTGCCAAGATCGAGGTGATCAAGGCCGATGACGCCCAGAAGCTGATCGACAAGGAAAAGGCCAAGCAGTCGGAGAAGAAGTAGGCCAGGCTCCCTGAGAACCTTCGGATTTCGAGCGCCGCCCCGGGAAACCGGGACGGCGTTTCTGTTGGGGAGGGTGTTCTTATCCAATGAAAGACCTGTCCCTTTATATTAATACAAGACCTGTCCCCTTATTCATGTCTCCGAGGGCGCCGGGCCTGGGTGCGTCCGGGAAGGACGGCGCGCAGCGGAGTGCGCGCCCTGCCGTCAATCTGTGGATGCACGGGTTGGCAGTGCGGCCCTGCATCGGGCTGGCGTTTATGCAGGGGTTTCGCACAATTGCCCGCCACCATGCGCTCGAAGCTATTCGCCCTGTTGCTCGCGGTATTTCCTGTGTCGCGTGTTCCCGCCGATGCCGACAAGGACTGGGCGGTGCCCCTCGGAGATCCAGGCCAGACGCATTACTCGGTGCTTCGGCAGATCGACGCGGACAACGTGGCGCAGTTGCGACCCGCCTGGGTCTATCGGAGCGGCGACGGGAGCCCGGAGAACCGCACGCAGATCCAGTGCAATCCGATCATCGTGGATGGCGTGATGTATGCCACGACGCCCTCGTTGAAGTTGGTTGCGGTGGATGCGGCGACGGGACGGGAGCGGTGGAGGTTCGATCCGTTCGAAGGGTTGGCGGCAGGCAATCCTCTGGGCGTGAATCGCGGCGTGGTGCTGTGGCGGAGCGGGACCGAGCGACGCATTTTATTCACGGCGGGATATTTTCTACATGCGGTGGATCCGGAGACGGGGCGGTTGATCGGGTCGTTCGGCAAGGAAGGCCGGGTGGATATTCGCGAGGGCCTTGATCGTCCGCCGTCCGAGCAGTTCGTGTTGGGAAACACGCCGGGGGCGTTGTACCGCAACCTGCTGATTCTCCCGACGCGCGTGTCGGAAGGACCGGGTCCCGCGTCGCCGGGCGACATCCGTGCGTACGACGTGCGGACGGGGCGCATCGTGTGGAGCTTCCACACCATCCCGCATCCCGGGGAGTTTGGGTACGAGACCTGGCCGCCGGACGCGTGGCGTTTCATCGGGGGGGCGAATTGCTGGGCGGGGATGGCGGTGGACGAGGCGCGCGGGATTGTGTTCGCGCCGACAGGATCCGCGGCGTTCGATTTCTGGGGCGGGGATCGGCTGGGTTCGAACCTGTTTGCCAACTGTCTTCTCGCGCTGGATGCAGCGACGGGAAAGCTGAAATGGCACTTCCAGGCGGTGCATCATGACATCTGGGATCGGGATTTCCCGTCGCCGCCGACGCTCGTCACGGTCGAACACGAGGGACGTCGTGTGGACGCGGTGGCGCAGACCACGAAAACAGGATTCGTCTATGTGTTCGAACGGGAGACCGGGAAGTCGCTGTTCCCGATCGAGGAACGGCCGACGCCGAAGTCGGATCTGGTGGGGGAATCCGCGTGGCCGACGCAGCCCGTGCCGTTGAAGCCCCCGCCGTTCGCGCGTCAGTTGTTCAGCGAACAGATCGTGACGGACCGGACTCCGGAGGCGAGTGCGGCCGTGTTTGCACGGTGGCGCCAGATCCTGCCGCATCAGCCGTGGCTGCCCCCGAGCACCAATGGGACGGTGATTTTCCCGGGGTTCGACGGCGGCGCGGAGTGGGGCGGCGCGGCGGTGGATTCACGGAAGGGCTGGCTGTACGTCAACGCCAACGAGATGCCGTGGATCCTGCAGATGATCGAGACGAAGGCGGGTGCCGGCCAGGGCAACATCGGCACGCCCGAGCAGTTCTACAACGCGGTCTGTGCGGCGTGCCACGGACTGACCCGCTTGGGCGAGGTGGGCCGGAACATCCCGACCCTGGTGAACATCGGGCAGAAGCTGAAGGAGGATGAGATCGTGCAGTTGCTCGGGACCGGGCGCGGCAACATGCCGTCGTTCAGTTTTCTTGCGGAACCGGATCGGCGTGGTTTGGCGAGGTTGCTGCTCGGGAAGGAAACCGCACCGGTGGTGGCCGCCCCGGCGGTGGGCGGCGCGGCGGAGCGTCATCCGGATCCGGTGCCTTCGATGGCGACCATCCGTTCGCCCTATGGTCACACGGGCTATAACCGGTGGACGGACCCCGACGGCTTTCCTGCAGTGAAACCACCGTGGGGAACGCTGAGCGCGATCGACCTGAACCGCGGCGAGATTGCGTGGCAGGTGCCGCTGGGCGAGATACCGGAACTCACCGCGAAGGGGATTCCGCCGACCGGCACCGAGAATTACGGCGGCCCGGTCGTGACCGCCGGCAACGTGGTGTTCATCGCCGCCACCAAGGACGAGAAGATCCGCGCCTTCGATGCCCGGTCGGGAAAGGTTCTCTGGCAGGAATCGCTGCCGGCGGCGGGATATGCCACGCCGTCAACCTACTCGGTCGACGGGCGGCAGTATGTGGTGATCGCCTGCGGTGGCGGGAAACTCGGGACGAAGAGCGGCGACGCCTATGTGGCGTTCGCGCTGCCCAGGTGAAGCGCCGCCTGGGGTCAACCGGGATCAGCCGAGCATCATCATCGCGCGCACCAACAAGGCGGCGATGGTGACCAGGGTGAGCACGCCCGCGGGCATGAGTTTCTTGGTCTTCTGAAAGCGTTTTGCAAAGACCCCGATCAGCGCGATGAGGAGGATATCCCCGACCCACGGGGGGCCGAGCTTGCCCGCCGCGGACAGCGCCAGGAGGGCGCCGAAGAGGAGCGACATGATCAGGGAGATGGGGCTCTTGGCTTTGACGTAGCCGATGACGCCGCCGATGAGCAGCAGCACGACATAGCCCCACAGGATGACTTCGGGTTTCATAGGAAAACTGGTTCCGGGACTCTTCTTCAGCTTTGGACGGTGTCCAAGCCCAGAATCAGGGCGGAAAACCGGAGCTCGTCACCGCACTTCAGTCGGTGGGGCCTGGAGCGCGCGGGTGGCCTCGAGCGCCTGCAGTCGCAGCGCATTCAGGTCGCCGGGCGTGGCCTGGCGTGCGTAGCGCGCCTGGTTGCAGGCCCGGAAGAGGGCATGCAGCGCGGCGACGGTTTCCGGGGCGAGTCCG